>NZ_JBVKDO010000017.1:0-248856 GCF_055633805.1 Amycolatopsis sp. NPDC114478 | reverse complement strand
GCTACGAACGCAAACCCACCCACTACCTCGCCTTCCTTACCCTCGCCGCCGCCATCACCTGCTACAAGAAACTCGCCAAATGAGACAAGCCCTTACGACGCGCACGATGTGGCTGGTTATCGCACAGCCATTGAAACCCTGACTTCCCTGGCGCTGAGCGAACAGCACTCCGACCAGCTCATCCAAGGGGTGATCACCGAGCTGGAGGCCTGAAGTGAACTGGCGGAAATCTTCCTTCAGCGGCGAGCAGGAGGCTTGCGTGGAAGTGCGCCTCGCCGGCCTGTCGCAGATCCGCGACAGCAAGGATCCCGCCGGCGGCACACTCTCCGTCACCACCCGATCGTGGGAGGCCTTCGTGGCCAGGGTTGGCGCGCGGAAGCCGCCGGGGCGCCCCCACGACGGCCCGGTGGCTTCCGCGCATTGCTTTTAACTACGCACCGCGCGCTCCGGTGGTTCAGCAGGTGCCGAGCGTCACCTCGCGGGCGCTCGCGCGGCTCAGGTTCCACGCCGGCCAGCCGTCCGGGGTGTCGCCCGCGAGGACCTGGCGCAGGACGCACGTCCGCAGCGGCTCCGGCAGCCGGGCCGACACCACCGGGACCACGTCCGTCGAGAAGCCGGCTAGGTAGCCGTGGTCCAGGGGTTTGCCGGCGGCCGCGCGGTCGAGGTTGGCGTCGGCGATCAGCCGTTCGGGGTCGAGAACAGCGAGGACCAACAGTGCAGCGGCGGCGGTGCCGATCGCCGCGCGGGGCAGCCACGTCGAGCGGAGCTTCACCAGCGACGCGCACACCAGGACGAACACCGCGCCGAACCACAGTTCGCAGACCTCGACGAGCAGCCGCAGGACGGTGAACCCGTACGCCTCCTGGTACGTCCACATGCGACTCAACGCCGACCCGACGAGCACCAGGCTGAGCCCGCTCAGCGCCCCGAGCAGGACGCGCTGCCGGAGCCGGTCGGCCTTGGCGACGTTCGGCGCCCACCGCAGCGCCGCGGCGACGATGCCCAGCGTCAGCACGGTGACGGTGCACAGCTGCCAGAAGCCGCCGCGCGCGTACTCGGCGGACGTCAGGTTGCTCGTGCGCAGGACGTACTCGGTGCCCCCGAACAGCACGACCAGCCGGACGGCGACGAAAACACTGAACAGCACGACGAGAACGGTGAGCGGGACCGTCCATTCCAGACCGTATCGAGTCCGGTGTGGACTTTCTTCGGTCGCGCGATGCGGTGGCGCGGCGAGAAAGTAGCAGGCCCCGGCGACGAGCAACGCGGCGACGGCGAAGACGCAGCACCACCGCACGAGAACGTCGACGCTGAGGTCGGGAACGACAGCGCTGACCACGGCGGCGAAGGCGGCATCGGCACTGGCCAGCAGCGGCACGAAAACCGCGACGAGCGCAGCCGCGGCGAGCACAGCAAGGGCGATCCGCCGGGCAACGCCGTCGCGGCGGGCGGCGAACCGTCCCACCCCGCGACCGGCCCACGGAACCGCACGCAACGCTTCGAGCGGGACGGCGAGCATGTCGTACAAGACCGAGTTGACGGTCCGCTTCCCCACGACGGCCAGCGATCCCGCGACGACGGCGCCGAGCACGCAGAGGACGAACAGCCACCCGGACGCCCGCACGGTCCCCATCCCGAGCAGGGCGAGGGTGAGCAAGGCCCACCCGGCGTTGGCCCAGGTGAAGGACCCGGCACCGGGCGACGACCGCCGATCGGCGAAGAAGACGGCCGCGGTCATGGCCAGCCCGGCGAGCAACCACCCGACCCCGGGCCGGTCGACGGGCAGCACGAGGGCAGCGCCCACCCCGGCGAGGCCGGCGGCCGGAAGAACGGCCGGCGGCAGCGGAACAACGGCCGACTTCGGCGGCGGCAGCTGCCGGAGGAGGACGGGAGGAGCGGCAACAGCAACCCCGCCACCCGCCGCGACTGCGGGCGCGGCAACCCCGGCGGTGGGCGAGCCATCGGCAGGCCAGCCACCTGACGCGACGCCGTGCGCGGCAACTCCCCTGGCCGGCGAGCCATCGGCAACCCCGCCACCCGACCGGACTCCGGGCGCGGCGACTCCAGCGGCCCGCGAGCCATCGGCAGCCCGGCCACCTGACGCAACTCCGGGCGCGGCAACTCCCCCGGCCCGCGAGCCATCGGCAGCCCGGCCACCCCCGCGATCGCCTCCCGCCGGCCGCTTGCCCCGCGGTACGCCCCTATCCGCGCCCGGCTGACCGATCTTGCTCTTCGGCATCGTCCCCACCTATCGTTCGCATTCGCAAATGATCGCAGCCGACGCGGTGACCCATCAGGACCGTGCCGGTCTTCGCCCCGGCCGCCACATCCCCACCGTGAAGCTCATGAACGACTCGTTCACGTCATCGCGCCGAGCCCGGCCCGGCCTACCCCGTCGGAAGCGTCACCCGGATCCGGCTCCCGGCCCCCACGGCCTCGATCGTCCCGCCGTGCAGCTCGACCGCCCACCGGGCGATCGCCAACCCCAGCCCGGTCCCCCCGCCGGTCAAGCGCTCCCCCCGCGTGAACCGCTCGAACACCCGCACCCGGTCCGCCGGCGCGATGCCCGGCCCCTCGTCGCACACGTCGATGCGCACTTCGGCCGGCCGGACCTCCGCCAGCACCTCGACCGAGCCACCCGCCGGGCCGTGCCGCGCCGCGTTCTCCAGCAGGTTCGCCACCACCTGGAACAGCCGGCCCCGGTCCGCCGTCACCACAGCGTCCGGCGGCGAGACCGACACCGAAAACCTCACCCCGCGCACCAAAGCCGCCTCGGAGACCGCCTCCGAAAGCAACGACGAAAGCGGGAACGACGTCTTGTGCAGCGGGATCGCGCCCGCGTCGAGCCGCGAAAGGTCCAGGAGCTCGTCCACCAGGGTCGCCAGGCGCTCGGTCTGCTGCAGCGCCGTCTTCAACGTGGCGGGATCCGGATCTTCGACCCCGTCGACCAGGTTCTCCAGCACCCCGCTCAACGCCGTGATCGGCGTCCGCAGCTCGTGGGACACGTTCGCGATCAGCTCGCGCCGCTGCCGGTCCGCGTCCCCGAGGTCGCCCGCCATCTGGTTGAACGCGGACGCCAGCGAGCCCACCTCGTCCCGCGTGGTCGCGCGGATCCGGCGCGTGTAGTCGCCCTTCGCCATCGCGCGCGCCGCCGCCGTCATCTCCCGCAACGGCCGGGTCATCCCGTGGGCCAGCACCTGCGACAACACCAGCGCCAGCACCATCGCGGTGATCGTCGTCCTCGGCGGCAGCCAGCCGATCTGCCAGTTGAAGAACGCGAACGCGATCCCGCCGGACGCCACCATCAGGATCGCCAGCTTCAGCTTGATCGACCGGATCCGGTCGAGCGGCCGGGGCACGAGGTTCACGATCCCGCCTCCAACGCGTAGCCGACGCCGTGCACGGTCCGGATGAGGTCCGCGCCGAGCTTCCGCCGCAGCGCCTTGATGTGGCTGTCCACCGCGCGGGTGCCCGCGGACATGCCGTGGACGTCCCAGTCCCACACCTCCGACAGCAGCCGTTCGCGCGGTTGCACCACCCGCGGGCGCCGCGCGAAGTGCACCAGCAGGTCGAACTCGATCGGCGTCAGCTGCGCCGCGACGCCCGCCCGCGCGACGCGCCGCTGGTCGACGTCGATCTCGAGGTCGCCCAGCACGATCCGGGCGCCGGAAGCACCGGCCGACGAGCGCTCCACCCGCCGCAGCAGCGCGTGCACCCGCGCCGTCAGCACCCGCATCGAGAACGGCTTCGTGAGGTAGTCGTCGGCGCCGACGCCCAGCCCGACCAGCATGTCCGTCTCGTCGGCGCGCGCGGTCAGCATGAGCACCGGCACCGGGCGCCGCCCCTGGATCCGGCGGCAGACCTCCAGGCCGTCGAACCCCGGGAGCATCACGTCCAGCACGACCAGGTCGGGCTCGGAAGACGTGTCCGCCTCGACCGCCGCCGGCCCGTCGTGGGCGACGTCCACCGCGAACCCCTCGGCCCGCAACCGGGCCGCGATCGACGCGGCGATCGTGACGTCGTCCTCGACGACCAGCACCCGCCGCCCACCCGGTTCCATGGCCACGACCCTATGCACCCCCGGTGGAGACGGTTCGCGTGAAGTGTGGAGATCTTGTGCAGACGTTTCACCCGCTTTGCCGGTTCGTTGCGCCCAGATGTGTGACGCAGGTCATGCACTCGGGAGCCCGTTCGCGCAATCGACAGACTGCACTCCTGATCAGCGAAGAGTGAACAGACTGCCGTTGCCCCGGCGCTGAGCAGGCGCGCAGGATTCCGCAATGGCGCCGACACCCGCAGACCAGCGCGTGCACGACGACGGCCGGGTCGAGCTCGACCCCGCCGACGTCGGGTCTCTCGAAGGCAGCCGGTTCTTCAACGAAGAGCTGGCCCCCGTCCCCGTCGAAAAACGGACCTGGACCACCTACAACTACTTCGCGCTCTGGATGGGGATGGCGCACAACATCCCCAGCTACGCCCTGGCCGCGTCGCTCATCGCGCTCGGCATGAACTGGGTGCAGGCGCTGATCACGATCACGATCGGCAACCTCGTCGTGCTCGCGCCGATGCTGCTCAACAGCCACGCCGGCACGAAGTACGGCATCCCGTTCCCGGTGTTCGCCCGCGCGTTCTACGGCCTGCGCGGCGCGAACCTGGCCGCGCTGCTGCGCGCGTTCATCGCGTGCGGCTGGTTCGGCATCCAGACGTGGGTCGGCGGCGAGGCCATCTACGTCATCCTCGGGCGCCTGCTCGGCTCGTGGTGGCGCGACTCGTCCGTGGTCGCCGGGCAGCACTGGACGCTCTGGCTGTCCTTCGTGGTCTTCTGGATCGGCCAGATGCTCATCATCTGGCGCGGCATGGAGGCGGTCCGCCGGTTCGAGAACTGGACGGCGCCGTTGGTGTCCGTCGGCTTCCTGATCATGCTCGGGTACGTGCTGGTCAAGGCGGGCGGGCTCGGCCCGATCCTGTCCGACGGCGGCAAGCTCGGCTGGGGCCCGGACTTCTGGAAGGTGTTCGCGCCGTCGCTGATGGCGATGATCGCGTTCTGGTCGACGCTGTCGCTGAACATGCCGGACTTCACGCGGTTCGGCGGCAGCCAGCGCAAGCAGGTCCGCGGCCAGATCCTCGGCCTGCCGACGACGATGACGTTCATCGCGATCGTGGCCATCCTGACGACGTCGGGCGGGCACGTGCTCTACGGCGAGGACATCTGGGACCCGGCGAAGCTGGCCGACAAGTTCACCAGCCCGGCCGTGGTCGTCGTCGCCCTGGTCGCGCTGGTACTCGCGACGATCTCGGCGAACCTCGCGGCCAACGTGGTCAGCCCGTCCTACGACTTCTCGAACGCGTTCCCGAAGAAGATCACGTTCGCGGTCGGCGGCGGGATCACCGGCGTCATCGGCGTCCTCATCCAGCCGTGGCGGCTGTACTCCGACCCGAACATCTACATCTTCGCCTGGCTCGGCTTCTACGGCGGCCTGCTCGGCGCGGTCGCCGGGGTGCTCGTCGCCGGCTACTGGGTCGTCAACCGCACGAAGCTGCGGCTGAAGGACCTCTACACACCCGATGGGGTGTATTGGTTCAGCGGCGGCTGGAACTGGCGCGCGCTGGTCGCCACGCTGGTGGGAGCCCTGTTGGCGGTCGGTGGCGCCTACAGTGCCGCCGACTCCGGCCCGTTCCCCGACGGCGGCCTGATCCCGTTCCTCAAGCCGCTTTACGACTACAACTGGGTGGTCGGCTTCGTCGGCGCGTTCGTCGTCTTCGCCGCCCTGTCCATGTCCACTAACAAGGAGGAAGCAAGTGAGCGTCGTCCGAGCCGGATTGATCCAGCAGCGGTGGACGGGTGACAAGGAGTCCATGATCAAGGCGGCGGTCGACCACATCGCCACCGCCGCCTCGCAGGGCGCCCAGGTCGTCTGCCTCCAGGAACTGTTCTACGGGCCGTACTTCTGCCAGGTGCAGGACACCGACTACTACTCCTACACCGAGGGCATCCCGGACGGCCCGACGACCAAGCTCATGCAGGAGGTGGCCGAGCGCCACGGCGTGGTGCTGGTCGTGCCGATGTACGAGGTCGAGCAGCCCGGCGTGTACTACAACACCGCCGCGGTGATCGACGCCGACGGCACCTACCTCGGCAAGCACCGCAAGAACCACATCCCGCAGGTCAAGGGCTTCTGGGAGAAGTTCTACTTCCGGCCCGGGAACCTGGGCTACCCGGTGTTCGACACCGCCGTGGGCCGCATCGGCGTCTACATCTGCTACGAGCGGCACTTCCCGGAAGGGTGGCGCGCGCTGGGCCTGGCCGGGGCGAAGATCGTGTTCAACCCGTCGGCGACCAGCCGCGGGCTGTCGCAGTACCTGTGGCGGCTCGAGCAGCCGGCGGCCGCGGTGGCGAACGAGTACTTCGTCGGCGCGATCAACCGCGTCGGGAAGGAACCGCTGGGCGACAACGACTTCTACGGCCAGACGTACTTCGCCGACCCGCGCGGCCAGCTGATCGGCGACGCCGCGTCCGACACCGACGACGAGGTCGTCGTGCGCGACCTCGACATGGCGCAGCTCGACGAGGTCCGGGACCTGTGGGCGTTCTACCGCGACCGCCGGCCGGACACCTACGGCCCCCTCACGGAGGCCTGATGACCACGCTCATCCAGGGTGGCCAGGTCGTTTCGCCGTCGGGCGCGCTCCTGGCGGACGTCCTCGTCGACGGCGAAACCATCGCCGCCGTCGGGGCGCCCGGCACGCTGACCGGCGACGAGACGATCGACGCCACCGGCAAGTACGTGCTGCCCGGCGGCATCGACGCGCACACGCACATGGAGATGCCGTTCGGCGGCACGCATTCGGTCGACACGTTCTCGACTGGCACCACCGCGGCGGCGTGGGGTGGCACGACCACGATCATCGACTTCGCCGTGCAGGCCAAGGGCACGTCACTGTTGTCTACTATGGACAAATGGCACGCCAAGGCCGACGGCAACTGCGCGATCGACTACGGCTTCCACATGATCGTCTCCGACGTCAACGACCAGTCGTTGAAGGAGATGGAAGCCTGCGTCGACGGCGGGGTCGGCAGCTTCAAGATGTTCATGGCGTACCCGGGAGTGTTCTACTCCACGGACGGGGAAATCCTGCTGGCGATGCAGAAAGCGCGGGAAATCGGCGCTACGATCATGATGCACGCGGAAAACGGCATCGCGATCGACCAGCTGGCGGCGCAGGCTGTGGCCGCGGGCAACACCGACCCCGTCCAACACGGCCTGACCCGGCCACCGGAACTGGAAGGAGAGGCAACGTCGCGGGCGATCCAGCTCGCGAAGGTCACCGGCTCGCCGTTGTACATCGTGCACCTGTCGGCGTCGCAAGCGCTCGCGGCGGTGGCGGAGGCGCGTAACGACGGCCAGAACGTCTTCGCGGAGACGTGCCCGCAGTACCTGTACCTGTCCATTGAGGACTTGGCGAAGCCGGACTTCGAGGGCGCGAAGTACGTCGCTTCACCACCGCTGCGGGAGAAGTCGCACCAGGCCGACCTGTGGCGCGGGCTGCGGACGAACGACCTGTCCGTGGTGTCCACCGACCACTGCCCCTTCTGCTTCAAGGACCAGAAGGAGCTGGGGCGTGGCGACTTCCGGGCCATCCCGAACGGGATGCCGGGCGTCGAGCACCGGATGGACCTGCTGCACCAGGGCGTCGTCGCCGGTGAGCTGACGCTCGGCCGCTGGGTCGAGACGTGCTCGGCGACGCCGGCGCGGATGTTCGGGCTGTACCCGCGCAAGGGCGTCATCGCGGCGGGTTCGGACGCGGACATCGTGATCTACGACCCCTCGGCCAAGCAGACGCTTTCGGCCGAGACGCACCACATGAACGTCGACTACTCGGCGTACGAAGGGTTCGAGATCACCGGCCGGGTGCACACGGTGCTGTCGCGTGGGCGCGTCGTCGTGTCGCCTTCCGGGTTCTCGGGTTCGACGTCGCACGGCAAGTTCCTGTCCCGCTCGCTGAACCAGTACCTGAATTAGGAGCGGGCCATGGACTTCGGGATCGTGCTGCAGACGGACCCGCCCGCGCGGGACGTCGTGCGGCTGATGAAGGACGCCGAGGACGCCGGGTTCCGCTACGGCTGGACGTTCGACTCCTGCGTGCTGTGGCAGGAGCCGTTCGTCATCTACTCGGCCGTGCTGGCGGCGACGTCGTCCCTCGTCGTGGGGCCGATGGTGACCAGCCCCGGGACGCGCGACTGGTCGGTGATGGCGTCGACGTTCGCGACGCTCAACGACATGTACGGCAACCGGACGGTCTGCGGCATCGGCCGCGGCGACTCCGCGCACCGGGTCGTCGGGAAGCCACCGTCCACTTTGGCCACCGTGCGCGACTGCATACGCGTGGTCAAGGACCTCGCCGAAGGCCGCGCGGTGGAGATGAACGAGAAGACCGTGCAGATCCCGTGGATCCGCAACGGGCGGCTCGAGATGTGGATGGCCGGGTACGGGCCGAAGGCGCTGCAGACGGTCGGCGAGCACGCCGACGGCTTCATCCTGCAGTGCGCGGACCCGGCGATCGCCCGCTGGACGATCGGCGCGGTGCGCGACGCCGCCCGGGCGGCCGGCCGCGACCCGGGCGGCATCACGATCTGCGTCGCCGCACCGGCGTACGTCGGCGACGACCTGCCCCACCAGCGCGAACAGCTGCGCTGGTTCGGCGGGATGGTCGGCAACCACGTCGCCGACCTGGTCGCGCGGTACGGCTCGTCGGGTGCGGTGCCGCGCGAGCTGACGGACTACATCCGCGAGCGCGAGGGGTACGACTACAGCCACCACGGCAAGGCGGGCAACCCGTCGACGGAGTTCGTCCCGGACGAGATCGTCGACCGCTTCTGCCTGCTGGGCCCGGCATCGGCGCACGTGGAGCGGTTGCAGGAGCTGGCGGAGCTGGGCGTGGACCAGTTCTCGCTGTACTTGATGCACGACGACCGCGAGGCGACGCTGGCGTCCTACGGGTCGCAGATCATCCCGAAGCTGACCGCGTAGGGGCCGCCCTACCCCGGTTCCGGGGGTGCGCACCAGCGCGCCCCCGGTCCCGGCGGCGGGACGATCGGGCCATGAACTCTTCGAAACTCCGTGCTGCGCTGGCTCTGGGGGCCGCCGCTCTCACGGTGGGTGCCCTCGCGCCCGCGGCCGCGGCGAGCCCCGCCGGAATAGTCTGGGAAGACTCCTGCGCCGCCGGGTACCAGTGCGGCCACCTCGACGTCCCACTGTCCTATCAGGACCCGGCGGCCGGCACGGTTTCGATCGCCGTCAGCCGGTTGCCCGCCACCGACCAGGCCCACAAGCTGGGGACCATCTTCTACAATCCCGGCGGCCCGGGCTCGTCCGGGCGGTACGCGCCCGCGTTGACGCCGTTCCTGCACGCGCGCTACGACATCGTCGGGTTCGACCCGCGCGGCGTCGGCGCCAGCTCGAAGATCCACTGCTTCACCGATCCGTCTCAACTCGAGGTTCTCCAGCGGGCGCTCGGCACGTTCCCGCTGACCCGCTCGGCGGAGCAACAGCAGATCGCCGATACCCGCACCGTGACAGACCTGTGCGAACAGAACGCAGGTCCGCTGGCGAACCATCTTTCGACCGGCACGATCGCCCGTGACCTCGACCGGCTGCGGGCGGCGTTCGGCGAGCCGAAGCTGCGGTACTACGGGAAGTCGTACGGCACCTACCTCGGCGAGACCTACGCGAACCTGTTCCCCGGCCGGGTCGGCTCGCTCGCGCTCGACGCTGTCGACGACCCGGCGCGCTGGGCGACCGGCCCGGGCCCGATGAGCTACCGGCTGCGCGGCTACGAAGACGGGCCGGGTGCCCTTCAGTCCTTTTTGGACGCCTGCGCGGCGCGCTGCGCCTTCGACTACGACGCGATCCTGGACCGGCTCGAAGCCGGCCCCATCACGGTGACGGACACCGCGGGCAAGCAGGTGACCGTCACCTACCAGAGCGCGATCGCCCGGATCCACACCTACCTCACGGACGCGCAGGCCGCGCCGCGGCTGGCTGCGTTCCTGCAGGCACTGGCGGATCCGGCCGCCCGCACACCGGCGGAGAACGGCGGCCCGCCGGACGTCGACTCCTTGCTCGGCGGCGGCGCGACCCTGTGCTCGGACGCGGCGAACCCGCGCGACCCGGCCGTCTGGTGGGACTACGCCCAGCGCGCCGACCGGGTCGGACGCGGCTTCGGACCCTACGACGTCTACAAGACGCTCCCCTGCGCTACCTGGGACGTCTCGGACCCCGGCCGGTATGCGGGGCCGTGGAACCGGCCGACAGCGCCGATCCTGCTGCTCGCCAACCGCCAGGGTGACCTGGAGACGCCGTACGCCGGGGCCCAGCGGACCGAAAAGCTGCTCGCCAACGCGCACCTGCTGACCCTCGACACGTACGGCCACGGGTCGCGCGGCAAGAGCGCGTGCGTGGACGCGGCGCTCGACCGTTACTTCGCCGCCGGTTCGGTGCCCTCCCGGGGTGCGGTCTGCGCGCCGGACCGAGGGCCCTTCGACTGAAGGTAGGCCATCGCCGCTTCGGGGTCGCCTAGCCAGCCCTCGTAGTCGGCCGGGTTTTCGAAGAGGTGCGCGAACCGGTGCGCCACCTCGGGAACGCGCTGGGCGGCATCCAACGTCGCGAGGACGTGGTCCGGCGGCGGGGCCAGGAGGTCGTTGTTGAACCGCGTGGCGTGGCGGGCGTGCTGCCAGTAGCGGGCGAAGGCGTCGTGCATGAACTCTTCGTCGAACGGGCGGTCACCGCGGTCGACGATGGCCTCCTGGTACGCGCGGGCCGCGCGGGCGGCCATGTTGGCGCCCTGGCCGCCGACCGGGTCGTTGGTCACCGCGGTGTCGCCCATCGCGAGGACCTTCGCCCCGGACGGCAGCGTGCCCACCGGGTGCCGCACGATCGGCGTGATCCGGCCGTGCAGCATCTCGGTGGGCGCCACGGGACGCGCGTTGTCCAGCAACGTCGCCTGCCAGGGGTAGTGCGTTCGCAGCAGCTTCCGGGCGGTCTCGTAGTGCTGGTCGACGTCCGCGACGTCGTCCCAGACGTCCATCGGGCCGCCGGGCAGGCCGAAGAAGCCGATGCCGTGCACGGGACCGTGGACCGAAAGCACGGGCAGCAGGAAGAACTCGCCGGCCGGCGCCATGCCGAAGGTCAGACCAGGCACGGCGTCGAGCGGGCCGGCGACGTAGAGGATGCCGATCGCCCGCTGCGGTTCGCGGTAGGGCGAGCGGTCGTCGTCGCGCGGGAAGAGCGCGTCGAACTGCGGCCCGCGCCCGGCCGCGACGATGAGCAGTTCGAACTCGCGGGCGCATTCGTCGAGGTCGTCCGGGGTGACGCGGCGGACGCGCAGGTCGCCGCCGATTCGCTCGAACTCGGTCATCCAGTCGGCGACCTTGACGCGCTGGTCGACCGACCGGGCCGGCCGGTCGAGGCCGACGCGCCAGGAAATGGCGGGCTCAGCGCCTTCGCCCGCCGCGGCGAAGGCGACTTCGCGGATGGGCGGGGCTTCCCAGAAGTCGATGCCCAGCACGCGTTCGCGTTCGAGGGCGGGGTGGAAGAGGCACTGGTTGGAGACGAGCCGCCCCGCGCGGACGTCTTCCGCGGGGCGTTCGGCAAACACCGTGACGTCGTAACCGCGTTGCCGCAGGCCGATGCCGAGGACGAGTCCCGCCTGCCCCGCTCCGACGATCCCGATCCGCCGCATGGCCGCCTCCCCGGAAACCCTTTGCTGCCAACGTACTCGATTTTCGCGAACCGGCCCTGCCCGATCGGGCGGCCGCTAGGGTGGGCCGGTGACGGAACCGCCGAAGGGATTCGACCGCACGCTCCTCCTGCGCGACGGCCGCCGGGTGCGCGTCCGTCCGCTGACCCCGCAGGACGCGCCGGAGCTGGGCGAAGCGATCCGCACGGCCGACCCGGAGACGCTCCGCCGCCGTTTCTGCGGTTCGGCGCCGAGGGTGACACCCCGCCTGTTGGAGCGGCTGACGGTGCTGGACTACGAGCGCCGGTTCGCCCTGGTGGCCCGTTCGCTGGAGGGCCCGGGAGTGGCGGTCGCCCGCTACGAGGCAACGGGCCGGCGGATGGCGGAGGTGGCGATAGCGGTGGCCCCGGCGTGGCGCCGGGTGGGGTTGGCATCGGCGCTGCTGCACATGCTGGGGCTGGCAGCGCTGGAGCGCGGGTTCGAGAGGTTCACGGCGGTGTACTCGGCGGACAACCGCCCGGTGGCGGAGCTGCTGGACTACGCCCGGGGGCGTCGGGTGATCGCGGAGGGAGTGGCGGAGGCGGAAGTCCAGCTTCGGGACCACCCGGAGGCTCCGCCCGGGGTGGCGAGGGCGGAGCGGAGTTTTTCCTTTTTCAAGCCGAGTCCGTAACAGACCGGTCGTCCGCACACCTCGTTCCCGCACAGAACGGCGACCGGCATGGAGTGATCCCCGAGTTCACCGCCGACGTGGGCACGAAGCGGGGCGAGAAGATCGACCACGCGATCGTGCATGACGGCCAAGTGCAGGTGCTGTCGAGACCAAGAAGATCAACGACCCGCTCCGGCTCGAGCACGCCTGCCAGCTCGGTCATCAGCGCCGCCGGCGAGCTCAAGTACATCGGGCAGCTGAAGCGCATCCTCGCCGCCCAGTTCAAGGAACCCGAAGACGAGTGGGTCAAGTTCCTGACCACGCGGGTGTACGAAGGACCGTTCACGCAAAAGGTCCGGGAGCAGTTCGGCCCGCTGGTGGCCAAGGCGGCGGGCCAGTTCCTGAACGAGCAGGTCAACGACCGGCTGAAGAACGCGCTCGGCGGACCCGACTCCTACGTCAGCGTCTCGGGCGGCAGCACCGCGCAACCCGAGCAGCCGCAGCCCCAGCCGGCCGTCGAGGCGGACGACGCCGAGCGCGTGGTCACGACCGAGGAGGAGCTCGAGGGCTTCCGGATCGTCCGCGCGATCGTGTGTGCCGAGGTGCCCGCCGCCCGGATCGCCGCGCGGGACACCCAGACCTACTTCGGCGTCCTCCTGGACGACAACAACCGCAAGCCGATCGCCCGGCTGTGGTTCAACCGGTCGAAGAAGTACCTCGGCGTGTTCGACGAGAACAAGGTCGAGACCCGGCTGCCGATCACGGCGGTCGAGGACATCTACCAGCACGCGGACCACCTGCGCCGCACGGTGGCGAGGTACCTCACCACCGTGCGGCCGCCGGAACCCGCTCAGTCCACCAGCGCCTGGTAAACCAGCTGCCGCAACTGGGACCGCAACCGGTAAGTGCTCGACGGCAACAGCTGCGTGTAGAACCCGACCGTCAGATCCTCATCCGGATCCACCCAAAACGCCGTCGAAGCGGCCCCGCCCCAGGCGAACTCCCCTGCCGACGACAACGTTCGCGCCTTCACCGGGTCCTCCAGCACCGAGAACCCCAGCCCGAACCCGTGGCCGTCGAACGGCATCTCCGCGAACAACGGCCGCCCGTACTCCTCCAGGTCCACGTGACCCGGCAGGTGGTTCGACGCCATCAGCGACACCGTTCGCGGGGACAGCAGCCGGACGTCGTCCAGCGCTCCGCCGCGCAGCAGCATCTCCGTGAACCGCCAGTAATCCGCGGCCGACGACACCAACCCGCCGCCTCCGGACAGGCAGTCCGGGCGGGATGTCCCCAGCCGGCCGAACGCGTCGTTGCGCACCAGGCCGTCCGCTGAAGGCACGTACAACGCAGCCAGCCGAGAAGGAGACGAAGCCACGAAACCCGTGTCCGTCATGCCCAACGGCGTGAAGATCCGTGACGCGAAGAACTCGTCCAAGGCCTGCCCCGAAACCACCTCGACGAGCCGCCCCAGGACGTCCGTCGCCACCGAGTAGTTCCACTCCGCTCCCGGCTGGAACACCAGCGGCAACGACGCCCACCGCTCGGAACACGCCGCCAGGTCCAGACCCGGCGGCGTCCCCCACTCGAACCCCGCCGAGCGGTAGATCGCGTCCACCGGGTGGCCGTGGTGGAAGCCGTACGTCAGGCCCGCCGTGTGCGTCAGCAGGTGCCACACCCGGATCGGCGAGCGCGCCGGCTCGGTCAGGGGCGACAACGCGGACCCCTTGACGTACACCCGCGGCGACGCGAACTCCGGCAGCCACCGCGAAACCGGGTCGTCCAGCTCCAGCAGGCCCTCTTCGGCGAGCATCATCGCCGCGACCGACGTGATCGGCTTCGTCATCGAGAAGATCCGCCACAGCGTGTCGGTCTCCACGGGCTTGCCGGCTTCGACGTCGCTGTACCCGCCGCTACCGACGTGCAGGATCCGGCCGTGCCGGCTCACCACCGCGAGCCAGCCCGGCAACCGTCCGTCCTCGACGTACCGGTCGAAGTGCGCGTCGATGCGGGACAGCCGGTCCGCGTCGAACCCCGCTTCGGCCGGGTCGACGTCCACCTTGAGATTCGCCATGCGGCGAGGCTACTTCTCGCGCGCCCGTTCGGCCGCCTTCTCTTCGCGCCACGCTTCGTCGTCCTTGCCAACGCGCCAATACCCGGAGATGGACAGCAGCTCGCGCCGCACCCCGCGCTCGTCGAGCAGGTAGCGCCGCAGGTCGCGGACGAACCCCGCCTCGCCGTGCACGAACGCCTGGACGACGCCGTCGCGCCACGGCAGCTCCCGCACCGCCGCGGCGACGTCGCCGCCGGACGACCGGTGCAGCCACGTGATCTGCGCGTCGGCCTTCGTGACCAGCGCCTGCTCCTCGTCGGCGTTCTCGACCAGGATCACGGCGTGCGCCGGGACGCCCGCCGGGAGCGCCTCGAGCGACGCCGCGATCGCGGGCAGCGCGCTTTCGTCGCCGGCCAGCAGGTGCCAGTCCGCCTCGTCGCCCGGCGCGTACGCACCGCCGGGACCGGACAACAGCAGCTCGTCCCCCACCCGGGCCGACGCCGCCCACGGGCCGGCGATGCCCTCGTCCCCGTGGTGGACGAAGTCGAGGACCAGCTCGCCGGCTTGCGGGTCGAACGCCCGGACCGTGTACGAGCGCATCCGCGGCCAGTGCTCCCGAGGCAGCGTCGCCCGGCACTCCTGGACGTCGAACGGCTCGGGGTACTCGACGCCCGGCACCTTGAACAGCACCTTCACGTAGGCGTCGGTGAACGCGTTGGGCGTGAAATCGGCGATTCCGTCGCCGCCCGCGACGATCCGGATCATGTGCGGGGTCAGCCGCTCGGTGCGCAGCACGCGCAGTTTCACCGCGGGCCGTCCGGACCGCCGGGGTGCTTCGGCCATCGGCCAACTCCTCGCTCAGCTACTAAGGCTTACCTAAGCAACCGTACGCGCAGGTTCGGGCTCGTGGCCATCGGGTCGCCCCAGTTCTTCGAGCATCCGGGCAAAACCGGCAGCCGTTTTCGCCCGGAAGCCGAGGAAGAACCGGTTGGCGAGCGGGACGCCCCAACGTCCCCAGCTGGCCGCGTTGACCACGCGGTGCTCGACGCGCGAGCCGCCCGGATCGGGCGTGACGCGGTACTCGCCGCGATACCACCAGCCACCCTGGATCGCGAGGAACCCGCGCCCGGCGTCGGCCTCCGTCCGCATCGGGTAGCCGCCCCCGGTCACGCGGCGCCGCAGCGCCTCGAACACCTCCGCGGGCGGTCGGGCGACGACCCCGGACGCCTCCGCAAGCGTTTTCACCCGCGCGGATCCGAGACGCGCGTGTTCTGGAACGCCGTGATCAGCCACCCGCCGTCCTCTTGGACGAGCACGAAGCTGACCGTCGACTCGCGGCCTTCGTCGGTGGTGTCCGCGCCGGCGACCGACGAGCCGCCGCCGGCGACGACCACGGCGACATCGGGGCGGACGAACCGCACCTTCGCCGACGCGCCGAGCTGCCCGGTCAGTTTGGAGCCCTTCAGCGGCCCCTCGAAGAGAGCGCGGTGCGAGCTTTCGATCGCCTCCCGGCCCGGGAAGTTCAGCCCGAAGAACGTCACGTAGTCCGCGTCTTCGGTGAAGAGCCGGCCGTACGCGGTCGCGTCGCCGTCGTTCCAGGCTTCGGTGAGCCGCCCGAGCACGGCCCGGACTTCGGTCTCCGCGGTAGTCATGAGATCCCCTTACGAACGCTGTTCGTTCTACGAACACCGTTCTACATACGAACGCTGTTCGCGTCAAGTACAGTGTTCGCGTGACCGTTCCTCCACCGCCGTGGCGCAGCGCTCCACGCCGTCGCGCCGCGAAACCCGCGCTCTCCCAGGACCTCGTCGTGAAGACGGCGCTGGAAATCCTGGCGAAGGAGGGCCTGGACGCGGTCACCATGCGACGGGTCGCGCAGGAGCTGGAGACGGGACCGGCGTCGCTCTACGCGCACGTGGCCAACAAGGACGAGCTGGCGGAGCTGATGCTCGACGCCGTGCTCGCCGAAGCGCCGATCCCCGACCCGGACCCGGCGAGCTGGGACGACCAGGTCAAGGAGCTGGTCCGCGGCCAGATCCGGGTGATGGTCGCGCACCCCGGGATCGCCCGCGTGGCGTGGGACATCGCCGTGCCGGTCACGCCGAGCTCGCTGCGGCAGGGCGAGGCGATGCTGGCCCTGCTGCGCGCGGGCGGCCTGACGCTGAAGCAAGCGGCCTTCGCGGGTGACGCCCTCGCGCTCTACGCCAAGGCGTACGCCTACGAAGCGAGCAGCTGGACCTGGGGCGAAATCGACGAAGCCGAGACCGCGAAGCGCGGCGAGCAGATGGTCGCGTACATGCGCTCACTGCCCGCCGACGCGTTCCCGAACATGCTGCGGATCGGCGAGTTCCTGTCCGGCGAGACGGCGACCGAACGCTTGGAGTTCGCCCTCGACGTCTACCTCGCCGGCCTGAAGGTCCTGGCGGCGAAGAACTAGGGCCGCAGGACGATCTTGCCGCGCGTGTGCCGCCGCTCCAGGTCGCGGTAGGCCTCGCGCACCTCGTCCAGCGGGTAGACGGCCGCGATCGGCACCTCGAGCAATCCCTTGCCCACCAGCAGGCTCAGCTCGCGCAGCACCTCGGCCGACGACGCCGCCGACGAGCCGTCGGCCTTCACGTTGTACTTTTCCGCCGCCGCGAAGTCGATGATCGTGTTGATCCGCCCGGGGTGGATCCCCAGGTGCAGCGCCAGATCGACGTAGCCGGAGCCGAACGTGTCGACGAACGCGTGCACGCCGCCCGGAGCCGCTTGCTTGATCCGCTCGAGCACGCCGTCGCCGTAGGACACCGGGATGACGCCCAGCTCGTGCAGCCACGCGTGGTTCGCGGGACCGGCCAGGCCGATCACCGTGGCGCCGGACAGCAGCGCCAGCTGGACGGCCAGCGAGCCGACCCCGCCGGCCGCACCCGAAACGACGACCGTCTCGCCCTCGCGCGGGCACACCGCGGCGGTCGCGGCGTAGGCGGTCACGCCGGCGACGAACAGCGCGCCCGCGGCTTCCCACGAGACCCCGTCCGGCTTCGGCGTGAGGTTCGCAGCCTCCGCCACGACGTACTCCGCGTGGCTCGACCGCGTGTCCACCCAGCCGATCACCTCGTCGCCGACGGCGATCTCCTCGACGCCTTCGCCGAGTTCCGCGACGACGCCCGCGAAGTCACTGCCCTGGCCGGACGGGAACGTCGCCGGGAAGCGGTCGTGCAGGAAGCCCTGCCGGATCGCGGCCTCGCCCGGGTTGATCCCGGCGGCGCGGACCTCGACGAGCACCTGCCCCCGGCCCGGTGCCGGCCGCGGCACGTCCTCGACCCGGAGGACCTCCACGTCGCCGTACTCGTCGAACCTGATCGCGCGCGCCATGGGGCCTCCTAAGTCGTTGCTCGATACAAGCAACGACCGGGCGCCCGGTTTTAATTCCCGTCAGCCCGCCAGGCGCCGGACGACGCCGTCGGCCAGCAGCCGGCCGCGGTCGGTCAGCACCGCGCGGCCGCGGGAGTCCAAAGCGGACGGATCGAGCAGGCCCTCGGCCGCGGCGGCGCGGGCTTCGGCGAGCCCCGGCTCGTCGAGGACGTCCAGCGGAAGTCCTTCCGCGACGCGCAGTTCGAGCATGATCCGCTCGAGGTGCTGGTCGTCGTCGGTGAGCACTTCGAGGCCGCCGGCGGGCGAGTCGCCGTCGGCGAGCAACGCCGCGTAACGCGCCGGGTGCTTGACGTTCCACCAGCGCACGCCGCCGACGTGGCTGTGCGCGCCCGGACCGGCGCCCCACCAGTCGTCGCCGCGCCAGTAGCCGAGGTTGTGGCGGCAGCGGGCGGCGTCGGAGGCCGCCCAGTTCGACACCTCGTACCAGCGCAACCCGGCCGCCGACAGCGTCGCGTCGATCATTTCGTAGTCCGCGGCCAGCACGTCGTCGTCCGGTGCGGGCAGCTCGCCGCGGCGGACGCGGCGGGCCAGCGCCGTGCCCTCCTCGACGATCAGCGCGTACGCCGAGACGTGGTCGACCCCGGCGGCCAGCACGGCGTCGAGCGTGGCGAGCAGGTCGTCGGGACGCTCACCCGGCGTGCCGTAGATCACATCGAGGTTCACGTGGTCGAACCCGGCCGCGCGCGCCTCGGCCGCGGCCTGCCCCGGCCGGCCCGGCGTGTGCACGCGGTCGAGGATCTTGAGCACGTGCGGCGCGGCCGACTGCATGCCGAGCGAGACGCGTGTGTAGCCGGCTTCGCGGATGCCGGCGAAGAACTCCGGCGACGTCGACTCCGGGTTCGACTCCGTCGTCACCTCGGCGCCCGGAGCGAGCCCGAAGACGTCGCGGACGGCGTCGAGCACCGAGGCGAGCCCTTCGGCGCCCAGCAGCGACGGCGTGCCGCCGCCGACGAACACGGTGTCGGCGGCGGGCGGCACGACCAGCACCTTCGCGGCGAGCTCCAGCTCGCGTCGCAGCCCGTCGAGCCAGGACTGCGGCGACGAGCCGGAGTCCAGCTCGCCCGCGGTGTAGGTGTTGAAGTCGCAGTAGCCGCAGCGCGTCGCGCAGAACGGGACGTGCACGTAGACCCCGAACGGCCGGCTGCCGACGCCCTTGAGCGCGCTTTCGGGCAGCGTGAGGTCGGTCGGGGAATCGGGCATTCCCCGATTGTCCCCTACCGAGCCGGGGTGTTCGCCGCCGCCCACTCCGGGTCGACGGGGATCATCTCGATGACGTCCAGCAGCACGCCGTTCGGATCGGCGACGTAGAAGTGCCGCTGCCCCCAGACCTCGTCGACGACCGGCGTGACCGGTTCCACACCCGCCTCGGTGAGCCGCTTCGCCTCCGCGGCCGCGTCCTCGACGACGAGCCCGAACATCAGCCCGGTCGTGTCCGCGACCCGGTAGCCCGCCGGCACCGACTCGTGCCCGCGCTGGACGAAGCTGATCTCGTAGCCGGGCGCGCCGGCGTTGACGCTGGCGAACCAGTCCAGCTCGACCGTGACCGGCAGCCCGATCACATCCGCGTAGAAGCGGGTGGTCGCGGCGACGTCGTCGACCAGGTACCCCGCCCCGAAACCCTTGACCTGCATCCTCGGATCCCCTCTTCAAACCACTATGGCTGTAGTACTCTAAGCGTAGTGGTTTGAATCAAGCAAGGAGATTTCCGTGCGGCAGAACACCGAACGGCGGACGGCCCTGACCGACGCGGCCATCGAAGTACTGGCCCGCGACGGCGCGCGGGGGCTCACCTACCGGGCGGTGGACACCGAGGCCGGCGTGCCGCCGGGGACGACGTCGAACTACTTCCGCGACCGCGACCGGCTGCTGGCCGAGGCCGGGGAACGCGTGCACGTCCGGCTGTCGGCGCCGGAGGAGGTCATGACCGATCCGCGCGCCGAAGAGCCGTCGACCGCCCGGGTCGCCGCGCTGCTCGGCGACCTGATGACCCGGCTGACCACCCGCCGCAGCTCCTACCTCGCGCTGCTCGAACTGCGCCTCGAAGCGAACCGGCGGCCAGATCTGGCGGCGGCGCTGACCGCGACCGTGCGGGAGAGCTTCGACCTCAGCGCCGGCTTCCACGAAGCCGCCGGGCTGCCCGGCGGACGCGACGACGTCCTGCTGCTCTATCTGGCCCTGACCGGCCTGACCGTCGAGCGGTTGACATTGCCCGACGCCTTCTCCGAGTACTCGGACGCGCAGGTCGTGCGGCTGCTGGTCGACCGCATTCTCCCAGGCGAGTGACCCTTCTCCCACCATGCGGGCAGGCCTGGACCACATATTGGACACGTGGCACGCTGACGCCGTGACTCATGCCGGTGTTCTCCTCGTGGCGCGCCGCCACGTCGACCTCCTGCGGGTCGCCAGCGCCCTCTGCGTACCCGTTCGCTGACTGCCGTCGCCACCACCTGCCACGAATTCTGGACAGCCGGCGCCGGAGGCCACCCGCGAGCCGGTGGTCCTCCGCTGCCACGAAAAGCCTCTCGGAGGACGCCGCCATGGCCACGCCCCAGACCCCCGCCCGCCCCGCGCGCGTCAAGCAGAAGCGCGGTGAAGGGCAGTGGGCGCTCGGTTACCGGGAGCCGCTGAACCCGAACGAGCGGTCGAAGAAGGACGACCACCCGCTCAACGTGCGGGCGCGGATCGAGAACATCTACGCCCACCGCGGGTTCGACGCCATCGACCCGGGTGACCTGCGCGGCCGGTTCCGCTGGTTCGGCCTCTACACCCAGCGCAAGCCGGGCATCGACGGCGGCCGCACCGCGACGCTGGAGCCCGAAGAGCTCGACGACCGCTACTTCATGCTGCGCGTCCGGCTCGACGGCGGCGCGCTGACCACCGGGCAGCTCACCGTGCTCGGCGAGATCTCACAGGCCTACGCGCGCGACACCGCCGACATCACCGACCGGCAGAACATCCAGTACCACTGGATCCGGATCGAGGACGTCCCGACGATCTGGCAGAAGCTCGAGAACGCCGGCATGACCACGATGGAGGCCTGCGGCGACAGCCCGCGCGTCATCCTCGGCTCGCCGGTCGCGGGCATCGCGGCGGACGAGGTCCTCGACGGCACCCCGGCCATCGAGGAGATCAAGCGCCGCTACATCGGCAAGCCCGAGTTCGCGAACCTGCCGCGCAAGTTCAAGACCGCGATCTCCGGCCAGCCCGACGTCGCGCACGAGATCCACGACGTCGCGTTCGTCGGCGTCGACCACCCCGAGCACGGCCCCGGCTTCGACGTCTGGGTCGGCGGCGGGCTGTCGACCAACCCGATGCTGGGCCAGCGCCTCGGTGCGTGGGTGCCGCTGGACGAGGTGCCGGACGTCTGGGAAGGCGTCATCTCGATCTTCCGCGACTACGGCTACCGGCGGCTGCGCTCCCGGGCCCGGATCAAGTTCCTGGTCAAGGACTGGGGTGCGGAGAAGTTCCGCCAGGTGCTGCAGGACGAATACCTCAAGCGCGAGCTGATCGACGGCCCGCCGCCGGTCGACCCGGCGGTGCCGATCGACCACGTCGGCGTGCACCCGCAGGTCGACGGCAAGTTCTACGTGGGCGCGGCACCGATCGCCGGCCGCGTTTCCGGCGGCACGCTGGTCGCCGTGGCCAAGGCCGCCGAGCGGGCCGGGTCCGGCCGGGTCCGGCTCACCCCGCAGCAGAAGCTCGTCGTGCTCGACGTCCCGGAGGAGCAGCTCGGGACGCTCCAGGCGGAGCTGGCCGAGCTGGGGCTGGAGACGAAGCCGTCGCCGTGGCGGCGCAGCGTCATGGCGTGCACCGGGCTCGAGTTCTGCAAGCTCGCCATCGTCGAGACGAAGGCCCGCGCGCAGCAGCTCGTCGCGGACCTGGAGAAGTCCCTCGCGGACATCCAGGACGGCCTCGACACGCCGGTCACCGTGCACCTCAACGGCTGCCCCAACTCCTGCGCGCGGATCCAGACCGCCGACATCGGCCTCAAGGGCCAGATCGTCACCGACGCCGACGGCAACCAGGTCGAGGGCTTCCAGGTGCACCTGGGCGGCGGGCTCGGCCTCGACGCCGGGTTCGGCCGGAAGCTGCGCGGCCACAAGGTGACCTCGGGCGAGCTGACCGGGTACGTCGAGCGCGTCGTCCGCAACTACGTCGCCGGGCGCGAACCCGGCGAGCGGTTCCCGCAGTGGGCAGCGCGCGCCGAGGAAAGTGCCCTCCAGTGACCGAGCGCGCGACGCCGTACTACTGCCCCTACTGCGGCGACGAGGATCTGCGGCCGGAAGAGAACGGCGGCTGGCTGTGTTCCGCCTGTCGCCGGGTCTTCTCGGTCAAGTTCCTCGGACTGTCCCTTCCGGAGGTGTCCCGATGACCGCCACTGCCGACTACAAGACCCTCGCCGAGCGCGCGTCGAAAGAACTCGCCGACGCGACCGCCGACGAGGCGATCCGCTGGACCGTCGAGACGTTCGGCGACGACTTCATCGTCGCGTCCAACATGCAGGACGCCGTCCTGATCGACCTCGCCACCAAGGTGAAGTCCGATGTGGACATCCTGTTCCTGGAGACGGGCTACCACTTCCCGGAGACGATCGGCACGCGCGATGCCGTCCAGACCGTCTACCCGGACGTGAAGATCGTCAACGCGCAGGCCGAGCAGAGCGTCGCCGAGCAGGACGCGCAGTACGGCGCGAAGCTGCACGACCGCGACCCGACGCTGTGCTGCAACCTGCGGAAAGTCGTGCCGCTGCGCAAGACCCTGGCGAACTACTCGGCGTGGATCACCGGCGTCCGCCGGGTCGACGCGCCGACCCGCGCGAACACCCCGATCGTCACCTGGGACGACCGCAACGGCCTGGTGAAGGTCAACCCCATCGCGGCGTGGACCGACGAGGAGTTCAACGGCTACATACGCGAGCACGGGATCCTCGAGAACCCGCTGGTCTCGATCGGCTATCTGTCGATCGGCTGCGCCCCCTGCACGGCTCGGGTGGAGCCGGGGCAGGACCCGCGCAGCGGCCGGTGGGCGGGTCAGTCGAAGACCGAGTGCGGACTGCACGGCTGAGGAAGGGACGCATGACGACCTTGGAGCCCGCGACCGATGCGGCACAGGACAACCTGGCCGCTCTCGAGTCCGAAGCCATCCACATCTTCCGGGAGGTGGCGGGCGAGTTCGACCGGCCGGTGATCCTCTTCTCCGGCGGCAAGGACTCGACGCTGCTGCTGCACCTGGCGATCAAGGCCTTCTGGCCGGCGCCGGTGCCGTTCCCGCTGCTGCACGTCGACACCGGGCACAACTTCGACGAGGTCATCGAGTTCCGCGACCGCGTCGTCGAGCGCCACGGCCTGCGCCTGGTCGTCGCGAAGGTCCAGGACTGGATCGACGACGGGCGCCTGGAAGAGCGCGCCGACGGGATGCGCAACCCGCTGCAGACCACGCCGCTCTTGGACACCATCTCCGAGAACAAGTTCGACGCCGTGTTCGGCGGCGGCCGCCGCGACGAGGAGCGCGCCCGGGCCAAGGAGCGGATCTTCAGCCTCCGCAACGCTTTCGGCCAGTGGGAGCCCCGCCGGCAGCGGCCCGAGCTGTGGAACCTCTACAACGGCCGGCACCGCCCGGGCGAGCAGGTCCGCGTCTTCCCGCTGTCCAACTGGACCGAGGCCGACGTCTGGAACTACATCGCCCGCGAGAAGGTCGAGCTGCCGTCGATCTACTACGCGCACCGGCGCGAGGTCTACCTGCGCGACGGGATGCTGCTGGCCGAGGGTCCGTGGGGCGGCCCGCGTCCGGGTGAAGAGGTGCGCGAGCTGACCGTCCGCTACCGGACCGTCGGCGACGGGTCGTGCACCGGGGCGATCGAATCCACCGCCACCACCGTCGAGGACGTCATCGCCGAGGTGTCGGCCTCGCGGCTGACCGAGCGGGGCGCCACCCGCGCCGACGACCGGATGTCCGAGGCGGCCATGGAAGACCGCAAGCGTGAGGGATACTTCTGATGAGCTCGCTTCTTCGCTTGGCCACCGCCGGCAGCGTCGACGACGGCAAGTCCACTTTGGTCGGCAGGCTGCTCTACGACACGAAGTCGGTGCTCGCCGACCAGCTCGACGCCGTCACGCGCGCGTCCGTCGACAAGGGACTGTCCACTCCGGACCTTTCGCTGCTCGTCGACGGCCTGCGCTCGGAGCGCGAGCAGGGCATCACCATCGACGTCGCGTACCGGTACTTCGCCACGCCCAAGCGGTCGTTCGTGCTGGCCGACACGCCGGGGCACGTGCAGTACACGCGCAACACGGTGACCGGCGCGTCCACCGCGCAGCTGGCGGTGCTGCTGGTTGACGCGCGCAAGGGCGTGATCGAGCAGACCCGGCGGCACGCGGCCGTGCTGGCCCTGCTGGGCGTGCCGCAGCTCGTGCTGGCGGTGAACAAGATCGACCTGGTCGACTACGACGAAGCGACGTTCACCGTAATCGCCGAGGAGTTCGCCGCGCACGCGCTCTCGCTGGGCTACGCGCGCGGTTCGGTGCTCGCGATCCCCGTGTCCGCGCTGGAAGGCGACAACGTCGCGACGCGCTCGGAGCGGACGCCGTGGTACTCCGGCCCGAGCCTGCTGGAGCACCTGGAGGACGTGCCGGTCGCGCCCGACCCGCACGACTCGGCGCTGCGGTTCCCGGTGCAGTACGTGATCCGCCCGCGCACGCCCGAGTACCCGGACTACCGCGGCTACGCGGGCCAGATCGCCGCGGGCACGGTGCGTCCCGGTGACGAGATCGTCGTGCTGCCGCAAGGCATCCGCAGCCGCGTCGAGCGCATCGACACCGCCGACGGCCCGTTGGACGAGGCCGGCCCCGGGACGTCGGTGACGCTGCTGCTCGCCGACGACATCGACATCTCCCGCGGCGACCTGATCGCGGCCGCGGAGGCACCGCCGCGGATCACCGACGAGATCACCGGCACGCTGTGCTGGCTGTCCTCGAAGCCGCTGAAGGAAGGCGCGCGCGTGCTGGTCAAGCACGGCACCCGCACGGTCCAGGCGCTGGTCGGCGAGTTGCACGCGCGGTTCGACGAGCAGACGTTGTCGAGCGTGGACTCACCCGCGTCGCTGGAGCTCAACGACATCGGCCGCGTGACGCTGCGGCTGGCCGAGGAACTGGGCGTCGACGACTACGGCGTCAGCCCGCGCACGGGCGCGTTCCTCGTGATCGACCCGAAGGACGGCGACACGCTGGCCGCGGGCCTGGTGGGTGAGCGCTTCTCGTGACGCCGCCCCTGGTCGCCGTCGCGCACGGCAGTCGCGACCCCCGCTCGGCGGCGACCGTGCGGGCCCTCGTCGACGTCGTGCGCGAGCAGGCACCGGGTCTGCCGGTCCACGAGTCCTTTTTGGACCTTTCGGCGCCGCTCGTCACGGACGTGCTGCGGGAGCTGTACGCCGCCGGCCACCGGGCCGCGGTCGTGGTGCCGTTGCTGCTGGGCAGCGCGTTCCACGCCCGGGTCGACCTGCCGGCGTTGGTCGACCAGATCGTTTCCGAGTGCCCGGGGTTCCGCATCGAGGTGTCGGACGTGCTGGGCGCGGACCCGGCACTGGAAACGGTGGCCCTGGACCGGCTGGCATCCGCACCGCACCGGCGCGGGACGGGCGTGCTGCTGAGCGCGGTCGGCTCGTCGAACGCCTCGGCGAACGCGGTGGTCGCCTCCCTGGCGGCGCGCTGGGAGGAGCGGCTGGGCGTCCCGGTGAGCGAGGCGTTCGCTTCGGCCACCCAGCCGGACATCCCGGCGGCCGCCGACCGGTTGCGGTCACGCGGGGTGCGGCACCTCGTCGTGGCGTCGTGGTTCCTGGCGCCGGGGTTGCTGCCGGACCGGATCGCCCGGCTGGCCCGTGAGGCGGATCCGGGGGCGTTCATCGCGGACCCGCTGGCGGACGATCCCCGCGTCGCCGACGTCGTCATCAGCCGGTACGCCACCGCGGTGAGCGGACTGCTCCGCCAGTACGCCGGGCACGTCCGGTAGGTTTGCGGTCCATTTGTGGACCATCGCCACACTCGTGGTCCGGTCGGCGATGATCAACATGTGCCCTGCTCAGGCGCGGGATACGGCCCGTCGAAACTCGAACCTGCGACCTAGAGAATCGCAGACTCCGTCCGCAAGCCGGGTTGGACAGGGACCTTCCGGCCCCGGCCGCGACGATGGCGCCCGAACCGCTGCGCGCCCGCCGTTTTGTCCTGGCGTTCGGCCCGCTCCAGTGACCCACTGTCGGTAGCGCAAGGCGATCGACCGGAGATCACCACCGCCAAAAGGCGAGACTTATTCACATTTTGCGTCACCCTGCGCGCATGGGAACGGTAAATCCTTGACGCGCTAGTTAACTTGCCGGTAACTATCTAATCGCTGCGCAGCTTTCTCCCTCCCCTCTTGAAACCGCAGGTAGGTGGATACAGATGAAAGCTCTTCACTTTTCCAAGCTGGGTGTTCTGGTCGCGGCCGCCGCCCTTCCCGTCGCGCTCGCCGCTCCGGCTCATGCGGCCACCACCGTCACCTTCGACTGCCAGGCCGACGCCCCGATCGTCGGGCCGCAGCACGTGTCGCTGAACCAGGACACCGATGTCACCGCGCCCGCCACGGTCGCGCCCGGTGGGGCGTTCGACGTCGTCATCGATCCCGCGCCGAACACCGTGCCGAGCGACGTCAGCGGGAACAAGGTCAAGAACATCAACACCTTCGCGCTCAAGTTCCCGATCCCGGCCAACTCCACCTACGTCGGCGCGGACCTGACCGGCGGCTCCGGCCTCGGCTCGACGGCGCCCACCATCGCGGTCGCGAACGGCGTCGCGACACTGAGCTTCCCGGGCCCGATCGCCGGCGGCGCCACCTTCGAGCTGCCGACCGTCACCGCACACCTCACCGCGGGCCAGTCGGGCACGATCGAGACGAAGCTGTCCGGCACCAGCTACAGCGACCCGGGCCTGACGTTCAAGGCGGTGGCGAGCACGATCATCGGCGACCTCACCGCGCCGACGGCCTGCTTCCCCAACCCCAGCCCGGTCTTCACCACGACGACCATCGGCTGACCGGCCGGGCCGCCCCGCGGGTGCGAACCCGCGGGGTGGCCCGCGTAACACCGGCCGCACGCCACGGATGTGCAAGGGTGTCGGCATGGCTGACGAACTGGTGCACTACGACGTGGTGGGCGGCACCGCCACGATCACCCTGGACTCCCCGCACAACCGCAACGCGCTCTCGGCCCAGCTGCGCCGGGAGCTCTCGGAAGCGCTCACCAAGGCCGCTTCGGACGACGCCGTGCGGGTCATCGTGCTCACCCACACGGGTCCGGTGTTCTGCGCCGGGATGGACCTCAAGGAGGCCCGCGGCGCCGGCGCGGGCGACCAGGGCGTGAACGAGTTCCCGAAGATCCTCGAACAGCTGTGGACGAGCCCGAAGCCGGTCGTCGCGCGGCTGGCCGGCCCCGCGCGCGCCGGCGGCATCGGCATGGTCGCCGCGTGCGACATCGCCGTGGCGGTGCCGGAAGCGACGTTCGCCTTCTCGGAGGTCCGCATCGGCGTGGTGCCGGCGGTGATCTCCTTGACGGTCCTGCCGCGGCTGAACCCGCGCGCGGCGCACGAACTGTTCCTCACGGGCGACACGTTCGACGCACGCCGCGCGGTGGAGATCGGCCTGCTGAACTCGGCGACGTCCGACTTGGACGCCGAAGTCGCGCGGTTCGTGAAGGCGCTGGCAGCGGGCGGCCCGAAGGCACTGGCCGAGACGAAGGCGCTGCTGAGCCGCCCCCGCCCGGCCACGCCGTCGGACGGTTTCGACGAAATGCTGGGGCTGTCGGCCAAGTTCTTCGCCAGCGAGGAAGGCCAGGAAGGCATCCTGGCCTTCGCCCAGAAGCGCAAGCCGAACTGGGTCCCGCAGGACTAACCGGTGGCGACGGCCTGCTGGCGCGGAACCAGCGCGAGCAGGCCCGTCACCCCGCGGCGACCACGTACACCGGTGTCAAACCCCCGGCCTGGTAAGCGATCCCGAGCACCGCGACGCCCAGCGTCTGCCCGAACTGACGGGTCGTCGTGAGGATCCCGGCGCGTCCCGGCGGCGCTGCGGCCGCGATCGCCGCGACCACCCCGGTCACGGCCAGACCGATCGGGATCCCGGCACGACCCCGGCGCCCAACAGGACTCGCGGCGGGAACCGGTGCGGGACCTTCCCGAGCAGCGGTGATCCGCACGGTCAAACGCGCGGGGACGCCGCTCAGGCGTCCGGCAGCACGACCGTGAGCCGCCACGAACCGGCGCTGCGGCCGCTCGGCCCGAGCGCGCGCTGCGCGTCCGACAGCACGCTGCGGATCGCCAGGTACGTCTTGGGTTCGGTCTTGCGCAACGCTTCCGAGCCCGGCCAGATCAGCACGTGCTCCCCCGGCGGCAGCCAGGACAGGTCGGTCAGGCAGTCGTACAGCGCGTCGAGGTTGTGGCCGAAGTAGTCCGGAAAGGACAGTGCGTCGGCGAACGCGCTCAGCGTGCTGGCCTTGTCCACGGTCGGCTGCGAGTTCACCAGGTGCGGGTACGCGCCCCTCGCGAAGGCCTCTTCAGCGGCGGCCTTCGCCTGCTCCGAGGCGCTCATCGGGCCGGGTCCACGACGACGAACGACGCGTAGTGGTCGCCGGTGTAGTACAGCTCGTGCGCCTGCCCCGTGATCAGCCGCCGCGCGCCGCGGTCGGCGCTGCCCGGCGTCTTCACGGTGTACTCGTGGTAGTAGCCGGACTTCTTGCCGGGCAACCGCTTCTCGCGGTTGTCGAACACGACGTCGTCGTTGCGCGGGTACGGGTACGGTCCGCCCTTTTCGATCAGCTTCCACGTGTCGGAAGCCTGCGGGGGAAGGGTCGAGAGCGGCTTGACCGGCAGCCCGGAGTCGGCCCCCGGCACGGCCGCGCCACCCTTGGCCGGCGCGCTCGCCGAGGAGCTGGGCGAAGTGCCCGGGGACGCCGGGGAGCCGTTGCTGACGACGTCCTTGACCAGCCAGCCCCCCAGCACCAGCACGAGGAGCCCGATCAGCGCGGCGGTGATCCGCCTTCGGTTGAACATGGTGCGCCAGCCTAGGACGGGGTGTCGGAGCGGTCGTCGTCACGCCCCGGAGCGAGCCTGCGGGCGAAGAGCCCGACGAGCTTGTCGAGCACCCACGCGGCGGCCAGGCACAGCGGTACGACGACCACCATGACCAGCACGAACTGGACCGGGAACCACGCTTGGGCGAGCCACAGCTCGACCCCGTCCCACCAGTCGGCAAGCCCGTTGAACACGGTGTGAGCCTACGCGCGCCCTGCTGCCCCCGCGCTTCCGGGGAGGTACGTTGCGAGGCATGTTCGCCGTGTACGCGCAGGAACCCAACGCCGAAAGCCCACTGGACTCGCTCGTCGTGGGCGAGCGACCCGAACCCGAAGTGCCGGACGGCTGGGTCCGCGTGCACGTCAAGGCGGCCAGCCTCAACATGCACGACCTCTGGACCCTGCGCGGGGTCGGCATCAAGCCCGAGCAGTTCCCGATGATCCTCGGCTGCGACGGCGCGGGGACCCTCGACGACGGCTCCGAGGTCGTCGTCCACTCCGTGATCAACGCGCCGGGCTGGCAGGGTGACGACACCCTCGACCCGAAGCGGACGCTGCTCACCGAGAAGCACCAGGGCACCTTCGCCGACCAGGTGGTCGTCCCGGCCCGCAACGTCGTCCCGAAGCCCGAGACGCTCAGCTTCGCCGAGGCCGCGACCATGGGCACGGCCTGGCTGACCGCCTACCGGATGCTCTTCGTGAAGTCCGGGCTGCGGCCGGGCCAGACGATGCTCGTGCAGGGCGCCTCCGGCGGCGTCTCGACGGCGCTGGTCCAGCTCGGCCGCGCGGCCGGGTTCCGGGTCTGGGTGACCGGCCGCTCCGAGGAGAAGCGCGCGCTCGCGTCGAGCCTCGGCGCGCACCAGACGTTCGAGTCGGGCGCGCGGCTGCCCGAGCGCGTCGACGCCGTCTTCGAGACCGTCGGCAAGGCGACCTGGTCACACTCGGTGAAATCGCTCAAGCCGGGCGGGATCATCGTCGTCTCCGGCTCGACCAGCGGCCCGGACGCGAACGCGGAGCTGCAGCGCGTCTTCTTCCTCCAGCTGCGCGTCGCCGGCTCGACCATGGGCACCCGCGACGAGCTCGCGGACCTGCTCGCCTACCTCGACCTGACCGGGGTGCGGCCGCAGATCGGCGCCGAACTGCCGTTCACCGAGGCCCCTAAGGGGTTCCAGGCGATGCTCGACGGCGACACCGCCGGCAAGATCGTCTTCACCCGCTAGACCACCGCTGAGCTGGGCGGATCGACTTGTTCCGCCCGGCTCGGCATCCGGTGAATCTCTAACGTACTCAGTTCGAGACCTGGTCGTTAGCACCTCAATTCGACCAAAACCCAATGGTCGCAAGGTAATCTTGAGGTATGACCGCAACGAAGCGGCCCGCCTCGGCTGGACCGGGCGGCCGGTCCAGCAGCGACCCGGACCCGATCCGGGTCTCCTTCCGGCGCTACGCCGGTGTCCGCACCCGCGTCCTGGAGGTCGGCGAAGCCGCTCCGGACCCGGAGCTCCCCCGTCGTTCCCTGCGTCGCCGGGCGGCGACGCCGCACGTCAAGCCCGCCGCGCCGCGGCTGGTGCTGCTGCACGGCTACTGCGACAGCGCCGACACCTGGCGCCCCGCCCTGGAGCAGCTCGCGGCCGCCGGGATCCCGGCGGTCGCGGTCGATCTGCCCGGGTTCGGCGACGCGCAGCCGCTGCGGCCCGGCCCGATGCTGCCCCAGCTCGACGCGTTCACCACCGCCGTCGTCCGCGAGCAGGCCGTGCTCGGCTCGGTCGTGCTGGCCGGGAACTCCCTAGGCGGCACGATGAGCCTGCGCGCGGCCCAGAACAGCCGGCTGCCGATCTCCGGCGTCGTGTCGATCGCCGCGCCCGGGTTCGTCGACTCGTGGCTGATCCGCGCGGTCGCGCGCTACCCGCTGCCGCTGCGGCTGTATTCGGCGCTGCCGGTCCCGGTCCCGGGGTTCCTGGTGCGCAAGGTCGCCGAGCAGGTCGTCCCGCGGCTGCTGTACGCCGACTCGAGCGTCGCCGACGCCGTGCAGGTGCAGCGCTTCACCGCGCTGTTCCCCGACTACCGCTCGACCAAGAGCCGCCTCGAGCAGGCCCGGCAGCTGGTCGCGGAGCTCGCCGACGCCTACCGGCTCGAGTCGGTGAAGGTGCCGCTGCTGGTCGTCGCGTGCGGCAAGGACAAGCTCGTCACCGCGGCGTCCGGGCGGCAGCTGCACACGCTGGTGCCGCACAGCAGGCTGCTCGTCCGCGAGGACTGGGGGCACTGCCCGCAGCTGGACGACCCGGTGGAGATCGCCGAGCTGCTCACCTACTTCGCGGCGGGCGCGGTCCGGACCACCCAGGCCAAGCGCGCCGCGGCGACGGCGACGGCGGCCGTGAGCGAGGACACCGCGGCGGGCTGAGCGGCTCACACTGTCTTCACGCGGAGTTGGCGGTAGGTTCCGGCGTTGGGCCCGTGATCCGGGCCCGTCCACCGCGATGTTCGGGAGACGATGATGTCCGCTCCAGGCCTGGGCTCCAGCTCCGGCATCTTCCGGCGCAAGCCGATCGACCAGATCCAGGACACCTCGGAAAGTGGTGGCCTGAACCGCACCCTGGGCTTGTGGCAGCTGACCGCCATCGGCATCGGCGGCATCATCGGCGCCGGGATCTTCGCTCTCGCCGGCAGCGTCGCCCACGGCGACGACTCGGCGGGTATCCCCGGCGTCGGCCCGGCCGTGCTGATCTCGTTCCTCATCGCCGGCGTCGCGAGCGCCGCGGCCGCGTTCTCCTACGCCGAGTTCGCGGGCTTGATCCCGAAGGCCGGCTCGGCCTACACCTACGGCTACGCGGTGCTCGGCGAGGTCGTCGGCTGGTTCATCGGCTGGGACCTGCTGCTCGAGTACACCGCGATCGTGTCGGTGGTGGCGATCGGCATCTCCGGCTACTTCAGCTTCCTGCTCGGCCAGCTCGGCCTCGACCTGCCCGCGTGGATGCTGGGAGCACCCGGCACCGGGCCGGGCCACAAGGTCGACCTCTTCGCCGCGCTGCTGTGCCTGCTGATCGCGTACCTGCTCAACCGCGGCATCCGCAGCGCCGCCCGGTTCGAGACGGCGATGGTCGGGATCAAGGTCCTGATCGTGCTGGTGGTCATCCTGGTCGGCTTCTTCTACGTCAAGACCGGCAACTACACGCCGTTCGCCCCGGCCGGCTTCGGCGGCGCGGTGACCGGCGCGGCCACGGTGTTCTTCGCGGTCTTCGGTTATGACGCCATGAGCACCGCGGCCGAGGAGTCCAAGGACGCGCAACGGCACATGCCGAAGGCGATCCTCTACTCGCTGGCCATCTCGATGGTGCTGTACGTGCTGGCGTGCCTGGTGCTGACGGGCATGCAGAAGTACACCGAGATCGACCCGAAGAGCGGCTTCTCGACGGCGTTCAAGTCGGTCGGCCTGTCCGGGCTGGCCACGGTGATCGCGATCGGCGCCATCATCGGCATCCTCACCGTCCTGTTCACGTTCCTGATGGGCGCCACCCGCGTCGGCTACTCGATGAGCCGCGACGGCCTGCTCCCGCCGTGGTTCGGCAAGACGAACCCGAAGCGCCAGGTGCCCAGCCGGATGACGTGGATCCTCGGCGGCGCGTCGGCGATCATCGCCGGCGTGCTCCCGATCGGCGAGGCCGCGGAGCTGACGAACATCGGCATCCTGCTGGCGTTCGTCGTGGTCTGCGTCGCGGTGATCGTGCTGCGCTACAAGCAGCCGGACCTGCCGCGGACGTTCAAGACGCCGGGCATGCCGGTGGTCCCGGCGATCGGCGTCGTGTTCTCGATCTGGCTGATCACGTTCCTGCAGCCGGCGACCTGGATCCGGTTCGCGGTCTGGTTCGCCATCGGCATGGTGATCTACTTCCTCTACAGCCGGCGGCACTCGCTCCTGAACCGCGAGCGCTAGCGGATCCGGTCGAGGCGGGCGGCGGCGTCGCGCGCCTCGACCTTCAGCCGCTCGAGGATGACGGCGGCCGACGCGTCGTAGGCGAGCGGGTACGTCTGGCCCGCCCACAGCGAGATCGCTTCCGGGTCACCGGCCTTCGCCGACGCCTTGCGCACCGGGCCCGCGAGGTTGTTGAGCTGCGGGTACGCCGCCGGCGCGCCGTCGGACAGCGCGTCCATGAACTTGTTGACCAGCCCGCGCGCCGGGCGTCCGCTGAAGGCGCGGGTGAACGCCGTCTCGCGCTCGGCGACCGCGAGCGCCTTGCGGTGGGCCTCGGACGTCCCGGCCTCGTCCGCACGCAGGAAGATCGTGCCCAGCTGGGCGGCGGCCGCCCCGGCGGCGAGCACCGCGGCGACGTCCGCGCCGTGGACCAGGCCACCGGCGGCGATCAGCGGCAGGTCGACGCGGGCGGCGACCAGGCGCAGCAGCGCGAGGACGCCGTATTCGGCACCGCCGCCGGGCAGGTGGGCGTCGTCGGTGAACAGGCTCCGGTGCCCGCCGGCTTCGAAGCCCTGGACGACGAGGGCGTCGGCGCCGAGGTCGGCGGCCCGCTGCGCGGCCTCCGGCGTGGTCACGGTGACGACGACCTTGCTGCCGACCTCCTTGAGGCGCACCACGTCCGACGGCGTCGGTGGCCCGAAGGTGAACGACACCACGGGAACGCGCTGCTCGAGGACGACGTCCAGCTTGGCGGGGTAGGCGTCGTCGTCCCACTTCGGTTCGCCCAGCTCGACGTCGTAATCGCGGGCGAAGGCTTCGAGTCGTTCGCGGTAGGCGGAGACGTCCGCGCCGGTGTCCGGCTGCGGGACGAAGAGGTTGACGCCGAAGGGGTGGCCGGTCACCTCCCGGACGCGGTCGATCTGCGAGGCGAGCGCCGAGGGCGTGAGCATGCCGGCGCTCAGGAAGCCGAAGCCGCCGGCCTCGGTGACCGCGGCGACCAGCTCAGGCGTGGTCGGGCCGCCCGCCATCGGCGCGGCGATGACCGGGAACGTCAGCTCGTCGAACATGCCACCGAGCGTAGTACTCAGGCGGGCAGCAACATCGTGTAGAGCTTCGTGATGCGGCCGTCCTCGACGAGGGCGACGTCGATCCCCCGCACGACCGGCGGCGCGCCTTCCGGGCCGAGCTCCCAGGCGAGGTGGCCCAGGTCGTGGTTGACGAGCACCGGGCCCGCGGGGGCGAACACGAAGCCCGGGGACTGCTCCAGCAGGCCCTTCGCCTTGGCGTTCAGGGCGTCGCGGCCGGTCACGGTCCCTTCGGGATCGGCGAAGACGACGTCGGCCGCGTAGGTCGCCTCGATCGCCTTCGCCCGTCGCTCGTCGTCGCGCTCGTTGAAGACGTCGAGCAGGTTCGCCCGCATCAGTTCGGCCACCGTCGCCATGTCGCACCCTCCTGAGGTCCGACGCCATCTTACGTGACATGTCACGTAAGTGTCAGGGGTGGTCCTCCGGCCGCGGCAGCGTGCCGTGCTCGACGAGCGCGTCGTAGACACGCTCCAGCAAGGCCGCCAGCTGGGCTTTTTCGCCGGGTTCGAGCGCGTCCAGGAACGCTTTGCGCACGAAGCCGACGTGGTCCGGCGCAGCCTGGCGCAACGCCTCCCAGCCGTCGCCGGACAGCGTCACGGCGGTGGCGCGCCGATCTTCGGGACTGACGCCGGTCGTGACCAGGCCGCGTTCGCGCATCCGCTTCAGGTGGTGGGACAGCCGGCTGCGCTCCCAGCCGATGCGGACCGCCAGGTCGGTGACCCGCATCCGGCCGGCCGACGCGCTCGTCAGCGCGACCAGCACGTGGTAGTCGGCGAGCGAGATCCCGCTGTCGGCGCGCAGCTGCCGGTTCAGCTCGTACTCCAGGCGGAGGTGCACCTTCATGTAGGCGGACCAGGCGGCCGTCTCGGCGCCCGAAAGCAGCGCGAACGGCGACCCCGGCACGGACTCCTGCGTCACCGCGCGAGCTTAACCACCCAGTTTGGTCTAGACCATCGTCGGCAGAGGTGCGACGATCCGGGCAGGTGCGACGGCGATGTCGTGCCCTTCCCGCCAGGAGGTCCCCGGTGAAGACACCCTTCGCGCGACGCGCCGGTCGCGCCCTCGCCGTGCTGGCCCTGGTCGGGGCCAGTACCGCCGCCGCCCAGGTCACCCCGGCCGCGGCGGCGACCCCGGCGCTGCAGTCGATCGTGCCCGTGCCGGCGTCGGTGACCCCCGCCGCCGGAGTCACCTTCCCGCTGGTGTCGACGACGAAGATCGTCACCGAAGCGGGGTCGGCGCCGGCCAAGAACGTCGGCACCTACCTGGCGGGGGTGCTGCGGCCGTCGACCGGCTTCGCGCTGCCGGTGTCCGACGCTCCGGCGTCCGTGCCCGCCGACAGCATCGCGCTGCTGCTCAGCGGCGCGCCCGCGTCCGTCGGTACGCAGGGCTACCAGCTCGTGTCGACGGCGTCTTCGGTGACCGTGCGGGCGCAGACGGCCGACGGGCTCTTCGCCGGTGTCCAGACGCTGCGGCAGATGCTGCCCGGCCGGGTGGAAAGCCCCACGGCCCAAGCCGGCCCGTGGAGCATCCCGGGCGCGACGATCGTGGACTACCCCCGGTTCGGCTACCGCGGCGCGATGCTCGACGTCGCCCGGCACTTCCACCCGGTGTCGACGGTGAAGCGGTACATCGACGAGCTCGCCCAGTACAAGATCAACAACCTGCACCTGCACCTGGCCGACGACCAGGGCTGGCGCATCCAGATCGACAGCTGGCCCCGCCTGACGACGTACGGCGGCAGCACCCAGGTCGGCGGCGGCGCGGGCGGCTACTACACGAAAGCGCAGTACACGGACATCGTGAACTACGCGGCTTCGCGGCACATCACGGTGATCCCGGAGATCGACATGCCGGGGCACGTCAACGCGGCGCTGGCGTCGTACGCGGAGCTGAACTGCAACGGGGTCGCCCCGGCTCTGCGCACGGACACGGCGGTCGGCTACAGCTCGCTGTGCATCTCGAAGGACATCACGTACACGTTCATCGCGGACGTGCTGCGCGAGCTGGCGGCCCTGACCCCGGGCCCGTACATCCACATCGGCGGCGACGAAGCATCGTCCACTTCGGCAACCGACTACCTGACGTTCGTGAACAAGGTGCTCCCCCTGGTGGCGGCGACGGGCAAGTCGGTGGTGGGCTGGCACGACATCGCGAAGGCCACGCTGCCGGCTTCGGCAACCCCGCAGTTCTGGGGGACTTCCACCTCGGACGCGGGCGTGTCGACGGCGGTTTCCCGCGGCAGCACGGTGATCCTGTCGCCGGCGAACAAGGCGTACCTGGACATGAAGTACAACAGCTCGACGCCGATCGGCCTGTCGTGGGCGGGCTACATCGAGGTCCAGGACGCGTACGGCTGGAACCCGGGAGCGTACTTGTCGGGCGTCGGCGAGTCGGCGGTCCGCGGAGTGGAATCGCCGCTGTGGACCGAAACGGTGGCCACACCGTCGGACATCGAGTACTTGGCGTTCCCGCGCTTGGCCGCGCACGCGGAGCTGGGCTGGTCCCCGTGGTCGACCCACGACTGGACGGCGTTCCGCACCCGCTTGGGCGCGCAGGCCCCGCGGTGGGTGGCCCAGGGGATCAACTTCTACCGGTCGTCGCAGGTTTCGTGGGACACGGGCGGGACGACGCAGCCGGGGACGTGCGCGGACCCGGAGTGGAGCGCTTCGCAGGTGTACACGGGCGGGAACGTGGTGTCCCACAACGGCCACAAGTGGACGGCGAAGTGGTGGACGCAGGGCGAGGAGCCGGGAACAACGGGCCAGTGGGGAGTGTGGACCGACAACGGCGCCTGCTGACCTACCGTTCCGGATCCCACTCCACGAGCTGGTCGAACTGCTGCCGGGTGCCGCCGAGCTCGAGGGAGTCCAACGGGATGCGGCCGTACAGGGCGAGAACCAGGTCGCCGGCCGTGCCGCGGGCGGAGGCGCGGACGACGTCCTGGTCCTCGTCGGCCATGGGGGCGGTGATCCGGTCGGCGCGGGAGCCGTCGGTGGAGAGCCGGTTGCGCCAGGAGCGGCCCTCGGTCGCGTGGTAGTCGGCGGCCGCGGGCTCGTGCGGCCACGCGACCGTCACCGGCGCTCGGGACCGGCCGCCCGCAACGCGTCCAGCAGCTCCCCCGTGGCCGCGGCAGACCACGCCAGCAGGGCGTCGCGCTCTTCAGGGGCGGGAGCGCCCTGCGGTGCGGACTTCGCCGTGGCATCGGGTCCGGCGGCGATGGTGGCTGCCCAGGCGCGACGCCCATCGCCCAGGTGCCGCACCAGGTCGGCCAGCGTCCACTCGGGGCAGGTCGGCACCCGCACATCGAGGCCGGGAGCGGCGGCGACCGCGGCGCGGAAGGCGGCCGACCGTTCGTCGATCAGGCTTAGCACGGCGGGGAAGTCCAGGGTGTCGGGCACGCGGGCTGTCTACCACCACGTCCCGGCGGCCGGACAGCGATTTTCCCCGTCGAATCGGAACACCCGGTTCGTCCGGCGGGTTAGATTGCGGCATGAGCGTTGATCTGGAGCAGGTGCGCGCGCTGTCGCTGCGGGAGAACGGCCTGGCCACCGTTGCCACTACGCGGGGTGATGGCACCGTCCACTCCTCCGTCGTCAACGCCGGTGTGTTCGACGACCCGGTGACCGGCGTTCCCGGCGTCGCGTACGTCGCCGTCGGGCGGGCGCACAAGCTCTTGCTGCTGCGGCGGGCCGGGCACGCCACCGTCACCTTCCGGCGCGGGTGGAACTGGGTTTCCGTCACCGGCGCCACCCACCTCATCGGGCCGGACGATCCCGACCCCGCCTTCGACCCCGCAGGCCTGCCGAAGCTCCTGCGCGACGTCTTCATCGCCGCGACCGGAACGCACGACGACTGGGACGAGTACGACCGCGTGATGGCCGAAGAGCGGCGGGTCGCGGTCTTCGTGACGGCGGACCGGATAATCGGCAACCCCTGACCAGCCCGGCCCGAGGAGTCGACCCGTTGCCCGAGTTCCCACCCCGCGTGACGACGCCGGTCAAGATCCTGATCGGCCTCCTCGTCGTCGCCGACGCCGGCTTCGGGGCGGCGCTCGCCCTCGGCCTGCTGCGCGGGCTGTCGCCGTGGCTGATCGGCGGCGCGTACGCGGCGTCCGTGCTCGTCGCGCTCGCGGCGTTCCGGGTGTCCCGGGCCCGCGAGCTGAAGCGCGTCTTCGCGAGCCTCCGCGACCTCACCGTCGGCGACGAGGGCCTCCGCCTGCCGGCGGGCACGCAGAGCACGCGGGTGGTGCCGTGGTCCCAGATAGCCGACGTGACAGTCCGCCGCTCCGCCCGTTTCGGCGACGGTCACCTGCGCGACGCGCTCTGGCTCGACCTGGTCACGGGCGGGGGCATCGAAAGTTCGGTGCAGCGCTACGCGCCCCGCGGCCGGCTCACCCCCGCACCGCCGCAGCGACGCCAGTTCGAGCAGACGGCGATCCTCGACCCGGCCCTGTTCGACGCGGTGGTCGAGCGGCTGCGCAAGGAGCTGCGCCACCGTCAGTTGCACGCCCAGCTCCGCGCCCCCCGCCTCCGGGAGTACTGACGCCGGTCAGCCGAGCCGGCCCAGCAGCTCCCCGGGCACGATCCGCACCGGGAACGGCCGCTCCAGTTCGGCCGCTTCGTCGCCGGCCGCCTTGGCCACCTGCTGGTAGTGCCCGTCTTCGTCCAGCTCGAACACCGTCAGCGCCGGCTCCGCCGGGTCGATCACCCAGTAGCTGCCCGTGCCGAACCGTTCGTAGACCGCTTTCTTGAGGTTCAAGTCGTAGATCGCCGTGCTGGGCGACAGGACTTCGACGGCCAGCACCGGCGGCGCCGGGAGGTCCTTCTCGGTGAAGTCCTCGTCCCGGCCGACGAGGACGTCGGGCTGCAGCTCCGTGTCGTCGCCCGAGTGCACCGCGAACGGCGCGCCGATCACCTCGAAATCGGGCGGGCAGGCGGCTTCCAATACGCCGTAGAGCCGGTAAGCGATCTTCTGGTGTCTTCTACCGGGCGCGGGGCTCACGATGAGCACCCCGTCGATGAGTTCACGGCGTCGGCCATCGTCCGGCATCCCCTCGAGGTCGTGCACCGTCAGGGGGCCCGAATCGGCGGGATGCTCGATGTCTGCCATGACCGTCATGGTGCTCTCCTTTCGCTCTTCGCACCAGAGGAAACCAGAGACCACCGACAGAAACCACGTCGAACACGAGTTCGGCGCCCATATTCACGCGGTGGCGTGAATATGGGCGCCGGTGTCACATCAGTGGAACAGTTACTTCTTGTTCTTACCCGAGTCCTCAGTGGACAGAGCGGCGACGAAGGCCTCTTGCGGAACCTCGACCCGGCCGACGGTCTTCATCCGCTTCTTGCCTTCCTTCTGCTTCTCCAGCAGCTTGCGCTTCCGCGAGATGTCACCGCCGTAGCACTTCGCCAGCACGTCCTTGCGGATCGCGCGAATCGTTTCGCGGGCGATGATCCGCGAGCCGACCGCCGCCTGGATCGGGACCTCGAACTGCTGGCGCGGGATCAGCTCGCGCAGCCGGGTCGCCATCCGGTTGCCGTAGCCGTACGCCGCGTCCTTGTGGACGATCGCGGAAAACGCGTCCACGGTTTCGCCCTGCAGCAGGATGTCCACCTTGACCAGATCCGCGATCTGGTCGCCCGCCTCTTCGTAATCGAGAGACGCGTAGCCGCGCGTACGCGACTTCAGCGTGTCGAAGAAATCGAAGATGATTTCCGCCAGCGGGATGTTGTAGCGCAGTTCGACGCGGTCCTCGGACAGGTAGTCCATGCCCAGCAGCGTGCCGCGCTTCGTCTGGCACAGCTCCATGATCGTGCCGACGAACTCCGACGGCGCGAGGATGCTGACCTTCGACACCGGCTCGTGCACCTCGGCGATCTTCAGCCCGGTCGGCCAGTCCGACGGGTTCGTCACCACCACCTCGCTCCGGTCTTCGAGCACCACGCGGTAGATGACGTTCGGCGCCGTCGAGATCAGGTCGAGGCCGAACTCGCGCTCGAGCCGGTCGCGCGTGATCTCCAGGTGCAGCAGGCCGAGGAAGCCGCAGCGGAAGCCGAAGCCCAGCGCCACCGACGTCTCCGGCTCGTAGTCGAGCGCGGCGTCGTTGAGCTGGAGCTTGTCCAGCGCCTCGCGCAGCTCGGGGTAGTCGGAGCCGTCCACCGGGTACAGCCCGGAGTAGACCATCGGCTTCGGCTCGCGGTAGCCCGCCAGCGCTTCCTTCGCGCCGTGGCGCTCGGACGTCACGGTGTCGCCGACCTTCGACTGGCGGACGTCCTTCACGCCGGTGATCAGGTAGCCGACCTCGCCGACGCCGAGCCCCTTGCTGGGCTTGGGCTCCGGCGAGATGATGCCGACCTCGAGCAGCTCGTGCGTGGCGCCGGTCGACATCATCTTGATCTTCTCGCGCGGCGTGATCTTGCCGTCGACGACCCGGATGTAGGTGACGACGCCGCGGTAGGTGTCGTAGACCGAGTCGAAGATCATCGCCCGCGCCGGCGCGTCGGCGTCGCCCTGCGGCGCCGGGACCGTCTTCACGACCTCGTCGAGCAGCTCGCCGACGCCCATGCCGGTCTTGGCCGAGACCCGCAGGACGTCTTCGGGCTCGCAGCCGATGATGTGGGCGAGCTCACCCGCGTACTTGTCGGGGTCGGCCGACGGCAGGTCGATCTTGTTGAGCACCGGGATGATCTGGAGGTTGTTCTCCAGCGCGAGGTAGAGGTTGGCCAGCGTCTGGGCCTCGATCCCCTGCGCGGCGTCGACCAGCAGGACCGCGCCTTCGCACGCCTCCAGCGCCCGGGACACCTCGTAGGTGAAGTCGACGTGGCCGGGCGTGTCGATCATGTGCAGGACGTGGTCCTGGCCGTCGACCTTCCAGGGCAGCCGGACGTTCTGCGCCTTGATCGTGATTCCGCGCTCGCGTTCGATGTCCATCCGGTCGAGGTACTGAGCGCGCATGGCCCGCTCTTCCACGACGCCGGTGAGCTGCAGCATGCGGTCGGCCAGGGTGGACTTGCCGTGGTCGATGTGCGCGATGATGCAGAAGTTCCGGATGAGCTCCGGAGGCGTGAAGGTGGTGTCGGCGAACTTGTTGAGCGCTGTCACTCGAATGAGTCCTCGGAAAGTCGGGGATGGCCACCTCTATGCTCCCATGCCCCTCCGGGTGTCAGTGGGGGTCATCCCCGATGCGGGCTCTTTCGATCCGTGGTGCCCTCGAAGTATGAGCACTTCGCACCAACCGGCACCCCCTCCCCAGCCGGAGACCAGCGGCTTCGCCCGCGTCCTCGACCGGACGTTCGGTCACCCCTCCGGCGCGCTCGGCCGCCTCGGCGGCTGGGTGATGGCCCGCGGCAACGCCGCCACCGAACAGCGCGTCGTCGACCTGGCCCGGATCGAGCCCGACGAGACCGTCCTGGTCGTCGGGCCCGGGCCCGGCGTCGGCCTGGACGCCGCCGCGCGGCTGGCCGGACGCGCCATCGGCGTCGACCCCTCCCCCGAGATGCTCGGGCTCTGCCAGGAGCGCTGCGGCGACCGCGTGGAGCTGCGCGAAGGGTCGGCGGCGCACACCGGCGAGCCCGACGCGTCCGTCGACGTCGTGCTGAGCGTGAACAACGTCATGCTGTGGGACGACCGCGCGGCCGGGTTCGCCGAGCTGCTGCGGGTGCTGCGCCCCGGCGGGCGGCTGCTGCTGTCCGCGCACGAGAAGTGGCTGCCCGTGAGCAGGCACGTGCTGGCCGACGAAGCCGCCGAAGCGGGCTTCGCCGACCTGCAGACCTGGACGTGGGACCCGCCCGGCTTCGCCGCGCTCGCCGCGCAGCTGCGGGCCGTCAAACCCGCCTAGCGGGTGTCCGTGCGGATCGGGTGGCCCTCGGGCACCTCGACCAGCACGATGCGCGTGCCGTCCGGGTCGGCGATCCAGGCCTCGTCGAGGCCCCAGGGCTCGCGCTGGGCGTCCCGCACCGGCTCCAGGCCCCTCGCCTTCAGGCCGGCCAGCGTGCCGGCGAGGTCCCGGACCTGCAGCCAGAGCGCCAGGTCGGGCGACGACCCCGTCTCGCCCCGGCCGGAGACCTCCAGGGAGCCGTGGCCGAGGAAGAACACGGTGCCGCCGGGGAACTCACGCTCCACGGCCAGGCCGAGGGTGTCGCGGTAGAACGCCGTCGTCGCGTCGACGTCACGAGGGCGGACGATCAGCCTGCTCTTCAGGACTTCCATCCGACCATCCCTACCGGACGCGCTCAGGCGGCCGCAATCGCGGCGATGCCGGAGAGCACGATCACCGACCCGGCGAGCCGCCGGACGGCGTCGCGCTCGCCCAGCACCAGCCACGCGGCGACGCCGCCGAGCACGATGCTCAGCTCCCGCGCCGGCGCGACCAGGCTGACCGGCGCCATCGTGAGGGCGAACAGCACGAGGATGTAGGCGACCGGCGACAGCAGCCCGACGAGCAGCACCTCCCGGCGGTGCACGCGCCAGACGCGGCCGACCTCGGCGCGCCCGGCCAGGGCGCCGGGCACGAGCATCAGGCTCTGCAGGATCGAGCCGAGGCCGAAGTAGACGACCGGCGGCACGCGGAGGCCGGTCACCGAGTGCGCGTCCCAGAGGGTGTAGCCGGCGATGACGGCGCCGGTGAGCAGGCCGTAGAAGATCCCGGCCTTGACCGCCTGGGGGTCTTCCGCCTTGCGGCCGGCGCTGATCACCAGCACGCCGGCCACGACCAGGAACGCGCCGAGCAGGCCGAGCCAGCCGGGCCGTTCGCCGAGCACCAGGACGGCGGCCAGCACCGACAGCAGCGGGCCCGTACCCCGCGCGACCGGGTAGACGACGGACAGGTCGCCGACGCGGTACCCGCGTTGCAGGACGATGCCGTAGGCGATGTGCAGCACGGACGTGACGACCGCGGCGAGCAGCCAGCTCCACTGTGGACGGTCGGCCTCGACGACGAGTTGCACGATGGTGATCGGCAGCAGCACGACGGCGCCGACGGTGTAGTAGAGCCAGACGAACTGGGTGCCGCCGGAGGAGATCCGCTTGGCGGCGAGGTTCCAGGCCGCGTGCACGACGGCGGCGACGAGGACGAGGGACAAAGCGGTGGTGTTCACGGGACCCCTTACGGGTTTTCGCGCGCGCGAAAACCGGGTCCTCCAGGCTTTTGCCCCGTCAGATGAACGACCGGCCGTCCGGGCCCGCCGATGGTGCCGCTCGGACCAGGCCCACCGGTCCTGGTTGTGTGGAGCGGGGTGCGCGGACCGGCGACGGAACCCTAGGCACTGCCGTCACCCACCGTACTCCCGGCTCCGGACGCCCGCGGCCCGGCTGTTAGAGTGGTCGCTCGCTGCCCGTGCGGCATTCCGTCATGGAGGAAACCCGCTCTTCGAGTGGGGCCACTTCAGCGCGGCGGCGATCTCACCGAGTGAAACAGGAGTTGCCCTATGGCCAACATCAAGTCGCAGATCAAGCGCATCACGACGAACGAGAAGGCGCGTCAGCGCAACCAGGCGATCCGGTCCTCGGTGAAGACCGCGATCCGCAAGGTCCGCGATGCCGCCGAGGCCGGCGACAAGGCCAAGGCCGTCGAGCTGCAGCGCGACGCCGCCCAGAAGCTGGACAAGGCCGTCTCGAAGGGCGTCATCCACGCCAACCAGGCCGCCAACAAGAAGTCGGCGCTGGCCAAGCGCGTCAACGCGCTCTGAGCTGGTTGATTTCTGGGAAGGCCCCGGCTTCGGCCGGGGCCTTCTTCGTGTCCGGGGTCAGCGGTCGCCCTTGGCGGCCGCCACCTCCAGGACCGCTCGCTCCAGTGCGTAACCCGGGTCCGCCGCCACGCCCTTGACCTCGGCGTTCAGCCTCGCCACCACGCGCATCGCCGTGGCCAGGCCGTCCTGGTTCCAGCCCCGCGACTGGCCCTGGGCCTTGCGGATCTTCCACGGCGGCATGCCCAGCTCGCCGGCCATCTGGTTCGGGTTGCCGCGGCCCGCGCCCGAGACCCGGGCGATCGTGCGGACCGCGTCGGCCAGGGCGTCCGCCACCAGGACGTGCGGGACGCCCAGCTGCATCGCCCAGCGCAGGGACTCCAGCGCCGCCGAGCGGTCGCCGCTCACCGCCTTCTCCGCGACCGCGAAGCCCGTCACGTCGGCGCGGCCGCGGTGGTAGCGGCGGACCGCGTCGGCGTCGACCGTCCCGCCCGTGTCGGCCACCAGCTGGCTCGCCGCCGACGAGAGTTCTCGCAGGTCGGAGCCCACCGCGTCGATCAACGCGGCGACCCCCGCCGGGTCGATCTTGCCGCCCGCGCGGCGGATCTCGTGCCGCACGAACTGCTCGCGTTCCGCCGGCTTGGTCAGCTTCGGGCACTCCGTGACCTCGGCACCGGCCTTCTTCAGCGACGCGGGGAGCGTCTTGCCCGCCTTGCTGCGGCCGCCGCCGGTGTGGACGACGACCAGCACGATGCCGTCCGCGGGGTCCTTCAGGTACGACGCCACGGCGTCGGCCAGCTCCTGCGAGATGTCCTGCGCCGACTCCAGGACGATCACGCGGCCCTCGCTGAACAGCGACGGGCTGACAAGTTCGGCCAGCTCGGGGGCTGTGAGTTCGGACACCCGGACGCGGGTCAGCTCGGCCGTCGCGTCGATAGCGCGGGCGGCGGCGAGCGTCTCGCGGACGGCCCGCTCGATCAGCAGTTCTTCCTCGCCCAGCACCAGGTGCAGCGGGGCGGGGGCGGTGGCTTGCGCGGTCACCCGAGGATCCTCTCACTTGCGGTGTCGTGCGCCCTCTCCGGTGATGTCGGGCGGCCGGCATGGCACAGCGTGAGCGCCATGTCGTACGGTGTCCTCGAGGCGGCGCGCTCGTTCGCGCGCACCGACAACCGAATACCGCTCATCCAGAGGGGCAGAGGGAACGGCCCGACGAAGCCCCGGCAACCGGCGTACAGCCTGTCATCCCGCGATCGCGGGGTAGCTGACGACCACGGTGCCAATTCCGGCCCGCTTCGGCGGGGCAGATGAGGAAAGGAACCTCGCGATGACCGCAACCCTCGGCACGACCTCCACCACGAAGACCCCGGATCTCGGTCCCGCCGTCGAACTGGTGTCGAAGGAAGAGGGTCACCGGCAGCCGCTCGCCCCGGAGTTCGTCTCCGCCGAGGACTTCTCGCCGCTCGAGGTCGCCTACGACTTCGGCCGCGTCCGCCGCGAAGACATCGAGGCCGGCCCCAAGAACATCTGGCGCTACAAGAAGCTCCTCCCGGTTCCGTCCAACGTCGAAGAGATCCCGAACACCGAGCCCGGCGCGACCCGGCTGATCCGCGCCGACCGCCTGGCCAAGGAACTCGGCCTCAAGCGCGTGTGGGTCAAGGACGACACCGGCAACCCGACGCACTCGTTCAAGGACCGCGTCGTCGCCGTCGCGCTGGCCGCGGCCCGCGAGTTCGGGTTCGAGGTGCTCGCGTGTCCGTCGACCGGCAACCTGGCCAACGCGACGGCCGCCGCCGCGGCCCGCGCCGGCTGGCGGTCGGTCGTGCTGATCCCCAAGACCCTCGAGCGCGCCAAGATCCTCACCACCGCGGTGTACGACGGCGACCTGATCGCCGTCGACGGCAACTACGACGACGTCAACCGCCTCGCCACCGAGCTGGCCGGTGAGCACCCGAAGTGGGCGTTCGTGAACGTGAACGTCCGGCCGTACTACTCCGAGGGCTCGAAGACGCTGGCCTACGAGGTCGCCGAGCAGCTCGGCTGGCGCATCCCGCCGCAGATCGTCGTGCCGATCGCCTCCGGTTCGCAGCTGACGAAGGTGGACAAGGGTTTCCGCGAGCTGGGTCAGCTCGGTCTCGTGGACGCCAGCCCGTACAAGGTGTTCGGCGCGCAGGCGACCGGCTGCTCGCCGGTGTCGGCCGCCTTCCGCGCCGGCCAGGACGTGGTCCAGCCGGTGAAGCCGGACACGATCGCCCGCTCGCTGGCGATCGGCAACCCGGCCGACGGCCCGTACGTCCTCGACATCGTCAACCGCACCGGCGGCGCGATCGAGGACGTCACCGACGAAGAGGTCGTCGAGGGCATCCGGCTGCTGGCCCGCACCGAGGGCATCTTCACCGAGACCGCCGGCGGGGTCACCGTGGCGACGGCGAAGAAGCTGGTCGAGACGGGCAAGCTCGACCCGGACGCCGAGACGGTCCTCCTGATCACCGGCGACGGCCTCAAGACCCTCGACGCGGTCGAGAACCACATCGGCCCGAAGGCGACCGTGCCGGCGTCCGCCAAGGCCGTGAACGAGGCGCTCGGCTACTGACGTCCACGCCGGGGGCAGCCGAGCGGCTTCCCCCGGCGAGTACCTCCTTTCGCGTTTCCCCGGGCCGATAGGGTCGACACCCCACGTGCCGGCTCGGTTCAGGAGGTTCGGAAATGCGGAATCTCGGCAAGCACTGGATGGTCACCGCCGAACGCGACGGCCAGGCCTTGCCGACGACCGTCGTCGCGAAGTGGCGGTGGTACAAGAAGGGCGCCCGGCGAGACCGGCTGAGGTACGGCGTGGTGGAGGTCGTCGCCCTCACCGGTTCCGCCGCGATCCCGGTGGCCGCCGCCGCCCACCTCGACTCGGTCGTCATCGCCGCCCTCGGCGCCGTCGTCCTGGTCGCGACCGGGATCCGGACCACCTTCGGCATGCACCAGAACTGGGTGGAGCACAGCCAGATCGGTTACGCGATCGAACGTGAAGCCGCGTTGTTCCTCCATTCCGCACCGCCGTACGAAGGCAAGGACGCGGTCCGGGTGCTGGTCGCACGGGTGGAAACCCTGGCCGACGAGGGCGGACAGCAGTGGGCTCGCCGCCGGATCACGTTCGAACGCGACCGCCAGGCCGGCGAAGCCGCCCGGAACGCCGCTGTGAAGTGACCGGCTCACCGGCGGGGCGGGGCTCGGGGCTCGCCTCGGCGGACTATCGCCGTTCCGGCGACCACCGCGGTATCGCCGTCCACATCGGTTCGGGTCACCAGGGCTCCCAACGCCGTCAGACTGTCCATTGTGGTCTTGCTGGGGTGGCCATATGTGTTGCCGGCACCCACGCTGACCAACGCCACCCTCGGCGCCACCGCCGCGAGGAACGCCGGCAACGAGTAGCGCGAACCGTGGTGTGGCACCTTCAACACCTCCGCTTTCAGATCACCGACGTCGGCCAGCAAGTCCGATTGGGCCGCCAGTTCGACGTCGCCGGTCAGGAGCACCCGGCCTACCGGGGTTTGCGCTCGCAGGACCACCGAACTGTTGTTGATCGTCGTGCCGTCCTGCGGGCCCGCCACGCGGGCCGGTACGTAACGCGGGCCCAGTACGTCGAGCGTCAGGCCGGGCCAGTTCATCCGCTCCCCCGGGTTCAGCTCCACCAACGGCACGTCCTGTTTCGCGGCCTCGGCCGCGACTTGGCGCCACGCCCAGTCCGGCGCCCGCCCCGGGCCGACGGCGATGGCGCCGACCGACCGGCCCTCGAAGACCGACGAGAGCCCGCCGATGTGGTCCGCGTGCAGGTGGCTCAGCACCAGCAACGGGATCCGCTCGACGGCCAGCCGGTGCAGGCATTCGTCCACCGGCCCCGGCTCGGGCCCGGTGTCCACGACGACGGCCCGCCCCGGCTCCGCTGTCGCCAGCACGACCGCGTCGCCCTGGCCGACGTCGCACTCGACCATCGCCCAGTCGCGCGGTGGCCACGCCGGTGCGAGCACCCGGACCGGCACGAACACCAGCAACGCCCCGACGACCAGCACCGCCATGACCAACCGCAGCCGCCGGTACCGGGCGGCCAGCACCAGTACTACGAGCACCGCGGCGGCCAGCAGCCCGCCCGTCCAGCCGCCGGGCCAGGCGACGACCGCGCCGGGTGCCCGGGCGCCGTGCCGCGCCACCGTGATCAGCCACCGCGCTTCCGGGTCGGCCAGGTGCACCAGGACCGTCCCGGCACCCGGCCACCACGGGCCGACCACCGTCGCCAGGACGCCGAGCACCGTCGCCGGGGCCACCACGGGCGCGGCGAGAACGTTGGTGAGCACCGAAACCAGGCTCACCGTGCCCGCCATGCCGGCGAGGACCGGCGCCGTCACCAGGAACGCCGCCAACGGGATCGCCAGTCCTTCGGCGAACCCCGGCGGGACGCCGCGGCGCACCAGCACGGCGGCCCAGCGGGGCGCGATCAGGACCAGCCCGGCGGTGGCGAACACCGACAGCGCGAACCCGAAGTCCGTGGCCATCGCCGGATCCGTCACCACCAGCACGCACACCGCGAACGCCAGCGCCGGCAGTGCCGAGCCACGCCGGCCCAGCGCCAACGCCAGCAACGCGACCGCCGCCATCACGCCCGCCCGCAGCACGCTCGGCTCCGGGCCGACCAGGACGAGGAACCCGACCAGGCACGCACCGGCCGCGACCGCCGACGTCCGCGGCCCGATCCGAAGCAGGCGGAGCAGGAGCAGGACCGCGCCGCACGCAACGGCGAGATTTCCCCCACTGACGGCAGTCAGGTGAGCGAGCCCGGCGGTGACGAACTCCTGCTCGACCCGCGGCGACAACCCGCTCGTGTCGCCCAGGACCAGGCCCGGCAGCAGGCCGGCGGGTTCGTCCGGCAGGACCTGGCACAGGTCGTGGAGCACGGCGCGCAGCCCCGCCGCGGTCCGCTGCCACCACGGCGCCGGGCCGGGGTCGCCCGGCGGCCCGCGCACGGACAGCACCGCGGCGGTCAGGTCCGAGCCGCGCGGCGGCATCAGCAGGCCCGTCGCCGTGACGTCTTGGCCCGGCAGCAGCGCCGCCCACTGAGCGACGGGCGCGAGCAACAGGACGCGCCCGGACGACGACACCGGCCGGCCGTCGACCGACGCCGTGCGGACGTCGGCCGTCAGCACCACCGACCGGGCACCGGCCTGCTGGTCGGCGTACCCCGCGCTGCGCACGGGCTTCGGGCGTTCGGTGACGACGACCCGCAACGCCGCGGGCAGCCCGTCGGCCGCGGCGACCCGGAGGTCGTCCTGCTGCGCGTTCCGGATCCGCCAGGCGACCGGTCCCGCGGCGACGAGTCCCAGGACCAGCAGGGCCGCGGCCGCGCCGAGCACCCGGGAACGGTCACGGGCCCGCCAGCACACCAGCCCGGCGAGGACCGCCGAAGCGAGGCCGACGGCGACCGCCGTCCACCAGCCCAGCAGCAGGCCGCCGAGGGCGGCGAGCCAGCACGCCAACGCTGCCGGGACGAGCCGCATGTCCTGCCGGGTGTCGGTCGCGGGAAGCGTGCTCATCCGACCGTCACCTGCTCGCGCAGCTTCTGGAATTTGCTTTCCCCGATGCCGGACACATCGCGCAGTTGCTCGACCTTCGTGAAACCGCCGTGCTCGGTGCGCCACTGGACGATCCGCTGGGCCGTCACCGCGCCGACGCCGGGCAACGTGTCCAGCTGGTCCGCGCTCGCCGCGTTGAGGTCGACCTTGCCGCCCGCCGGGGTACCGGCCGGCGCCGCGGCGGCGGGTGCCGGGATCCCGACCGCGAGCTGCTCCCCGTCGGTCACGCGGCGGGCGAGGTTCAGCGAGCTCAGGTCCGCGCCGGGCTCGGCGCCGCCCGCGGCCCTGAGCACGTCCGCGACCCGGGCGCCCTGGACCACGGTGACCAGGCCGGGCGACCGGACGCGGCCGATGACGCTGACGACGAGACCGGCCTGGGGTGCGGCCCGGGCCGATACCTCGCTCGCCGGTTTCGCGCTCGGCAGCGCGGGTGGTGACTCGGGCACCGGACGGCCGCCGAGGAGCGCGACCGAGCCGAGGCCGATCACCACGACCGCCGCGAGGACACCGGCGAGCGCCCACCGGCGGCGGCCGGGACCGGCCGATCCGCCCGGTAGCCAGCGCCGGACCAGCCGGCCGCCGGGCCCGACCGTGCTCGCGTCGGGCGAGAGCTGGTCGGCCAGCCAGGCGAGCCGGTCGTTGACGGGAGGGCCCGGATCCCGGGCGGGCTGCTCGAACACACGATCGACGTTAGGGCCCGCGGGGAGCCGTCCGACAGGGGTGCCGCCGCGTCCTGTGGACAACCGGGGTGATGTGGATGGATCCACCCGGCCCGGCCCGGGAACGGCCGTTTCCGTCGTACCCGGGTGGCATGCTGGCGGGTTCGGCGGCTAGCGCCGGGACGGCACCGTCCGCTGGACGACCACCCCGAGCACGCCGGGCCCGGTGTGCGCTCCGATCACCGCGCCCAGCTCGGAGACCACGCACCCCGCCGAGCGCGGCACCGCCTCCTCCAGCCGGTTCGCCAGCTCGACCGCGCGCTCCGGCGACGCGAGGTGGTGGACGGCGAGCTCGACGTCGTCGTCCTCGGCGGCCTTGGCGGCCAACTCGACCAGCCGCGCGAGCGCCCGGTTCATGGTGCGGACCTTCTCGAGCGGCAGGATCCGGCCGTCCGACATGTGCAGCACCGGCTTCACCGCCAGCGCCGTGCCGAGCAGCGCCGCGGCCGGGCCGATCCGGCCGCCGCGGCGCAGGTGGTCCAGCGTCTCCACGACGAAGAGCGTCGACGAGCACCCGGCGGCGGTCACCGCCGCGGCCTCGACCTCGGCCGCGTCGGCCCCGGCGGAGGCGGCCGAAGCGGCGTGCAGCGCGGCGAAGCCCAGGCCCATCGCGGTGGTGCGCGAGTCGACCACGCGGACCCGGTCCGGCCCGACCTCCTGCGCCGCCAGCACGGCGGCTTCCCAGGTGCCCGACAGCTCGCGCGACAGGTGCACGGAAACGATCGCGTCGGCACCGTCGGCCAGCGCCGCGCGGAACTCCTTCACGAACTCGGTGGGGGTCGGGCGCGAGGTCGTGACGATCTTGCGCTGGCTCATCGCCTCGGCGACGGCGGCCGGGCCGGTCTCGACGCCGTCGAGGGAAACCACGCCGTCGACCAGGACGTGCAGCGGCACCACCCGGACCGCGTGCCGTTCGGCGAAGCCCTCCGGCAGGTGGGCGGTGGAATCCGTGACTACGGCGACCGACACGCCGTCAGCCTACGTGGCCGGGGGCCGCCACCGGCGCCAGCAACACGGACATCGCCTCGCCCACCGCGGCGTGCCCTTTCCAGCCCCAGTGCATGCCGTCCGGGTTGCCCTCGCCGCTCAGGACGTGCTCGCCGACCACGGCTTCCAAGTCCAGCAACGGAATCCCGGCCCGCGCGCCCCACGCCTTCATCGCGGCCTCCGCGGCCGGACGCGCGGTGTGCACGCCCCCGTAGGCCGCGGCTCGGTGCACCGACGGCAGCCACCCGTAGATCGGCAGCTCGGGCCGCAGGACGCGCAGCGCGCCGACGGCGGTGTCGAGGTACTGCACGGTGAGCTTGGCCGGCAGCACCACCGGACGGCCGCGGAACGCGACCGACAGCCGGGGCTGCGCGGACAGGTAAGCCTTGCGCACCACGCGTCGCACGGGGTCGGGTCGCAGGTACTTCAGCCCGGTGCGCAGGTAGGTCGGCAACGGCGAGGGCAGCGTGTCCATGCTGCCGACCGCCAGGACGACCGCGTCGACGTGGTGCAGGTCGGCCCACACGCGCGGGTCGCCGGTCAGCGACCACCAGGCGTCGCGGGCGGTCCAGCCGATCCCGGCGACCAGGTCGGCGGTGCCGCCGAGCGCGGCGGCCGCGATGTTCGGCCACAGCCGCGGTTCGTCGGCGGCACAGGGTCCTTCGGGACCGTGAAAGCTCAGCGAATCGCCGAACACGAGCAGGCGCGGCCCCATCGGCTAGCCGTGCATCCCCGCGTTGTAGGCCTGCAGGCGCCACTTCCCGTCGCGTGCTCCCAGCTCGACCCAGTGGCAGTTCGAGATCCCGCCCAGCGACGGCCAGGTCTCCACCGGCAGGTTCAGCAGGTGCGCGGTGAGCGCCGTGATCAGCCCGCCGTGCGCGGCCAGCAGCACGGTCTCGCCCGCGCCGGAGTTGGCCTGCTGCAGGTCGGTGACGACTTCGCCGGCGCGGTCGGCGACGTCGAGGCGGTTCTCCCCGCCCGGCGGTGCCCAGGTCGCGTCCCGGCGCCAGCGGGCGCGTTCACCGGGGTAGGCCTCGTCGACCTCGGCGCCGGTCATGCCCTGCCACTCGCCGAGGTGCGTCTCGCGCAGCCGCTTGTCGATCCGCAGCGGGACGCCGATCGCGTCGGTGAGCACGGTGGCCGTGTCGGTGGCGCGGCGCAGGTCGGACGCGATGACGAGGTCCGGGGAGAACCGGGCCAGCGCGGGAACCGCGAACCGGGCCTGGTTCCACCCGCGCGGGGTCAGCGCCGAGTCCAGGTGACCCTGCATCCGCCCGGCGGCGTTGTAGTCCGTCTCGCCGTGGCGCCAGAGCACAAGCCGCCGCGGGCTCACGGGACGTCCGGGTCCTCGTCGGCGGGTGGCTCCTCGAGTCCGGCCACCTCGATGCGCGGGCAGTCCTTCCACAGCCGTTCGAGGCCGTAGAACGTGCGCTCTTCGACGTGCTGCACGTGCACCACGACGTCGACGTAGTCCAGCAGGACCCAGCGGCCCTCGCGGGCGCCTTCGCGGCGGACCGGCTTGTGGCCGCTCTCCCGCAGCTTCTCCTCGACGTTGTCGACGATCGCGCCGACCAGGCGCTCGTTGGACGCGGAGGCGATGACGAAGGCGTCGGTGATGACGAGCTGCTCGGACACGTCCAGCACGACGACGTCGCTGGCCTTCTTGTCCGCCGCCGCGTGTGCGGCCGCTACGGCCAGCTCTCGTGCCTCGGACGTGGCTGCCACAGTGCTCCTTCTCAGATCGGGTTCGCCCGAGAAGAGTACCCGCCGCGACCAGGGACCCTTCAGTCGCTCTTCCGGTAGAGATCCTTCTTCGCGATGTAACGGACGACGCCGTCGGGTACGAGGTACCAGACCGGCTCCCCGCGTTCGACGCGATCGCGGCAGCCGGTCGAGGAGATCGCCATCGCGGTGACCTCGACGAGGCTGACCTTGCCGCTGGGCAGGTGGTGCGAGTTGAGCCGGTAGCCGGGCCGCGTGACGCCGATGAAGTGGGCGAAGTCGAACAGCTCGTCGGCCTTGTGCCAGGTCAGGATCTGCTCGAGGGCGTCGGCGCCGGTGATGAAGAAGAGCTGGTCCTCGGGGTACTCGGCGTGGAGGTCGCGCAGGGTGTCGACGGTGTAGGTCTGGCCCCCGCGGTCGATGTCCACGCGGCTGACCGAGAAGACCGGGTTGGACGCGGTCGCGATGACCGTCATCAGGTAGCGGTCCTCGGCCCTGGTCACCTGGCGGCTCGTCTTCTGCCAGGGCTGGCCGGTGGGGACGAAGATCACTTCGTCGAGCCCGAACCGGGACTGGACCTCGCTGGCCGCGACGAGGTGACCGTGGTGCACGGGGTCGAACGTGCCGCCCATGACCCCGATCCGCCGTGGTGACATGACCGGAGAGCCTATACAGCCGCGGGCGGCGCAGCCGGGTCCAGTGGGACACCTCGCCCGACCGGGCAACAGATGTGATTCAGGTCACATAACGGCCCGTATTCGTCGCGAACGGTCCGTTCGCGACGCCGCCGATTCCCGGTTCGTCGGTGCCATGGGGTAGACGTGGGGACGTGGACACGACCAGCACCACCCCAGCCCTCCGCGACCGCGCCGAGACCCTCCTCCGGGCACTGGCCGGCGACTCGGCGAAGCTGCGCGAAGACCAGTGGACGGCCATCGAGGCCCTGGTCGCCCAGCGGCGTCGCGCGCTGGTCGTGCAACGCACCGGCTGGGGCAAGTCCGCGGTGTACTTCCTGGCCACGGCGCTGCTGCGCGAACAGGGCAGCGGGCCGACGGTCATCGTCTCGCCCCTGCTCGCCCTGATGCGCAACCAGATCTCGGCGGCGGCGCGGGCCGGGATCCACGCGGCGACGATGAACTCCGCGAACCCGCAGGAGTGGGACCAGGTGCAGGCGGCGGTCGCGGCCGGCGAGGTGGACGTCCTGCTGGTCAGCCCCGAACGGCTGAACAACCCGGACTTCCGCGACAACGTGCTGCCGAAGCTGACCGCGAGCACCGGGCTGCTGGTGGTCGACGAAGCGCACTGCATCTCCGACTGGGGGCACGACTTCCGGCCGGACTACCGGCGGCTGCGCACGCTGCTGGGCGACCTGCCCGACGGTGTGCCGGTGCTGGCGACCACGGCGACGGCGAACGACCGCGTCGTCACCGACGTCGCCGAGCAGCTGGGCCTCGGCACCGGCACCGACACGCTCGTGCTGCGCGGCACCCTCGACCGGGAGAGCCTGCGGTTGTCGGTGTGCCGGCTGCCGACGTCGCAGGCGCGGCTGGCGTGGCTCGCCGACCACCTGGCCGAGCTCCCGGGCTCCGGGATCATCTACTGCCTGACCGTGGCGGCGGCGCACGACGTCGCGTCGCTGCTGAAGGACCGCGGCTACCCGGTCGCGGCCTACACCGGCAAGACCGACCCGGCCGACCGGCAGGCGGCCGAGGACGACCTGCTCGGCAACCGCGTCAAGGCATTGGTCGCGACGTCGGCGCTGGGCATGGGGTTCGACAAGCCCGACCTCGGGTTCGTCGTGCACCTCGGGGCCCCGTCGTCGCCGATCGCCTACTACCAGCAGGTCGGCCGCGCCGGGCGCGGGGTGGAGCGCGCCGAGGTCGTGCTGCTGCCCGGCGAGGAGGACCGGGCGATCTGGGCGTACTTCGGCTCGCTCGCCTTCCCGGACGAGCTGCGGGTGACGCAGGTGCTGAACACGCTCGCCTACGCCGACCGTCCACTGTCGACGGCCGCGCTCGAGCCGTCGGTCGAGCTTTCGCGGTCCCGGCTGGAAATGGTGCTCAAGGTGCTGGACGTCGACGGCGCGGTGCGGCGCGTCAAGGGCGGCTGGACGAGCACGGGCGAGGACTGGGAGTACGACCGCGGGCGGTACCGGCGGGTCGCGGAGGCCCGCGACCGCGAGCAGACGGCGATGCTCGGCTACCTGGCGACCGACGGCTGCCGGATGGAGTACCTGCGGCGCCAGCTCGACGACCCCGAGGCGGCGCCGTGCGGGCGGTGCGACAACTGCACCGGGCAGCACTGGGACACGACGGTGTCCGACGAGGTCGCCGAGGCGACCCGCGAACGGCTGCAGCGGCCGGGTGTCGAGGTCGCGCCCCGGAAGCAGTGGCCCACCGGGATGTCCTCTTTGGACGTTCCGGTCTCCGGCCGGATCGGCGCCGACGACCAGGCCGAGCCGGGCCAGGTGCTCGGGCGGCTCACCGACGTCGGCTGGGGCAACCGGCTGCGCGAGCTGGTCGGTCCCCAGGCGAAGGACGGCGAGGTGCCGGACTCGGTGTTCAAGGCGTGCGTGCAGGTGCTCGCCGGGTGGCAGTGGACGGACCGGCCGGTGGCGGTGGTCGCCGTCCCGTCGGAGACGCGGCCGCAGCTCGTGTACAGCCTCGCGACGCGGCTGGCCGAGATCGGCAAGCTGGACTTCCTCGGCGCGCTCGACGCGGAAGGCCCGCCGCCGCGTCAAGCGAACAGTGCGCAACGGCTGGCGGACCTGTGGCGGCGGCTGAGCATGCCGGCCGACCTCGCGGGGATCCTGCCGGCCGGGCCGGTGCTGCTCGTCGACGACGTCATCGACACGGGCTGGACGATGACGCTGGCCGCGCGCCTGCTGCGGCGGGCCGGGGCGCCCGCGGTCCTGCCGTTCGCGCTGGCGAGCACGGCGTAGGGGAAGGGAGGACAGTCGGAACCTTTCGGACTGCGAACGGATGTGGCAAAGTCCCGTCCACCTTCGGGTGACGTGGAGGCCGCCATGACCGAGTCCACCGTGCAGGCATCCCAGCGGCACCGGCTGCCGGTGCGCAAGCTGTTAGCGGCGAGCGCGGGCAACGCGCTGGAGTGGTTCGACTGGACGATCTACGCGACGTTCAGCATCTACTTCGCCGGCGCGTTCTTCCCCTCCGGGAACGACACCCTGGCCCTGATCAACACGTTCGCCACCTACGCGCTCGCGTTCTTCTTCCGCCCGCTGGCGGGGTCCTGCTCGGGCGCTTCGCGGACACGCGCGGCCGGAAGCCGGCCATGATCCTCACCATCCTGCTCATGGCGGGCGGGTCGGTGGCGATCGGGCTGCTGCCGACGTTCTCGCAAGTGGGCTGGCTCGCGCCGATCCTGCTGCTGCTCGCCCGCGTCGCGCAGGGGCTGTCGCTCGGCGGGGAGGTGTCCAACGCGTCGGCCTACCTGGGCGAGATCGCGCCGCCGGAGCGTCGCGGCCGGTACTCGGCGTTCTTCTACATCTCGACCGGAACGGCCGTGCTGATCGCGACCGTGCTCGGGTTCGTCCTGGCCCGGACGCTCGACAAGGCGCAGCTCGCGTCCTGGGGCTGGCGGCTGCCGTTCCTGCTGGGCGGCGTCTTCGGCCTGGTCGGGCTGTGGCTGCGCCGGAGCCTCTCCGAGACCGAGCTGTTCGAACAAACGAAGACCAAGGCGCGCAAGCTCGAACGGCCGCTGCTGACCACGCTGACGCACCACCCCAAGGCCGTCGGCAGGCTCGTCGGCTTCACGATGCTCTCGACGCTTTGCTACTACACGTTCTTCAGCGCGCTGACGTCGTTCGCGGTGAAGAACCGGCACGCGGACGCCGACGCGGTCTTCCTCGCGCTGTCGGTCGGCACGGCGTTGTTCATCGCGCTGCAGTACCCGATGGGTGCCCTCGCCGACCGGGTCGGGCGGAAGCCGCAGCTGCTGGTCTGGTCCGGGGTGACCGCGGTGGTCGTCGTGCCGCTGTCCACTTTGATCGGCCCGAACGTCGGCGGCCTGCTCGTGGTGTTCTGCGTCGGGCTCGGGCTGTACACGGCGATGACGTCGATCGCGCCGGCCATCATGAGCGAGCTGTTCCCCACCGAACTGCGCGGGCTGGGGATCGGCGCCTGGTACAACCTGACCGTCGCGATCTTCGGTGGCACCGCGCCGCTGCTCATCACGCTCTTCGGCACGGTCTCGCAGACGCTCTACTTCTGGTACGTCGCCGTGGGCGCGGCGATCGCGTTCGCCGTCATCCTCACGCTGCCCGAAACGAAGGGCAGCGAGCTGCGGTAAACCCTTCGTCACCGGCCGGTCACGCTCGCTACGCTGCGTTTCCCGAGACCGAGCCGAAGGAGGGACACCGTGCAGCAGACCGCCGACGTTACCGAGGAGCTGGCCCGCCGCGTGGTGGCCGCCGCTGGCCGGGCATTCGACGTCGAACTCACGCCGGAGCAGGCGCTGGTCCAGGCGTCGCCGCGCGCGGGCGTCGACTACCAGGCCAACCTCGCGATGAGCCTGGGCAAACGGCTCGGCCTGCCGCCGCGCGAGGTCGCCGGGCTGATCGCCGGGGCGCTGCAGCTCGACGGCATCGCCGAGCCGCCCGAGATCGCCGGGCCCGGGTTCCTCAACTTCTTGCTGCGCAAGGAATGGCTCGAAAACCGGACCGCCGCGCTGCTCGGCGACCCGCGTCTCGGGGTGCCGGAAACCCCGGCGCCACGGCGGATCGCGCTGGACTACAGCAGCCCGAACGTCGCCAAGGAGATGCACGTCGGGCACGTGCGCACGACGGTGATCGGCGACGCGCTCGCGCCGCTGCTGCGGTTCGCCGGGCACGAAGTGCTGCCGCACAACCACCTCGGCGACTGGGGCACGCCGTTCGGCATGCTCATCGAGCACCTGCTCGACGTCTCGGCCGGCCGGAGCGCCATCGCCGACCTCGACGCCTTCTACCGCGAGGCACGCCGGAAGTTCGACACCGACGACGCGTTCGCGACTCGCGCGCGCGAGCGTGTCGTGCTGCTGCAAAGCGGCGACGAAGAGACGCTCGGCGTCTGGCGGGAGCTGATCGCCGAGTCGACGCGGCACTTCAACGAGGTCTACGCGCTGCTCGGGATCTCGCTGACGGACGAGGACATCTACGGCGAGAGCTTCTACAACCCGTACCTCGCCGCAGTGGTCGACGACCTCGAGAAAGCCGGGCTGACCGAGGTCAGCGACAGCGCGATCTGCGTGTTCCCCGAAGGGTTCCGCAACCGCGAGGGTGACCGGCTGCCGCTGATCGTCCGCAAGCGCGACGGCGGCTACGGGTACGCGGCGACCGACCTGGCCACCGCCCGGTACTGGACGGCCGAACGCGGCGCGACCGACCTGCTCTACGTCGTCGGGGCCCCGCAGGCGCAGCACTTCGCGATGGTGTTCGCCGTCTGCCGCGCGGCCGGCTGGCTGACCGGGCACGCCGAGCACATCGGCTTCGGCACGGTGCTGGGCGCCGACGGCAAGACCATGCGGACCCGGGCCGGCGACACGGTCAAGCTCGCCGACCTGCTCACCGAAGCCGTGACGCAGGCGGCCGCGGTCGTCGCCGAACGCAGTGAGCTGGACGCGGCCGGGCAGGCCGAGGTCGCCCGCGCGGTGGGCACCGGCGCGGTCAAGTACGCCGACCTGTCCGGCGACCGCGAGCGCGACTACGTCTTCGCCTGGGACCGGATGCTCGCCAAGGAGGGCAACACCTCGGTCTACCTGCAATACGCGCACGCGCGGACGCAGTCGATCCTCCGCAAGGCGGGCGGTGTGCCCGACGGCACGGAAATCCTGCTGGAAGCGCCGGCGGAACGGGCGTTGGCGTTGAAGCTGCTCAGGTTCGGCGAAGCGCTGAAAGCCGCGACGGACGGCTACGCGCCGCACAAGCTCTGCACGTACCTGTACGAGACGGCGGTCACGTTCTCCCGGTTCTTCGAGGAATGTCACGTCCTGAAAGCGCCCACGCCTTCACTGCGCGCGTCACGGCTGAGGTTGACTACGCTGACGTCGCACACGCTCGCGCTCGGGCTTTCCCTGCTCGGCATCGAAGCGCCCGACCAGCTCTAGCGGGAGACCACTGTGGAACTGCCCGGCGATCTGCTCGCCCTGCTGCGCGAGCCCAGCCTCTGCTTCCTGTCGACGCTGATGCCCGACGGCTCGCCGCAGCTCACCCAGACCTGGGTGGACACCGACGGCACGCACATCCTCGTCAACACCGTGCTGGGCCACCAGAAGCAGCGCAACATCGCGCGCGACCCGCGGGTGGCGCTCAACGTCGCCGACCGCGAGCGGCCGTCGCGCTACTACGCCATCCGCGGGCGGGTCCTCGAGATGACCGAGGAAGGCGCCGTCGAGCACATCGAGAAGCTGTCGCAGCGCTACCTCGGCGGCCCGTACCCGTGGTGGGGCGGCCGGGACCAGACGCGGCTGCTGCTCACCATCAAAGCCGATCGGATCGCGTCGTGATCATCATCGCGGGCTGGTTGCGGGTCGTCCCCGACCGCCGGGACGCCTACCTCGAGAGCTGCGGCGAGGCCGTCCGCCTCGCGCGGGAGGCACCCGGCTGCCTGGAGTACGCGCTGGGCGCCGACCTGCTCGACCCCGGCCGCATCACCGTGTACGAGCGCTGGGAGTCCGATGCGGACCTCGAGCGCTTCCGGGGCTCCGGGCCGTCGGACGACCAGGCGGCACAGATCCTCGACGCGTCGGTGGCCCGCTACCGGATTTCCGCGGTCGAGGCGCCGTGACCCGCTAGCAGCGTCACCAGCTCACCGGCCACGCCGCGGCCGATCGGCTCCCGCGTCGCGAGGAGCCGGTACCAGAGCGTGCCGAACACGACGTCGATGACCGTGCCGGGCGCGACGCCCGCGGGCAGTTCGCCGCGCTCGCGAGCGCGGTCGACGATCGTGCCCAGCGCTTCGCGGCGGCGGTACAGGAAGTCTTCGCGGAACCGCTTGCCGAACTCCGGGTCGATCTGCGCCTGCGCCATCAGCGCCCGGAGCGTGTCCGCGACCTGGTTCTTCTCCCCCAGTTCGAACGTGCTGCCGAGGAAGTGCTCGAGGTCGGCGCGGAACGACCCCTCGTCGGGGATCGGGATCTGCAGGTCGGCTTTCGTCGCTAGCGCGTCGAGGAGGACGTCGGCCTTCGACGGCCACCAGCGGTAGATCGTCTGCTTGCCGACGCCGGAGCGCGCGGCGATGCCTTCGACGGTCAACGTGCCGTAACCCGCCTCCGCGACCAGGTCGAGCGTGGCGGCGAGGATCGCCAGCCGGCTCTGCTCGCTGCGCTTGCGGCCGGGGCGGGACTGGTCGGTCATGAGATCCGATGGTAGCGTCGATTTCGAAACGAGACGTACCGGTTCGAAATGGGGAACAGAGCATGAGCATCGCACTCGTCGCCGGCGGCACCTCGGGCATCGGCCTGGCGACCGCGCGGCGGCTGCACGAGCAGGGGTACACCGTCCACGTCACCGGACGGGGCAAGGAGCGGCTGGACGACGTCGCCGCGAGCGACCCGGAGCTGACCGGGCACCAGGCCGACGGCGGCGACGCCACGGCGATGGACGCGCTGGCGTCGTCGCTGGGGGCGGTCGACGTGCTGGTGGTGAGTCTGTCCGGCGTGGAAGGCATGGGGCCGATCGGTTCGCTGGACCTGGCGATGCTGCGGCGGGCCTTCGACGCGAAGTTCTGGGCGCACCTGACGACGGTCCAGGCGGTGTTGCCGCACCTGGCCGCGGACGGGTCGATCACGCTGCTCAGCGCGATCACGGCCCGGGCGGCGATGGCGGGCACGGCCGGGATCGGCGCGCTGAACGCGGCGATCGAGGGGCTGGTCAAGCCGCTGGCGGTGGAGCTGGCGCCGCGGCGGGTCAACGCGGTTTCGCCGGGGGTGGTGGACACGGCGTGGTGGAGCGGGTTCCCGGCGGAGGTGCGGGAGGGCTTCTTCGCGCAGACGGCGGCTTCGATCCCGGCGCGGCGCGTGGCGACGGCTGAGGAAGTGGCAGAGGTGGTGGCGCTGGCGGCGACGAACCGGAACCTGACGGGAACGGTGTTGGAAGCCGACGGCGGTGCCCGGCTGGTCTCGCTGGGCTGATGACGGCGGGCACTTCCACGGGAGAGTGCCGGTCAGGGCGGGGCCAGTAGGGGCGGCGGGGTCAGCCGCGCGGGGGCCGCCGGCGAGTGCGCAGTCGGCCATGCGACGTGCGGCGAGACCGCGGCAGCGCGACATCAGCCGAGCCATGGGCGGCGGTCCAGCCGGCGGTGCAGAGTCGGGGACCGCGGCGGCGCGGCATCAGGCGAGCGTTGGGCGGTGGCGAGCCGGGGCCCGGGTCAGCGGCGCAGGGGGACCAGGTCGTCGGCGTGGACGACCTCTCTCCGCTGCTCCTCCGGGAGCTCTGGCGATGACCGGCCGATCAAGTCCGGGAGCTCCGTCGCGTCGAACGCCACCACTCCGCGGGCCACCGGGCGGTCCTTCGCGTCGACCAGGTCGACCACGTCGCCCGCCTGGAACTCGCCCTCCACGCCCGTTATCCCCGCCGCCAGCAACGACCTGCGGCGGCGGACCACCGCCGTCACCGCGCCGTCGTCCAAGCGGAGCGTTCCCGTCGTGTCCGCCGCGTAGCCCAGCCAGAACCTGCGGGCCGACAAGCGCGTGTCCGCCGGGGCGAACGCCGTTCCCGGGGACGCCGACGTCAACGCCGCCGAAGCTTCCGAAGCCGCCGCCAGGAGGACCGGGATGCCCGCTCCCGCCGCCGTGCGGGCGGCGGCCAGCTTCGAGACCATGCCACCCGTTCCCAGGCCGGAGCTGGACATGCCGACCGAGATTCCGTCCACATCGGACTCCGACAGGACTTCCGTCAGCTTGCGGGTCGCGCCGTCGCGGGGGTCGCCGTCGTACAGACCGTCCACATCGGACAACAGGACCAGCGCGTCCGCGCCGATCAGGTGCGCGACCAGCGCCGCCAAGCGGTCGTTGTCGCCGAAACGGATCTCTTCCGTAGCCACGGTGTCGTTCTCGTTGACCACCGGGACCGCGCCCAGCGCCAGCAGCCGCGAGAACGTGCGCTGCGCGTTGCGGTAGTGGGACCGGCGGACGACGTCGTCCGAAGTGAGCAGCACCTGGCCGACCGTCAGCGAATACCGGCCGAACGACTCCGCGTACGCGTGCGCCAGCGCCAGCTGCCCCACGCTCGCCGCCGCCTGCTGAGTCGCCAGGTCGCGGGGACGCTTGCCCAGGGAAAGCGGGGCGAGGCCGGCGCCGATCGCGCCCGAGGACACCAGCACGATCTGCGCGTCGCGGGACACGCGCTCGGCGATCGCGTCGACCAGCGCGTCCAGCCTCGCCACGTCGAGGCCGCTGCCCGCCGTGGTCAGGGCCGACGAGCCGACCTTGACGACCAGACGTCGGGCCGCGGCGATCGCTTCGCGCGTCCCGCTCACGCGTCGAAGTCCAGGTCGTCGTCCTCGCCGGTGCCGTCGCGGCGGATCCGGCGGGCCTCCTTGCGCTCGGCCGCGCCGACGCGGTCGTTGCGCTCCAGCCGGACGTCGGTGCCGCGCCCGGACAGGTGCATCGCCACCGCGGGCGTCGACGGCTCCCACTCGAACTGGACGTCGCCGACCGTCACCGGGCTGCCCGGCACCGCGCCGAGCTTGGCCAGCTTCTCCTCGACGCCGAGCCGCTCGAGCCGGTCGGCCAGGTAGCCGACGGCCTCGTCGTTGCCGAAGTCGGTCTGGCGGATCCACCGCTCCGGGCGGCTGCCGCGCACGATGAACGCGCCCTCTTCCTCGGGGTCGACCTCGACGGTGAACCCGGAGTCGTCGACGGCGAGCGGCCGCAGGACGATCTTCTCCGGCTCCAGCACCGGCTGCGCCTCGCGGTACTTCTCGACGACCGCCGCGAGCGCGAACGTCAGCTCGCGCAGGCCCTTGCGGGAAGCGGTCGAGACCTCGAAGACCTGCAGGCCGCGGGCCTCGAACTCCGGCCGGACGAACTCGGCGAGCTCGGCCGCCTCCGGGACGTCGATCTTGTTGAGCACGACCACGCGCGGACGCTCTTCGAGCTTGCCGCCGAGACCCGGGGTGTACTTGGCCAGCTCCGCTTCCAGAGCGTCCACATCGGACAGCGGGTCGCGGCCCGGCTCCAGCGTGGCGCAGTCGACCACGTGCACCAGCACGGCGCAGCGCTCGATGTGGCGGAGGAAGTCGAGGCCCAGGCCCTTGCCCTCGGACGCGCCGGGGATCAGGCCGGGCACGTCGGCCATCGTGAACACCGTCTCGCCGCCGGTGATGACGCCGAGGTTCGGCACCAGCGTGGTGAACGGGTAGTCGGCGATCTTCGGCTTGGCCGCGGACAGCACCGAAATCAGCGACGACTTGCCCGCGGACGGGAAGCCGAGCAGACCGACGTCGGCGACCGAGCGCAGCTCCAGCACCAGGTTGCGAGCCTCGCCGGGCTCGCCCAGCAGCGCGAAGCCGGGGGCCTTGCGGGCCTTCGACGACAGCGCCGCGTTGCCGAGGCCCCCGCGGCCGCCCTGCGCCGCGACGAACGTGGTGCCCGGGCCGATGAGGTCGGCGACCATCTCGCCGTCTTCGGTGAACACGACGGTGCCGGACGGCACCTTCATCACCAGGGTCTCCCCCGCCGCGCCGGCGCGGTTGCCGCCCTGGCCCATCTTGCCGCTGCCCGCCTTGGCGTGCGGACGGAAGTGGAAGTCGAGCAGGGTGTGCACGTTCGGGTCGACGACCAGCAGGACGTCGCCGCCGTTGCCGCCGTTGCCGCCGTCCGGGCCGCCGAGCGGCTTGAACTTCTCGCGGTGCACCGAGGCGCAGCCGTTGCCCCCGTCACCGGCGGTCAGGTGGATGACCGCGCGGTCCACGAACCGGGACGCCATGACTTCGCCTCACTTCACTCAACGACAGTGTCTTCTGAATAAGCTACGAACAAAACAAACGAGGGGTGGCACCGGATATTCCGGCCCCACCCCTCGTCAGAGGTCTAGAAAGAAGCCGAATCAGGCTTCCGACGGCACGATGTTGACCGTCTTGCGGCCACGCTTCTCGCCGAACTGGACCGCACCGGTGGCCAGCGCGAACAGCGTGTCGTCGCCGCCACGGCCGACGTTGACGCCGGGGTGGAACTTGGTGCCGCGCTGGCGGATCAGGATCTCGCCGGCGTTGACCTGCTGGCCGCCGAAGCGCTTGACGCCGAGGCGCTGCGCGTTCGAGTCACGACCGTTGCGGGAGCTGGACGCACCCTTCTTGTGAGCCATAGCTCAGTCCTCTTTCTGAACGAACGAAGATCCGGAGAAGCCCTTACAGGGAGATGGCGGTGACCTCGACGCGGGTCAGCTTCTGCCGGTGACCCTGGCGCTTGTGGTAGCCCGTCTTGTTCTTGAACTTGTGGATCCGGATCTTCGGACCCTTGGTCTGCTCGACGACCTTGCCGGTGACCGAGACCTTCGCCAGCGCGTCCGCGTCCGTGGTGACCTCGCCACCGTCGACGTACAAAACGGCGGGGAGGATGTGCTCGGTGCCCGGCTCGCCCTCGAGCTTCTCGACCTCGACGACGTCGCCGACGGCCACCTTGTACTGCTTGCCGCCGGTCTTGACGATCGCGTACGCCGACACGGAAGTCTCCTGCATTACTCGACAATGGGTGGGGGCCCGCGCGACCGGCCCACCTGGTGGAGACGGCGGTCCTGGACTCGCGCAGCGACCTGCTCTGGTGGCAGGCCGTACTACAGGTTACGTGGGGTGCCCCGGTGCGTTACCACCGGGGTCCCCTAGTCGTTCACTTGCTCTGGTCGGAGGCGTGCACCGGCGGTCCCGCCGGGCGCGACGCGGCCCGGCGCGGACGGCGCCGGGTGGAGCGCGCGGCCGGTTCGGGCACGCTGACCTCGGGCTCCGCCGCCGTGACCGGCTCTTCCGCCGGTTCCGGCGCCGGGGTCCGCTCGACCTCGGGCTCCTCGTCCTGCGGCACCGGGGCCTCGTCCGCCTCGGTGGTCACCGGGGTGCCGGCGACCTCCTGGGCGGGCTCGGCGGGCGACTCGGCCGCCACCGGCGTCTCGTCGGCCTCCGTGGTCGCCGGGGTCCCGGCGATCTCCCTGGCCGGCTCCGGGGCGGGCCCGTCGCCGTTCAGCGCGCCGTGGTCGTGCTCCTTGGCCGCCTTCGAGGCGTTGGCCATCGCCGCCACGGCCGACGCGATCGACTCGCGCTGCTCCGGGGTCGGGACGGCGTGGACCTCGGCCTTCGCGGCCTCGGCCGGCTCCTTGGGGGCCTCCTCGGCCTTGCCGCGGCCCCGCGACCGGCGGGAGCTCTTCTCCCCGCCGCCACCGCCGCCGCCGGTGTTGCCACCGCCGCCGTTGCCGTTCCCGCCGTGGTTGTGGCCGCCACCGCCGCCGCCCGTGCGCTGCACCTCGGTCGAGACGAGCACGCCCCGGCCCTTGCAGTGCTCGCACGGCGTCGAGAACGCCTCCAGCAGGCCCGTGCCGATCTTCTTGCGGGTCATCTGCACCAGGCCGAGCGAGGTGACCTCGGCGACCTGGTGGCGCGTGCGGTCGCGGCCGAGGCACTCGGTGAGGCGGCGCAGCACCAGCTCGCGGTTGGACTCGAGCACCATGTCGATGAAGTCGATCACGATGATGCCGCCGATGTCCCGCAGCCGGAGCTGGCGGACGATCTCCTCCGCCGACTCCAGGTTGTTGCGGGTCACCGTCTCCTCGAGGTTGCCACCCGATCCGGTGAACTTGCCCGTGTTGACGTCGATGACCGTCATCGCCTCGGTGCGGTCGATGACCAGGTAACCACCCGAGGGCAGCCAGACCTTGCGGTCGAGCGCCTTGGTGATCTGCTCGTCGATCCGGTGGTCGGCGAACGCGTCGCCGGTGCCGGTGTAGCGCTTGAGGCGCTCGGTGAGCTCCGGCGCGACGTGCCGGACGTAGTCGTTGATGGTCTCCCAGGAGCGGTTGCCCTGGATCTCCAGCTTGGCGAAGTCCTCGGTGAAGAGGTCGCGCACGACCTTGACCAGCAGGTCCGGCTCTTCGTAGAGCATGGTCGGCGCGCCGCCCTTTTTACCGGAACCGGCGGCGGCCTTCTCCTTGATGACGTCCCACTGCGCCTTCAGGCGGTCGACGTCGCGGCCCAGCTCCTCCTCGCCGATTCCCTCGGAGGCGGTGCGGATGATGACGCCCGCGTCCTCCGGGACGATCCGCTTGAGGATGTCCTTGAGCCGGCGGCGCTCGTTCTCCGGCAGCTTGCGGGAGATGCCGGTGGCGCCGCCCGCGGGGACGTACACCAGGAAGCGGCCGGGCAGCGAGATCTGCGTGGTCAGCCGGGCGCCCTTGTGCCCGACCGGGTCCTTGGTGACCTGGACCAGCACGGAGTCGCCGGTGGACAGCGCCTGCTCGATCTTGCGGGCCTTGCCCTCCAGCCCGGCGGCGTCCCAGTCGACCTCGCCGGCGTAGAGCACGGCGTTGCGGCCGCGGCCGATGTCGATGAACGCCGCCTCCATGCTCGGCAGCACGTTCTGGACGCGGCCGAGGTAGACGTTGCCGACGATCGAGCCGGAGCCCGACTGCGTCACGAAGTGCTCGACCAGCACGCCGTCCTCGAGGACGGCGATCTGCGTCGCGTCGCCCTTCTCGAGGACGACCATCGTGCGCTCGACCGACTCGCGGCGGGCGAGGAACTCGGCCTCGGACAGGATCGGGGCGCGGCGGCGGCCCGCCTCGCGGCCGTCGCGGCGGCGCTGGCGCTTGGCCTCCAGGCGGGTCGACCCGCGGACGCTGCGCACCTCGTCGCGCGCCGGGCGCTCGCGCTCGGCCTGCTCGGCCTTGGCCTGGCGGACGTGCGTGACGGTGTTGGGCGGGTCGTCGGTGGTCTCGGCCTCGTCGCCGTCCGAGCCCTTGCGGCGACGGCGGCGGCGACGGCGCTTGCTGCCACCCTCGCCCTCGTCGCCGTCGGAGTCCGACTCGGCGGCTTCCTCGGCCTCTTCGGCGTCCGCTTCGGGCTTTTCGTCCCCGTTGCGGGACCTCCGGCGCGGCTGCTCTTCGGCCTGGTCCTCGTTCTCGGCGGTCTCGTCGCCGCCTTCGGCGCCCTTGCCGCGGCCACGGCCGCGACGGCCCCGGCGGCGGCGACGGCGGCTGCCGGCGTCATCGTCGTCGTCGACGCCGGTGTCGGCGGCGGGCGAGGTGTCCTCGGTGTCGTCCTCGGCCGGCTCGGGCTCGGGACGGGTGCGCGCCTCCGGCCGGGGCTCCGGCTCCGCGAACGGGTCGGCGGGCTTGCGGGCCGGCTTGGCCGCGGGCTCGGCGGGCTCCGGCGGCAGGAAGACCGGCGACGGCGCGGCGAAGACCGGCAGGTGCGCGCGGGTCTTCTGTCGCGGGCGCGGCTTCTCGGCCTCGGCGGGCCGGGCCGCGGGGGCCTGGCCCTGCTCGGCGGTGTGGCCGGCGGCGGCCGGCTGGGAGAAGGGCTGATTGGCGCCCCGGCCGGCGGCCTGCCGGGCGGGTGCCTGGTCGGCGCTGCCCTGGTCGGCGCTCTGCCGGGCGGATGCCTGGTCGGCGCTGCCCTGGTTGGCGGTGTCCCGACCGACGGTGCCCCGGCTGGCGGTGCCCTGACCAGCGGTGTCCCGGCCGACGGTGCTCTGACCGGCACTGCCCTGGCGGGCGGTGTCTTCACCGGCATTGCCCTGACGGGCGGTGCTCTGACCGGCAGTGCCATGGCCTGCGCTGTCATGACCGGCACGGCCCTGGCCGCCGGTGTCCTGGCCAGCACTGCCCTGGCGGGCGCTGTCCTGACCGGCCGCCTGGTCCTGGCCGGTCGTGGCCGTCCCGGCCGGCTGCTCACCCTCGGCGGGTGCGAAGGCCTCAGCCACCTTGAGCGCCACGTCCCGGGTCACGCTCGACTGCGCGCTGCGCACGCTTTCCCCCAGCTCGGCGAGCTGGGCGAGGACGTCCCGGCTGTGCTTTTCCAGCAGCTTCGCCAGCGCGTGCACCCGGATCCGGGGCGGCAGGTCGGCCAGCGGGCCGCCCGTGGGTGTGGCGGGATTCCCGCCGGTGTGCTCGGCGGGTGTTTCCGCGTTCGACATGTGTCTCCTCCGCCCCCGGGCGCGTCTGCCGGTTCACACCGGCAGGGACGCGGCCGCGCAGGGGCCCCTTTCTGTTCGTTCCGCCGTGGTGGTCACCAGCGACGGGAATCCTTGCCCGACGACCGGGCGCCGCACCACCGCAGCCGGCGGCGCGCAACCCGGTCAAAGGTCTGCTCGGCGCTGTGCGCGGCACTCGCGGCCCCCGGGCCGCCCGCCACGTCGTCCAGCCGCCCGGTCCGCGGGCGGCGACGAGTCGCGGGAGATCGCGCACATCACCGGGCCACAACACCGCAGGCAGCACCTCTCACGTGCGCCCCGCGGCCCAGCGGCCACCCCGAGTATCCCACACCGGGTGACTGCTCCGGTGTACTCGGTACCTCCGCCCACGCCGCCGGGTGCGCCGCGGGCCCACCGGCCGGGGGAACTTGGCCGGATCGCTTGTCCGCCGGGCACGGGGTGGCTACCGTGCGGCTCGGGGTGACCGGGATCTCGCGCGCCGGCACCCACGGTTCCTGCATCCGGTGGGAGGTCCGGTGTCCCTGCTGGCGCGGCCACTGCGAGCGGCCGTGTGCACCGTACTGGTGCTTTCGGGATGCGTCACCGCCGGTCCGGCGGCGGCCGACGCGCCCGAATGCGGCCACGGCCGGGCCCTGCGCTACGTCGTCGCCTTCGACCGCGGCACCGCCGAGCCCGCCGCCCGCGAGCAGGTCACCGCCGCCTGCGGCACCACCACCGTCTACTACCCGCAGATCGCCGTGGCGGTCGCCACGTCGGGCGACCCGGCGTTCGGCGCGCGGATCGGGCTCGACCGGGCGTTCAGCGCCCAGGCCGAGCGGCTGGCCGCGCAGCGCGCCACCGAGGTCCGGCCGCAGCCCGCGCGGGCTGCGCTGCCCGTCACCGACCCGGCTCGCGTGCCCACCGCGGACCTGAGCGGGCAGCAGTGGGACATGCGGATGATCAACGCGGGCCGCGCGCCGGGCGCGTCGGCCGGCCGCCGCGACGTCGTCGTCGGCGTCCTCGACTCGGGCATCGACCCGGACCACCCGGACCTGACCGGCGCCCTCGACCGCGACGACTCCGCGGGCTGCCTGACCGGCGCGCCCGACCGCGCGCCGGCAGCCTGGTCGCCGACGACGTCGGTGCACGGCACGCACGTGGCGGGGATCATCGCGGCGGCCGACGACGGGCACGGGGTGACGGGCGTCGCGCCCGGCGTCCGCGTGGCGTCGGTGAAGGTGATCGACGACCGCGGCTACGCCGATCCCGAGGCCGCGGTGTGCGGCCTGATGTGGGCGGCGGCGCGGCACCTGCGGCTGACGAACAGCAGCTTCTTCGTGAACCCGTGGACGCTGTCGTGCATCCGCGGCGACGACCGCGGGGTGGTGCACGAGGTCCTGGCGCGGGCGGTGGAGTACAGCACGTCGGCCGGGACGCTGAACGTCGCGGCGGCGACGAACGAGGCCGTCGACCTGACGCCGTCGGCGCGCTCCGGCACCCCCGGGGCCGGGTCCGGGTGCGAAGCGCTCCCGGCCGCGCTGCGGGACGTCGTCGCGGTGTCCGCCGTCGGCTCGGACCGGGTGAAGGCGGGCTACAGCTCGTACGGGCTGGGCGTGATCGACGTCACGGCTCCCGGCGGGGAGACCGGCCAGTGCGTCCTTTCGACGGTGCCCGGCGGTTACGCGCCGCTGTGCGGGACGTCGATGGCCGCGCCGCACGTCACCGGGGTGCTGGCGCTGCTCGCGTCGGCGTTGCCCACCGCCGGGCCGCGGCAGCTGCGGCGGACGCTGGACGCCCAGGCGATGCCGATGCCGTGCCCGGCCGACTACGACCTCACCGGCGACGGGACCCAGGACGCCTACTGCGCGGGGTACGAGGGGTTCAACGGCTTCTACGGCCACGGGATGGTCGACGCGCTGGCGGCCTCCGTGCCGCGCGGCACGCCCGACCCGGCCCGCTGACGCTCACGTCAGCAGGAGCTTGGCGATCCTCCTCGTCGACGCCCACAAGCCCACCGCGCCCAGGACCAGCAGGTAGGCCAGGTTGACGAGCATGCTGCCGGACAGCAGGCCCGTCGCCAGGCCGCGCATCAGCTCGATCGCGTGGTAGAGCGGGAGGCAGCGGACCAGCCACTGCAGCGGCTGCGGGTACACCGACAGCGGGAAGAACGTCGTCGCGAAGAGGAACATCGGCATCAGGCCCAGCGCGATGTAGTCGAACTGGGCCGTCGACTTGAGGAACGTCACCAGCGCCATGCCGATCGCCGAAAAGGCCAGGCCGACCAGCAGCGCCGCCGGAACCATCAGCAGCGCCCACCACGACGCCAGCAGCCCCATCCCCGCCGCGATCGCGAGGAACGCCACCGCGTAGAGGCCGCCGCGGGTCATCGCCCAGCCGATCTCGCCCAGCGCGATGTCCAGCGGGCCGATCGGGGTCGCCAGCATCGCGTCGTACAGCTTCGCGTACCGCAGCTTGAAGAACAGGTTGTACGTCGACTCGAAGACCGCGCCGTTCATCGCCGACGTCGCCAGCAGCGCCGGCGCGACGAACGCGACGTAGCCCATCGGGCGGCCGTCCGGGCCCGCCACCTCGGTGACGAGCTTGCCGAACCCGAGCTGGAACGCCAGCAGGTAGAGGAACGGCTCGGCCGCGCCGGAGAGGAACATCAGCCAGCTGTTCCAGCTCACCCGCACCGACCGCTCGACGAGCATGCGGGCCCGGCCCGCGTACAGCCCGGGCGGCAGGATCCGCAGCAGCAGCCCGGCCCGCGCCGGCGGGGCTTGGACGCTCACCATCAGACCACCAGCCTCCGGTAGAAGGCCCGGTGCGCGACCGCCCACCCGGCCGCGAACAACGCCGCGAGCACCGCGAAGTGGCCGAGCATCGCCCAGCCGCCGACCCCGCCGAGGCTCGCGCCGCGCGCCAGCTGCGTCCCGTGCCAGAGCGGGGAGAGCCAGGCGAGCCAGCGGATCGCGGCCGGCAGCTGGGCGATCGGGAAGAACGTGCCGGAGAACAACGTCATCGGCATCACGACGAACCGGAAGATGATCCCGAACCGCTGGCCCTCGTCGTACGTCCGCGCCGCCAGCGCGGTGATCGGCGTGGCGCAGGCGAGCCCGGTGACCGTGCCGACGAGGATCACCAGCAGCACGCCCGGCCCGGTCCAGGCGCCGAAGAACAGCGCGACGAACGCGTAGATCGCGCCGGCGAGGGTCAGGCGCAGGGCCGTCCAGATCAGGTGGCCGCCGAGGACCTGGCCCGGCGACACGGGGGTGGCCGTGACGGCGAGGTAGTCCTTCTGCCACTTGAACCCGGACAGCACGGGGTAGCTCGAATCGCCGACGGCCTGCTGCGCGGCACCGGCGGCGAGCAGGGCCGGCGCGATGTACTGGAGGTAGGACAGGCCGCCGGTGACCGCGCCGGGCCGGACCTGCGAGCCGAAGCCGAGGCCCATCGCGGCGAGGAAGAGGACCGGCTGGAGGCCGGTGGAGTACAAAGTGGACAGCCAGTGGCGGCGGTACCAGGTCCAGTACCCCTCGACGCGCAGCCAGGCGCCCTGCCAGAGGCCGACGACGCGGCCGGTGGGTTCGACGGTGGTCATCAGTCCACCAGCGTCCGGCCGGTCAAGCGCAGGAACACGTCCTCCAGCGAACTGCGGCGCACCAGGCTCGACAGCGGCCGCAGGCCGCGGGAATGTGCGTGCTCCAAGGTGTCCTCGCCGTTGTCGCTGTACAGCAGCACCCGGTCCGGCAGCACCTCCACCCGCTCCGCCAGCCCCTCGACCTGCTCGGCCGCGGACACCTGCTCCCCCGGTGCGAACCGCAGCTCGACGACCTCGCGCGTCGAGTACCGGGCGATCAGCTCCGCCGGTGAGCCCTCCGCCGCGATGCGCCCGTGGTCCATCACCACCAGCCGGTCGCACAGCTGCTCCGCTTCGTCCATGTAGTGCGTCGTCACGATCAGCGTCGTGCCCTGGGCCTTCAGCCGGAACAGGCGGTCCCACAGCAGGTGCCTGGCTTGCGGGTCGAGCCCGGTCGTGGGCTCGTCGAGCAGCAGCAGCTCCGGGTCGTTGACCAGCGAGCGGGCGATCGTCAGCCGGCGTTTCATGCCGCCCGACAGCGGGTCGACCTTGTCGGCCGCCCGGTCGCCCAGCTGCGCGAACTCCAGCAGCTCGTCCGCCTTGCTCCGGGCCGCCGCCCGGGGCAGGCCGAAGTAGCGGCCGTAGATCAGCAGGTTCTCCCGGACCGTCAGCTCGACGTCCAGGTTGTCCTGCTGCGGCACGACCCCCAGGCGCGCGCGGATCCGCGGCCCGGCCACCTCCGGGTCCAGCCCCAGCACGCGGAGGTCGCCGTCGGTGCGGGGTGACACGCACGCGATCATCCGCATCGTCGACGACTTGCCGGCGCCGTTCGGGCCGAGGAAGCCGAACGACTCGCCGCGCCGCACCTCGACGTCGATCCCGCGCACGGCCTCGAACTCGCCGAAGCGCTTCACCAGCGCCTTGGCCTGCACCAGCGCCGGTTCCCGGTCCTCCGATTCGTCCACCCCCCGACCATACGAGCGGGCACCGACAAAAACCGAACGGATTAGCCGCGCACGGTCACGACCAGCGTCCGCGTCACCCCGTTGACCGTCACCGAAAGCCGCGCGACCCCCGGCCGCAACGCCGTCAGCACGCCCGAAGCCGGGTCGAACGAAACGACGCCCCAGCCGACCGACCAGTCCGCGCTCACCGGGTACGCCACCGGCACGTCCCGGGTGCCCTGCCGCAGGGAGGCGCGCACGACCGCGCGTTCGCCGCGGGCCAGCGAGGACGGCCCGGAGACGGTCAGCGAGTCGACGTTCGGCCGCGTCTCGAACCGCACCGGCTGGGCGCGGTCGGCCGGGTCGACGCGCAGCAGCGTCCAGCCGACGAACCCGCCGTCGCCGGGCGCGGCCGCGGGTGTCTTGCCGGAGTTGCCGTTGACCAGGTACGGCACGCCGTCCACGCGCGACAGCGAGAACACGCCGGCGTGCGAAGCCACCGAAGCGGCCGGTTTGCCCGACGCCTGCTCGAACCCGGTCAGCCACTGGGTCAGCAGGGTGGCTTCCTTCCGGTCGCCGAGCTGGGAGTTGCCGGTCGGGCTCGGGTCCTTCACCGGGTGGTGCATCGCGACGACGACCCCGCGGATCGACCGGTCGGCGGCCGCGGAGTCCAGCGCCGAACGCAGCATCCGGACCTGGTCGAACCCGCCTGCCCGCAGCGAGCCGCGCGAGGAGTCCATCAGCACCAGCCGGATGCCGTGCACGTCGACGACCTGGTGCGTGACGCCGAACGCGGCCTGGAAGTTCGCCAGGCCGTTGCCGCCTTCGGCCTCGTGGTTGCCCGGCACGTAGTACCAGGGCGCCTTGCCGTCGAGCTCCTCGGTGATGACCTGCCGGGCCAGCGCGAAGTCGGGCGCTGTGCCGCGGTCGACGAAGTCGCCGTTGATCAGCACGAGGTCCGGCTTGGCCGCGACGGCCTCCCGCAGCGCCCGCCGCGCCTGGGCGACCAGCGGGCCCGCCGGGTCGTCCGCGGTGAACTGCGCGTCGCTGACGACCGCGACGCGCAGGCCGCCGGTCAGCGTCCCGTCGGTGACCAGCGCCGGGTCGTGCGGGGCCGGGTCGGCGGGCACGGCCGTCGTCGGCGCCACCTCGAAGGTCAGGTCGTCGAACACCAGGTGACCCTCGTACTGCTGGTCCGGCACGTTTTCGACGGCGTAGAACCGCGCGAGGCGCTGGCCGTCGGGCAGCCCGGCCGGGACCGCGGCGGTGACGTACCGCCAGCCCGTCCAGTCGACGCTCAGCGAAAGGTCCACAATGGACGCCACGTTGGCGGCGTCCCGCAGTTCGGCGCGCAGCCAGGCACCCTTGCCGTCGCCGTTCACCCACAGCCCGATCTTCTGCGTTCCCGGCGGAACCGGAAGCGGCGACGACGGCGTCACGTACGCGGCGCGCGTCGCGGTCGTGCCGGTGAGCCGGTAGTCCAGCGCGAGACCGGCGCCGCCGTCGTGCCCGGGTGCCGCGGACAGCGCCGCGCCGACGACCGCCGGGTACACCGTCGCCGTCCAGCCGGCCGGGCCGTCCAGCGGGGCCGCGACCTGCGGCACGGTGCCGACCGAAGCGGCCAGGTGCGTGGTCAGGCCCGCGGCCGAAGCGGTGATCGCCGACGCGCCGGACGCGGTCAGCGCGGTCACCTCGTAGCCGTCGCCCGACGGTTCGACTTTCACGACCGAGTGGTCGTAGTCGAGCTTGACGTCGTCGGGTTCCAGCCAGGTGCCGTAGCCGTCCGCGTCGTAGCCGTAGACCTTGAACGTGCTCTTCGCGCCCGCGGCCGACAGCGCGACCTGCTCGGTGCTCGTGCCGAGCCGGACCGCCTTGCCCAGCACGGAAAGCGCCGTCTTGCCGGACGCACGGCCGGACCTCGCGACGACGTCGACAGCGCCCGGGCCGTGTCCTGTGACGACTCCGTGGGTGACGGCGGCCCGCCGGGGGTCGGACGTGCTCCAGCGCGGGTCGGCCGCGACGGCGGCGCCGGTTTCGTCGTGGCCGTCGGCGACCAGGTGCCGGGTCAGGCCGGTCAGCACGCGGTTCGCGTCCCCGGTCGCCACGGCCGGCGCCGGGGAGAACGCCGTGAGCTTGCCGCTGCCCGGCACGGTCGCGAAGCCGATCCCGTTGGGCACCAGGCGTTCCCCGCCGTCGGACGGCGCGTTGCGGACGCTCGGCGCGGCTTCGCCCTCGTTGCGCGCCAAGAGCGTCGACGAGCCGCCGCCGTCGAGGTTGATCGCGTCGTCGGCGCCGAGGCTCTTCATGTGCCGGGCCAGCTCCAGCTCGGTCATCCCACGGCTGTCGGCCTGCCGGCCGTCCACAGTGGCCAGCCACAGCCGCTTGCCGTCGGCGGAGAAGCCGACCGCGGTCCGCGGGTGCATGGCCACGTTGTCGACCGGCTGCACGACGCCGTCGCGGAGCAGGACTTCGTTGCCGCCCACGGCAACCGCGATCTTCCCGGCGTCCGAGCGCGGCGCGTACGTGACGCCCACCGGGTCACCCGGCTTGAGGTCCGCGAGGGCGTCCGCTCCGGCTTCGCGGGCCAGGAGCAGGGTCGTTCCCGCCGCGATGGGGCCGTCGGCCGGAGCGTTGCGGACCTGTGTGACGACGCCGTCGCGCAGTTCGACCTCGCGCACCCGGGAGGCTCCGGCCACCGAGGTCGCGCGGCCGGAGGCGCCCCACAACGGCGTGTAGACGCCGATCGCGTCCGCACCGAGGACCGGGCTGTTGAAGTTCGTGGCCTTCACCGTGCCGCCGGGCAGCGTCACGGTGGCTTCGAGGAACACCGAAGCCAGCTGGGCCTTGCCTTCGTCGGTGATCGACGCGGTGAGGTTGTGCCCGGCGGCGGGCGCGGTCTGCAGCTCGCCGCGGTCGATGCCCACGCCGATCGGCGCGCCGGTGGCGTTGATGTCGAAGTAGTCGCCGTTCACGCCGGCGACCGCGCCGGTGCGCGCGACCTGCTGCGAAAGCGGCGTGCGCGCGGAGACCGTGCCGGGGCTCAGGTACGTCGGCTTCAGGACCTTGCTGCCCAGGTCGACGGCGAGGGTGTCGCCGCGGATCCAGCCCGCCGGGTCGAACCGGTCGAACTGGGTGAGGCTCAGCCCGGGCGCGACCTCGGTGCTCGCGCTGCCGGTGACGAGCCCGTCGTCGGGGTCCGCGGCGGCGAAGGCGCTCGGGCCCTCGTGGGCCGACGACGCGGCGGGCGCGGCCTCGACCGGTGGCGTGCCGAGCGGCGCTTTCAGCGGGTCGGCGTGGGCCGGGACGACGAACGCCGTAGCGAACAGGGCAGCGAGCGGCAGCGCTATGCGTGACTTTTTCACCGAGTACCCCAGTATCGAGTGAGAGCGAGCCGCACCAGCACAGCGCAGCGGCACGGCCGGGGGAAGGCTTCCCGGTGAACGCCGCCTGAATGGTCTAGAACAGCTACCGCGTCACGCGGTGAAAGGAGCCTTGAGGAGCTGGTCGGCGATCGCGGTGTCCCCGCTGACGCTCGGCGGGGTGGCCGTGCGCTTCCACAGGTGCAGCAGGAGGTCCCGGGCCGTCGCCTCGGCGGTCGCGGCGGGTTCGGCCGCCGGGCCGAGCGCGGGCGGCTCACCGGGGTGCAGCGTCCAGACGTCACCGGTGTCGGTGGCTCGCAATACGAGGGGCGCGGTCAGCGACGGCGCGGCGTGCCAGCGCGTGACGCGCGGGAGCCAGGCGGTCAGGACCTCGTCGACGCCGTCCGCGGCGACCGCCGGGTCGAGCACGTGGTCGCTGCCGGAGTCGGCGAGGTGGACGGCGGTTTCGTGCACTTGGCGGCGGAACCAGAACGCCTTGGTCTTCTCGGTGCCGCCGAAGTGCCAGCACCGGTCTTCGGGGACCGCCTTCTCGAGGGCGTCGAGGAGCAGCTGAGCGCTTTCGGCGTACCAGGACGCGAGATCGGTGTCCGCGCCGGCTTCGAAATCCTGCGGCTGCACTTCCCCGATGGTGACGACCGTGGCGGCCCAGCGGTGCACGTTCCCGAGGTGCGTGCCGAGGTCGGTCAGCGTCCACCCGGCGCAGTCGGGCACGTCGGCGGCCGGGTCGGCGGTGCGCAGCCGCTCGGTGAACGCACCGGTCAGCTCGCGCAGCACCGGCAGGTACTCGCGGGCGGGGAACGGCATCGTCGTCATGGGGTCTCCTGCGGAAACCGGGGCCGCGCGGCGGGCGCGGCCCCGGGGCCGGTCACAGGTCGGGGAACCAGAGCTTCAGCTCGCGCTCGGCCGACTCCGGGGAGTCCGAGCCGTGGACCAGGTTGTACTGGGTCTCCAGCGCGAAGTCGCCGCGGATGGTGCCCGGGGTGGCCTTCTCGACCGGGTCGGTGCCGCCGGCCAGCTGGCGGAACGCGGCGATGGCGCGCGGGCCTTCGACGGCGAGCGCGACCAGCGGGCCCGAGGTGATGAACTCCAGCAGGTCGCCGAAGAACGCACGCTCCTTGTGCTCGGCGTAGTGCTCCTCGGCCAGTGCCTGCGGAACGGTCCGCAGCTCGAGGGCGGCGAGCTTCAGGCCCTTGCGCTCGATCCGCGAGACGACCTCGCCGACGAGGCCGCGCGCGACGCCATCGGGCTTGACGAGGACCAGCGTGCGTTCAGTCACGACGGTGTTTCTCCTTGGTACGGGATGTCATCGGTGCGCGTGAGCGTAGCCGACCTCGGTCAGCGGCCCTGCGGGTGCAGCTTCTTCGACCACAGCGACACCCCGGTGGCGTCTCGGAGGTCGACCGTCAGGTCACCGCTGCCGCCGTCGATGTTCAGCTCGCCGAAGTGCTGGAAGCCGTCGATCGGGGCCGCGTTCGGCCCGAACGCGCCCGCGTTCAGCGGGCCCGACACGAACTCCCAGAACGGGTCGAAGTCCTGGAAGGCCGCCCGGTCGGGGGAATAGTGGTGCGCCGCCGTGTAGTGGACGTCCGCCGTCAGCCAGACCACGTTGCGGACGCGGCGGCGCTGGATCTCCCGCAGCACCCACGCCAGCTCCGTCTCGCGGCCGCCCGGGAGGTTGTTCGCCGCCGCTTCGATCGCCGTGCCGTCCGGCACGACCAGGCCCAGCGGCATGTCCGCCTGGACGATCTTCCACGTCGCCGTGCTGCGGCCGAGCGCGTCGGCCAGCCAGCGGGCCTGCGCGTCGCCGAAGATGTAGCCCGGCTTGGTGTGGTCCGCGGTGTTGGCGTTGCGGTAGGTCCGCATGTCCAGCACGAAGATCTCGGCGCGCGAGCCGTACTCGAAGCTGCGGTAGACGCGCCTGTCGACCGCGGCGCGCGAGTCGATCGGGCGCCACTCGTGGAACGCCTGGTACGCCCGCGGCGCGAGCACGTCGACGCGCTTCTCGGTGCAGGCCGGGTTGTCGAGGATCTTGCCCGGGTACCAGTTGTTCAGGACCTCGTGGTCCGACTAATTTCCCAGCACCGCAATCACCTTCTTGTGGATTCTACTAAGGTCGTTGGCCACGACACTTCGGTCGAACATGTAAGCGGCGAAGTCGATCGGCTTTAGTAGCGCTTGGACGCACGCGCGCACCAGAGGAAGAAAGCTCTCACACTCGGCCTCGTGCTCCATAGGTGAAAGGCCTTCGGGCGACACCGATTTGTGTCGGTAGCCGCCAAGCAGAGCCCAGAACTCAGAGTGCGCGGAACCTGATAGCACGCTATACGCGCCGTTGTTGCCAACGATCAGCGGTACAAGTTTCGAGATGTGCTCCATCTTGTGGCCCTCATAGCCGATTGCGTCGTTGATCCTGCTCGTAACTGGCGTCAGGCCCAGGAGGGCTGCTTCAGTCTCAATGTTGGCAGGCGGCATTCCATAATCGGACATCGGTCCGGCTGGTCGAACGTTGTTGTAGGTCTTTTCTAGTTGACGAGCGTGCTGCAGGCGCAGAGTGTAATAGCGCCCGACACGCGTCCGCCCGTCCGGCATTCCCGGGTCGAAAAGCCATACCACCTGGGCAGCAGCTTCCACGGCGGCACGCACTTCCGCACTCGGCGCCCAGACATGGAACGGAGGAACCAACAAGTGAGCAGCTGCGCGAGCATGTTCGAGTACTGCGACATACAGCAGCTCACAAGCCTTCCAGACTGTCTCGGTCGGGGCTTGACCCCAACGCGTCACACCGTCACCCCTCGCGAGAGCGGCGGTAGCTACGGCTTCGCGGAGCGCTGGTGACGAGCCGAATGCAGGTCGCCAGACGCCAACACTGCGTCGTGCGATGTCGGCTATCACTTCGGTGAGGAGGCTGCGCAGGGCTTCGACAGTTCTGGGTGACGTTGATGACACGGGTGTCAGTATCCTCCTGTCCTGCTAGCGCAGTTAGGATCGAGGTCGAGATGGATCAAGGGGTCCAGCGATGGCGGAGATTTCGATTGAGTCGCTGTACCAGCCCGCACTCAACGCACAACGCGGTCACTGGGACGAATCACGGATTCAGTACTACCTGAGCCACGCCGGAGAGGTTAAGGGCGTGCTGGTCTATGAGAATCCAAGCGACGGAGAGCGCATCCTGGTTAATGGTCATCACCGTGTCGAGTCTGCTCGGCGTCTCGGGTGGACTCACCTCGACGCGGAGCTTCAGGTTGGCACGCGAGCGCAGGCACTGATGTACAGGGATCTCGATCGCAGGCCTTGGTCAGAGATTGAGGAGCAACCTGGTCACGATGCCAGGTAGGGCGTCTGGCGAGCCGTGCAGGACGACGGCAGTCCGTTCTAGCTGGTAGAGCTTGCTAGACTGTTGTTAGTTGACGCGCCTGGTAGTCGTCCCACTGGACGTACGACGGCACCTGCGCGGCGAACCGGCGGAAGTTCTCGTCGAGCCCGTTGTACGCGTGCTGGCCGCGGAACTCATCCAGTGTCTCGGCGACCTTCGACTTCTCCGGCGTGACGACGTTGCGCCACGTCCGGCCGCCCGGGAGGGTGACCGTCTCCGTCAGCGGGCCGTCGGAGTACACCGTGTCGCCGCTGTGCAGGAACACGTCCGGGCAGCGGTCGGCCATCGCCGAGAAGATCGGCATGCCGCCCAGGGCCGGGTTGATGCCCCAGTTCTGGCCGGCGACGTCGCCCGACCACACGATCCGGGTGTCTCGGCGGCCCACCGGCGCCGTGGCGAACCGGGCGGTCAGCGGCTCGCTCGTCGAGGGACTCCGCCGTGACGCGGTAGTGGTACCCGGTGCCGCGGACCTGCCCGGTCCCGCCGGTGGCCGGCCCGGCGAGCGGCCCCGGCACCCGGCGTGCCGGAACGACGGGTCGCGGGCGATCTCGACGACCAGCCGCGACGGCCGGTCGGCGCGCGACCAGACGATCGCCGAGCCGGGCGTGACGTCGCCGGACTGGACGCCGTGGGTCAGCACGGGCCGGCCGGCGCGCACCAGCGGCGTCGCGGCGAACGCCGTCGAAGGCAGCACCAGACCGGCGGCGACGCCGGTGAGACCGGCCTTGAGCAGTGAACGGCGAGAGTGGGTCATGCGCGGTTTCCATCCCGCCCCGCCCAACGCCGGTTTGCGCGCGGATGAACGAATCCCCGGGTTTTCCCCCATGCCCGCGCGCCGTCGCCATCGGTAGCGTGGCGATCACGACAAGGGGGTCAGATGAAACCATTCAGGAAAACCCTGGCGGTTCTGACAGCGGCACTCACCATCACCACACTGGGGACCGGCATCGCGGCGGCGGGGGAAGAAAGCAGCGGGAAAGCCGTCCTCCGCTACACCGAACACGGCATCCCGCACATCGTCGCGAAGGACTTCGCCGGCCTCGGCTACGGGTACGGGTACGCGGCGGCGACCGACAACATCTGCGAACTCGCGAACATCTACCTCACGGTGAGCGCGCAGCGGTCGAAGTACCTCGGCCCGGACGGCGACGGCTACCCGTCGCTGTCCGAGGCGGCGAACAACCTGCACAGCGACCTGTTCTTCCAGCGGATCAACGACTCCGGCGTCGTCGACCGGCTGGCCGCGCAGCCCGCGCCGCAGGGGCCGCGGCCCGAGGTCCGGCAGATCGTTTCGGGGTACGTCAACGGGTTCAACGCCTACCTCGCGCGCACCGGCCGGGCCGGCATCTCCGACCCGGCCTGCCGCGGCGCGGCCTGGGTCCGGCCGATCACCGAGCAGGACTTCTACCGGCACTTCTACGCCATCGCGATCACCGGCGGCCAGGGCGTGGTCACCGAAAGCCTGTTCACCGCACCGCCTTCCGGCGCGACACCGGCGCCGGGCACGGCCGGGCAGCTTTCCGCGCAGGTGAAGAAGGCGCTGAGCGGCAGCGGGCTGGGCAGCAACGGCATCGCGATCGGCGCTGACTCGACCGCGGCGGGCCAGGGCAGCGTCCTGCTCGGCAACCCGCACTACCCGTGGCAGGCCGGGCGCCGGTTCTGGCAGAGCCAGCTGACCATCCCCGGCCGGTTCGACGTCGCCGGCGCGAGCCTGCTGGGCATGCCGTTCGTCCAGATCGGGCACACCGCCGACGCGGCCTGGACGCACACGGTGTCCACGCCGGTCACCTTCGGCCTCTTCGAAGTGCCGCTGAAGCCGGGCGACCCGACGACGTACGTGGTCGACGGCAAGGCCGAGAAGATGACGTCCCGCGACGTGACCGTCCAGGTGCGCCAGGCCGACGGCTCACTCAAGCCGGTCAGCCGAACGTTCTGGTCGACGCGGTACGGGCCGGTGATGGCCGACTTCCAGGGCATTCCGCTGCCGTGGACGACGAAGTCGGCGTACGCGGTGCGTGACGCCAACGCGACGAACCTGCGCGGCCTCAACACGTGGTTCGAGCTGGACCAGGCCCGCAGCACGGGTGACATCGTGCGCACGCTGAGCCGCACGCAGGGCGTCCCGTGGGTCAACACGATCGCCACCGACCGGGCCGGCAACGCGCTCTACGCCGACATCCAGGTCGTCCCGCACGTCACCGACGAGCAGGCGAAGGTGTGCGGCACCCCGTTGGGAAAGGGGACGTTCGCGCAGGTCGGACTGGCCATTTTGGACGGTTCGAAGTCGTCGTGCCAGTGGGGTTCCGACCCGGGCGCCGTCGAACCGGGCATCTTCGCGCCGTCGCGGCTGCCACAGCAGCAAAGCCGTGACTACGAACTGAACACCAACGACAGCGCCTGGCTGGCGAACGCGAAGGCGCCGATCACGGGATACCCGCACATCGTCGGCGACATCGGCACCGAACGCTCGCCACGCACGCGGGAAGCGTTGCTGACGGCCGAAAAGGGCGGCTTCACGACGGACTCGATGAAGAAGATGCTCTTCACCGACCACAGCCTGTTCGCCGACCTGACGGCGGCGGACCTGGCGAAGCTGTGCGCGTCCTTCCCGGGCGGGCAGGCACCGTCGTCGGCCGGCCCGGTGCCGGTCGGGCCGGCCTGCGCCGCGCTGGCGAAGTGGGACCACACGTACTCGCTCGACAGCCGGGGTTCGCTGCTGTTCCAGCGGTTCGCGGCGCGGCTCGGGAACGTGGACCGGTTCACCGTGCCGTTCGACCCGAAGGCGCCGCTGACCACGCCGAACACGCTGAACGTCGGTAACGTGGACGTGCAGAAGGCGTTCGGGGACGCGCTCGTGGAGCTGCGCACGGCCGGGCTGGCTCCCGACGCACGGCTCCGGGACGGGCAAGCGGTGACGCGCAACGGCGAGCGCATCCCGATCCACGGCGCCCAGGGCTTCCTCGGCGTGCTCAACGTGATGACGCCGGTGTGGGACCCGGCGCGCGGGAACGTCGAGGTGGCGCACGGGTCGAGCTACATCCAGGTGGTCGGGTTCCGCGGCAACGCGTGCCCGGACTCCTCGACGTTGCTGACGTATTCGCAGTCGGCGAACCCGAAGTCGCCGTACTTCAGCGACCAGACGAAGCTCTACAGCCGCGGTGAATGGGTGAAGGAACGCTTCTGCGAAGCCGACATCCTGCACTCCCCCGCGCTGCGGGTGGTCGTCCTGCGCTGACGTCCCCGGCGGAGGCGGGCACTCAGCCGCCCGTCTCCGCCGCCAGCGTGCGCAGATCGGCGAAGGCCTCGTCGAGGTGCTCGTCGAAACCGCGGCCGGCTTCCTCGATCCAGGCTCCGGCCGCGTGGTGGAAGGTCACCCAGCCGATGTGGGCAGCCAGCGCGGCGAGCCGGCCGGCGACGCCACGGGCGCGCAGCGCCGCCGCCAGCGCGTCGATCATCGTGGCGGCCTTGGCGAGGTCGCGTTCGCGCAGCGCCGGGGTCGCGGCGATGACCGCCAGCCGCGGTTCGGCGAACGACCGGTTGCCCTCGAGGATCCGCGCGGACTTCCGGAACGCGCGGAGCAGTACTTCGAGCGGTGGCAGACCTTCGGGCGCGTCGGCCACCGACTCGGTCAGGTCCGCGCGAAGGGTGGCTTCGCCGTCGAAGAGCACTTCGCGCTTGTCCGGGAAGTGCCGGAAGAACGTGCGTTCGGTGACGCCGGCCCGCGCCGCGATCTCGGCGGTGGTGGTCCGGTCGAAGCCCCGCTCGGCGTACAGCTCCAGCGCCGCCTGCTGAAGGCGGCGGCGCGCTTCCTCTCCACTGCGTGGCACCCCGTCAGCCTACCCGTTGCGACAGTCACTGACGCTACGGGGTAGCGTTCGTAGCGTCAGTCACTGTCACAACGTGGGAGAGTTCCATGCACGTCTTCATCACCGGCGGATCCGGCCTGACCGGCCCCGCCGTCGTCACCGAGCTGCTCGCGGCCGGGCACACCGTCACCGGCCTGGCGCGTTCGGACGCGGCCGCCGCCCGGCTCGAGGCGCTCGGCGCCACCCCGCACCCCGGCTCGCTCGACGACCTCGACAGCCTGCGCACCGGCGCCGAAGCCGCCGACGGCGTCCTGCACATGGCCTTCGGCGGCGACTTCAGCGACCTGGCCGACATGACCCGCCGCGACCGGACGGCGATCGAAGCGCTCGGCCAGGTCCTGGTGGGTTCCGGCAAGCCGTTCGTGAGCACGTCCGGCACGCTGGTCATGCCCGCCGGCCGCGAGAGCACCGAGCGGGACGAGCCGGACACGGCCGGGCTCGCCGCCTTCCGGATCGCCGGCGAACGGGCCTGCCTGGACTTCGCCGGGCAAGAGGTGCGGTCGAGTGTCGTCCGGCTCGCCCCGACCGTCCACGGCCCCGGCGACCACGGCTTCATCGCCTGGCTCGTGGACACCGCGCGCAAGAGCGGGCAGTCGGCCTACGTCGGCGACGGCACCAACCGCTGGCCCGCGGTGCACCGGCTCGACGCGGCGGTCGTGTTCCGCTTGGCCCTGGAGGGTGCTCCGGCGGGCAGCGTCCTGCACGCGACCGCCGAGAACGTGCCGTTCCGGAGCATCGCGGAGACGGTCGGGCGCGGGCTCGGCCTGCCCGTGGTCTCGCTGACCCCGGAGGAGGCCGCAGGGCACTTCGTCAGCCCGTTCATCGCCGCGGCGTACGGGCTCGACGCACCCGTGTCCAGCCGGCTCACGCGGGAACTGCTCGGCTGGTCACCCCGCCACCCGACGCTGCTCGACGACGTGGCGAACGGCGACTACCTGGCGTAGGAGGTCAGGGCTGGGGCTGCTGCTGGCTCGCCAGGGTGCCGGCCGCCATGCGGCGGGCGACGTCCTTGCGCAGCCACAGCAGCCACAGCCAGACCGCCAGGAAGAGCACGCCCAGCACGGCGATCGCGGGCAGCCAGAACACCAGCGCGATCAGCACCACCTGCAGGCCGAGGATGACCGGCACCGCCCACGGGCGCTTGACGAACCCGCAGGTCACGATGAGCAGGACGGCCACCGCGATGACCGTCCAGCCGGTGCCCGTGCTGATCCCGCCGCCGAGCTTGTTGACCACCGGCAGCGCCAGCGCGACCGTGATCGCCTCCATGATCAGGGTTCCCGACATCACGCCGCGGAAGCCCTTCATCGGGTCCTTCGGCTTGGGCGTCCCGGGCTCGTTCGCGGTCACGCCGGCTCCTTCCCGAACAGGGTGCGCGCCTCGCCCGCGGTGACGACCGAGCCGGTGACCAGGACACCGCCGCCGGACAGCGGCTCTTCGGGGTCGTCGCTGGTCTCCACCAGCGCGATCGCCGTCTCGATCGCCGTCTCCAGGTCGGTCTCGGCGACCACGCGCTCCTCGCCGAAGATCGAGATCGCCAGCTGGTTCAGCTCCTCCAGGGGCATCGAGCGCGGCGACGAGTTGCGCGTCACGACGATGTCGGACACCACCGGCTCCAGGGCGTCGAGGATGCCGTGCGCGTCCTTGTCGGCCATCACGCCGACCACCGCGACCAGGCGGCGGAAGGCGAACTCCTCGGCCACGGTGGCGGCCAGCGCGCGGGCGCCGTGCGGGTTGTGCGCGGCGTCGATCATGACCGCCGGCGCGGCCCGGACCCGCTCGAGCCGGCCCGGCGTCTCGACCTCCGCGAACGCCTCGCGGACGGCCTCGACGACCAGCTGCTTGTCCTTGCCCGCGCCGAAGAACGCCTCGACCGCGGCCAGCGCCAGCGCGGCGTTCGCGGCCTGGTGGGCGCCGTGCAGCGGCAGGAAGATCTCGTCGTAGACCCCGCCGAGGCCCTGCAGCTTGAGCAGCTGCCCGCCGACGGCGATCTCGCGCTCCAGCACGCCGAACTCGCTGCCCGCGCGGGCGACCGCGGCGTCGACCTCGACAGCACGGGCCAGCAGCACCTTCAGCACCTCGGGGTCCTGCTCGGCGATGACCGCGACCGAGCCGGGCTTGATGATGCCCGCCTTCTCGCGCGCCGCGCTGACCGCGTCGGGCCCCAGGTACTCGACGTGGTCGATGCCGATCGGCGTGATGACCGCGACGTCGGCGTCCGCGACGTTCGTGGCGTCCCAGGCGCCGCCCAGGCCCGCTTCGAGCACGGCGGCCTCGACCGGCGCGTCGGCGAACGCGGCGAACGCCATCCCGGTGAGGATCTCGAACTTGCTCATCTCGACGCCGTCCGCGGCGGCACCGTCCACCATGGCCACGTACGGCGCGAGGTCGTGCCACAGCTCGGCGTAGCGCGCGGCGGAGATCGGCTGCCCGTCGAGCGCGATCCGCTCGGTGACCAGCTGCAGGTGCGGGCTCGTGTAGCGGCCGACGCGCAGGCCCATCCGGGTCAGCAGCGCGTCGATCATCCGGGCCGTGGAGCCCTTGCCGTTCGTGCCGGCGACGTGCAGCACCGGGTAGCCGCGGTTCGGCTCGCCCAGCAGCTGCGTCAGCGCGGAGATCCGGGTCAGCGACGGCTCGATCTTCGTCTCGGGCCAGCGCTGGTTCAGCTCGGCTTCGACGGCCAGCAGCTCACGCCGCGCTTCCGGGCCGTTCGGGTCGCCGTAAACCGCGGCTTCGCCCTGGTCGTCGAGCTCGTGCAGCTCGGCGTCCTCGGGCACGGTCAGGTCGGGCACCGGGCCGGTGGCGAGGTTGTCGCCCAGCTGGCCGACGCCGCCGATGCCGCCGCGCGCGCCGCCGCCGGCTTCGAAGGCGGTGTCGCGGACGTCCAGCTCCGGGTCGTGGTCGTCGGACTCCTCGTACCCCGACGTCCCCAGTTCGTCGACGCCCGCGAAGCTGTCGAGATCCGACAGGTCCGGCTTGCGACCTGTCTCATCCTGCGGCACTGAATCTCCTCCGGCCTGGGGTTTTCGGCTTGCCTTGCGAGTCTACGTGCGGGCGCGGTGGCACTCTCGACGCATGCCGTTCAACCACAACGACCACTACCACCCGCTGCTGCTGGACCACCTGCCGCCGGGGCCGGGGATCGCGCTGGACGTCGGGTGCGGCACCGGCCGGTTCGCGCGGCGGCTGGCCGCGACCGGCATGGCGGTGGAGGCGGTCGACGTCTCCGCGGCGATGGTCGAAGCGGCCACGGGCCTCGGGTCACCGGGCCCGGGCGAGATCGTCTACCGGCAGGCCGACATCACCACCGATCCCCTGCCCGAGGCCCACTACGACTTCATCTCGTGCCTGGCCTCGCTGCACCACATGCCGATCGAGACGCTCGCCAAGCTGCGCCGCGCGCTGGTGCCGGGCGGCGTCCTCGTGGTGCTCGGCCTGGCCAAACCCAGCACGCCGGCGGACTGGGCGCGGGTGCTCGCGGCGTTCCCGGTCAACGCGCTCGCGCGGCTCGTCGTCTACGCCGGGGAGCGGCTGAACGGCGGCGCCGAGGACGGCCCCCAGGCGCCGGTCGTCGACGACTACCCGACGTTGGCCGAGGTGCGGCGCGAGGCGGCCTGGCTGCTGCCCGGGAGCACGGTCCGGCCGTTGCTGTTCTGGCGCACGTTGATCACTTACCGTGAGCACGGCGACGGTGACCCGACTGCCGGGTGAAGTTCATCCCCGTCGCCGTCCGGTGCTCGCTAGATGTGGAGGCAGCGTTTCCACCAGCGAGAACGGGGCCTTCATCCATGCGCATCACCCGGCTGCTCACCGCCGTCGTCTCGGCAGCCATCCTGCTGCCGGCGTCGGCCACCGCCGCGTCCGCGGCGGCCATCGGCAGCTACGTCGCCCTCGGCGACTCCTACACCTCCGGGCCGTTCATCCCGGTCCAGCGGCTCGACCCGCTGGGCTGCGGGCGGTCCACCGCGAACTACCCGTCGGTGGTGGCCGAAGCGCTGCACGCGGACCGGTTCACCGACGTCAGCTGCGCCGGCGCGGACACCACGAACATGACCCGGCCGCAGGGCGTGCCGTTCAACGGGACCAACCCGCCCCAGCTGGGCGCGCTGCGGATCGACACCGGCCTGGTCACCCTCGGCATCGGCGGCAACGACTACGGCATCTTCGGCAGCTTGACCTCGACGTGCCCCGGCCTGCGGGCGAGCGACCCGACGGGCAACCCCTGTGAAGAGCACTTCAACGGCTCGGTGAACTCGGCGATCGACAACGTCGGCCCGCGGGTCGAGGCGGTGCTCGCCGCCATCCACGAGCGCTCGCCGAAGGCGCGGGTCCTGCTGGTCGGCTACCCGCGGATCGCGCCGGACAAGGGCTACTGCCCGGACGTGCTGCCGTTCGCCGACGGCGACTACGCGTGGCTGAACAGCGTCGAGGAGAAGCTGAACCGGACGCTGGCCGACGCCGCGGACGCGGACGGCGGGACGGAGTTCGTCGACACGTTCGGGCCGTCCCGCGGCCACGACGCGTGCGCGCGCGGCGGCGCGGCGTGGATCAACGGGAAGGACCAGAACGTCTTCGAGGCGGCCGCCTACCACCCGCTCAAGGCGGGGATGGCGGGCGTGGCGGCGGTGGTGCTCAAGTCCCTGCGCTGAGGAAGTCCAGTACCAGCCGGGCGAACTCGTCCGGCAGCTCGGCCGGGGCACCGTGCCCCGCGTCGATCTCGGCGGCGCGCGCGTCCGGGATCGCGGCGACCAGCTCCCGCTGCTGCCCGGCCGTGATCAGCCGGTCGTGCGCGCTGCCGAGGACCAGGACAGCCGCGGTGATTCCCGGCAGGACGCTTCGGACGTCGACCGTGCGGTCGGCTTCGATCTGGCGGGCGGTCCCGGGCTGGCTCGCCGACTCGAGCGTCTTGACGAGCTGTTCGTTGCTCTCGGCGGTGGCCTGCTCCCAGTAGCGCGGGCCGAACGCCATCAGCGGGAGCATGCGGGCGAAGATCCCGGTTTCGAGGAGGTCTTGCCAGTAGCGGAACTCGGCGTCCTGCCGGGTGTCGGTGACGGGCCACGCGGCGTGCAGGACCGCTTTGCGGACGCGGTCCGGGCGGGTGCCGGCCAGGTGGGCCGCCACTACCGCGCCGAGCGAGTGGCCGACGACGTCGGCTTCGATCACGCCCGCGTGGTCCAGCACCGCTTCGGCCTGGGCGGCGAGGGCCTCGACGGTGATCGGGCCGCCGTCGTCGACGGTGAGGCCGGAGCCGGGAAAGTCGGGGGCGAGGACGGTTCGGTCTCGTGCTTGCGCGGTCAGCGGTCCCCATTGGTCGCGGGAGGCGGCGGTGCCGTGCAGCAGGAGCAGCGCGGGGCCGTCGCCGGTCCGGTCGTAGTGGACGACGGCGTCTTCGAGCGTCACTTCCGGCATGGTTCAGGCGATCTCTCGGAGTGCGGCGGTGAACGCGCGCGGGTCTTCCTGGTGCGGGATGTGGCCGCAGCCCTCGAGGACGCGCACTTTCGCGCCGGGCGTCTCCGCCGCGCACTCGCGCGGGACTTCGAGCGGGATCTGGGTGTCCAGCTCGCCGTGCAGGTAGGTGATCGGCACCTTCAGGTCCTTCAGCCGGGGCCGCGGGTCGTAGGTGGTGAGCTCGGTGAAGTGGGCGTCGATGTAGACGCCGGAGTCGAGCAGCTGGCGGACGGTCCAGTCGACGAGCGCGGGCGACGCCTTCGGGCCGAACCAGCCGGGCACCCAACCGGCGACGGTGCCGAAGCGGTCGTCGACGAGCTTCGTCAGGAGGTCCTGCACGGTTTCGCGCATGCCGGTGCTGGGCCAGTACCCGGGGCTGTCGACGGCGACTGTCCGGTGCACGAGTTCGGGCCGGGCGAGGGCCAGTTCGGTGGCGAAGACGCCGCCGATGCTGGAGCCGACGACGGTCGGTGCTATATCGAGCGTTTCGATCACCGCGGCGAGGTCTTCGACGACCCCGGCGATGGAGTTGCCGTCGAGCGGGCGGTCCGAGCGGCCGCAACCGCGCCAGTCGAGGGTGATGACGCGGTGGTCGCGCACGAGATCGGGCAGGCAGGCCTGCCAGACGCGGCCGCTGGCGCCCCAGCCGTGCAGGAGCAGCAGTGCCGGTCCGGTGCCGGCGTCTTCGTAGTAGAGGCGGGTGTTGTTGACGTCCAGGTAAGGCATGGCTCGAGCTTGGTGCTCTTTTTCGCGGTCATCGATGGCCAGTCCGCTCGTACACTCATCACGGAAGCTGATGAATGGGGTCGGTGTGGAGCTGCGCCAGCTGAGGTACTTCGTGGCGGTGGCCGAGGAGCTGCACTTCGGCCGCGCGGCGGAGCGGCTGCACATCGTCCAGCCGGCGGTGAGCCAGCAGGTGCGCCGGCTGGAGCGTGCCCTGGGGGTGGCGCTGTTCGTTCGGACGACGCGATCGGTGGTTTTGTCGGAGGCCGGTCAGCGGTTCCTGCCGCACGCGCGGGCGGTGCTGTCGGCGGCCGACCGGGCTTCGGATTCGGTGGCGGAGTTCCGTCCGTCCGGTTCGTCGGTCCGGCTCGGGACCAGCGAGGGGCTGGGTGATCGGCTGGATCTCCTGCTGGGGGCGTTCGCTCGGTTGGCGCCTTCGGCTTCTTTGGAGCTGGTGCATGCGCCGACTTCGCAGCGTTTGGAGCAGGTCCGGGCCGGCTCACTGGACGCGACGATCGTGCGCGGGTCGTGGCCGTCGTCCGGGCTCGATCTGACTCCCTTGTGGATGGACGAGGTCGCGGCGGCGTTGCCTGCTTCTCATCCGTTGGCTGCTTCTGCCGAGGTTTCTTTTGCTTCGCTGGCTTCGCTTCCCGTGCGGTTGAGCCCGCCTTCGCGGAACCGTCCGTTGTACGAGCTGGTGGTGTCGTGTTGCCGCGAGGCGGGATTCGAGCCGGTGCTGGGTCCCGATTTCACGACGGCTCAGGACACGTTGGGGACGTTGGGGTTCGGGCGTCCACAGTGGACGGTGTTCTACCGGGCGCACGCCAATCTGCTGCCGGTGCCGGGGGTGGTGTTCCGGCCGTTGGTGGATCCGACGCCGCGGATGCAGACGTATCTGGCGACCCCGGCGGATCGCCGGGTAACCCCGGAGGTAGTGGCGTTGATCGAAGCGGCCCGAACCATCGAGGCGGTCTGAGCAGCCCCGTTTTTCACGCTACCGGAGGGGTACGACAAAGCCCGGTACTCCGCGAGGGAGCACCGGGCTTCGTCAACAACCTCAGGAAGCCGGCAGAGCTGCCAACCGGGCCGTGATGCGGTCGATGTCCGCCACCGCCGTTTCCTTGCGGAGCTTGATCTTGTCCACCACGTGCTCCGGGGCCTTGGCGATGAACGCCTCGTTGCCCAGCTTCGCCTCCGTCTGCGACAGCTCCTTCTCCGCCGCCGCGAGGTCCTTCTGGAGACGCTTGCGCTCCGCTGCCACGTCGACCGTTCCCGACAGGTCCAGCTCCACCGTCACCACGCCGTCGGCCAGGGCCACCTCCAGCGACGCGCTCGCCGCGAACTCGGGAGTAGGCGCCGTCAGGCGGACCAGTGAGCGGACCGCCTCCTCGTGGCCGCCCGTGTAGCCCGCCAAGCGGGCCGCCACCTTCTGGCCCGGCTTCAGGCCCTGGTCCGCTCGGAAGCGGCGGATCTCCGTCACCAGCTTCTGGACGTCCGCGATCCGGGCGTCGGCCGAAGAATCCGCGTAACCCTCGAACGGCACCGGCCACGACGCGATCACCAGGGACTCACCACCGGTCAACGCCGTCCACAGCTTCTCCGTGATGAACGGGATGAACGGGTGCAGCAACCTGAGCACCGTGTCCAGCACGTGCCCCAAGACCGCGCGGGTCGACGAAACCCGGGAAGAGTCCCCTTGGTACAGCTGGACCTTCGCCAGCTCCAGGTACCAGTCGCACAGCTCGTTCCACGTGAACTGGTAGAGCGCGCCCGCCACCTTGGCGAACTGGAAGTCCTCGAACAGGCCGTCCACTTCGGACACCAGCGCGCTCAGGCGGCCCAGGATCCAGCGGTCCGCTTCCGTCAACGAAGACGCGGTAGGCAGCGGCGCGGCGACCGAAGCCCCGTTCATCATCGCGAACTTCGTCGCGTTCCACAGCTTCGTGCAGAAGTTGCGGGAGCCCGCCGCCCACTCGTCGGCCAGGGCCATGTCCGCGCCCGGGTTCGCGCCGCGGGCCAGGGTGAACCGCGTCGCGTCCGCGCCGTACGCGTCCATCCACTCCAGCGGGTCGATCACGTTGCCGCGCGACTTCGACATCTTCTTGCCCTGCGCGTCGCGGATCAGGCCGTGCAGGTACACGTGGTCGAACGGCTGCTTGCCGTCCATCTGGTGCACGCCGAACATCATCATCCGGACGACCCAGAAGAACAGGATGTCGTAGCCGGTCGACAACACACTGGTCGGATAGAACTTCGCCAGATCTTCCGAAGACGACGGCCACCCCAGCGTCGACATCGGCCACAGGCCCGACGAGAACCACGTGTCCAGCACGTCCGGGTCCTGCGTCCAGCCCTCGCCCGACGGCGGCTGCTCGTCCGGGCCGACGCACACCACTTCGCCGTCCGGGCCGTAGTACACCGGGATGCGGTGGCCCCACCACAGCTGGCGCGAAATCGTCCAGTCGTGCATGTTGTCGACCCAGTCGAAGTACCGCTTGCCCAGCTCCGGAGGGTGGATCTTGGTGCGGCCGTCGCGGACCGCGTCACCCGCGAGGCGAGCCAGCTCCTCGACCTTGACCCACCACTGCAGCGACAGCCGCGGCTCGACGACCGTGTCGCAGCGCGAGCAGTGCCCGACCGCGTGGACGTACGGCCGCTTCTCCGCGACGATCCGGCCGAGCTCGCGCAGCGCCGCGACCACCGCGGGCCGCGCCTCGAACCGGTCGAGCCCCTGGAACGGGCCGGACACCGTGATCTCAGCGCGCTCGTTCATCACCGTGAGCATCGGCAGGTCGTGGCGGCGGCCGATCTCGAAGTCGTTCGGGTCGTGCGCCGGGGTCACCTTGACGGCGCCGGTGCCGAACGCCGGGTCGACGTGCTTGTCGGCCACGATCGGGATGCGACGCCCGGTCAGCGGCAGCTCGACCTCGGTGCCGACCAGGTGCGCGTACCGCTCGTCGTCCGGGTGGACGGCGACCGCGGTGTCGCCCAGCATCGTCTCCGCGCGGGTGGTGGCGACCACGATCGCGTTGTCACCGTCGCCGTAGCGGATCGACACGAGCTCGCCGTCGTCGTCGTTGTGGTCGACCTCGATGTCCGACAGCGCCGTCTGGCAGCGCGGGCACCAGTTGATGATCCGCTCGGCGCGGTAGATCAGGCCCTCGTCGAAGAAGTTCTTGAACACCGTCTGGACGGCCTTCGAGAGGTTCTCGTCCATGGTGAAGCGCTCGCGCGACCAGTCGACGCCGTCGCCGAGGCGCTTCATCTGGCCGAGGATCTTGCCGCCGTACTCGGCCTTCCACTCCCAGACGCGCTCGACGAACTTCTCGCGGCCCAGGTCGTGGCGCGAAAGGCCCTCGCCGGCCAGCTGGCGCTCGACGACGTTCTGCGTCGCGATGCCGGCGTGGTCCATGCCCGGCAGCCACAGCACCTCGTAGCCCTGCATGCGCCGGCGGCGGCTCATCGCGTCCATCAGGGTGTGGTTGAGCGCGTGGCCCATGTGCAGCGAACCGGTGACGTTCGGCGGCGGCAGTACGATCGAGAACGGCGGCTTACCCGACGAGGCGTCGGCCGTGAAGTACCCGGCCGCTACCCAGCGGTCGTACATCGGTGCTTCCTCGGCGGCCGGGTCCCAGGCACCCGGAAGGTCGGTGGTCTGCTGCGGAGCGTTCTCGGTCACAATGGACAAGTCTACGAACCCGTCACGGCGGGTCACCCAGGGGGAAGGCACTCTCCGATGGCACAGCCTCAGCAGCCGCAGGATCCGGACGACCGGCGGCTGGAGACGCACCCCGACCTGTTGAACCCGGACTGGCAGAAGTTCGCCGAGCGGGACGCCTGGCTGGGCGCGAAGAAGGACCTGAAGAAGCGCCGCAAACGCGAGCGCCGCACGGGCGGCCACCAGCAGCCCGGGAGCAGCCGGTGGCCGGGTGTGCTCGCCCTGCTGCTGGTCGTGGTCCTGGTCGCGGCGGCCATCGTCGTGCACCAGATCCAGGGCGTCGGCGTCAACGAGAACCCGTTCCTGTTCTTCGGCTCGTAACGCCCGGCCCCCGTCGTCGATGATCAGGCATCGACCCTGGGGGAAAGCAACGTGGACGACGACAACCTGCTCGATTCCCACCCGGACCTGATGGACCCGGAGTGGCGCAAGCACGCGCGGACCGACGCCTGGCTGGGCGCCAAGAAGGACCGCAAGCAGTTCCGCAAGCAGCAGAAACGCGCCGCGCGCCGGCCTCGGCGCCGCTGGTGGATCTTCGCTGTGTTCGTACTGATCCTCGGCGTGACCACCGCGGCGATCGTGTACGTCGGCCGCCGGCCGGCCCCGGTGGCCGCCCCGCCGAACCCGACGCAGGTGGCGCGGTTCGCCCACCTCGACCTGGCCCGCCCGTACGCGAACACCCCCGCCGACGCGTGGCCGAAGGGCCTGGACGGCATCACCTCGCCCGCCGCCGCGCCGGTCGGCGCCTTCAAGGCCGAAGCGGTCGCGAACGCCTACGCGCAAGCCCGGCAGGCGATCACCGCCGCCCACCTCGACCCCGCGGTGCTGGTCGCGCACGACCCGAAGGCCTTCCTCGCGCTCTTCGCCCCTGACCAGCGCGAGCAGCTGGTGCCGCGGCTGGCCGAGAAGCCGGCGAAGGACAAGGCCGGCTTCGACTCCTACCTGACCGAGATCGCCGACGGGTACCACCTGCTCGACGCGGGACCCCGCACGTTCGGCACGCTCACCGCGCGCGCCGGCGACAAGCCCGGCGAGCTGGCCGTGGACGCCAAGTACGTCGTCGCCTTCGCCTTCGACAACGTCCATCCCGATGCGCTGACCAGCCCGAACGAGATCGTCAGCTTCCTGCGCGTGGACGAGACGTACGTCGTGGCCACCGGCTCCGGGCTCGCGAAGACCGGCCGCGGGCTGTGGCTCGACGGCGGCCAGAGCGCGACCTCCTCGGTCGGCTGCGCCGCCGCCCGCGAAGGTTTCCTCGCCCCCGGCTACGCCAACCCGCCGACCGGGCCGTCGACCGGCGACCAGGACGCACCCGGCTACTACGACCCGAAGTACCCCGTGCCGACTCTCGACAGCTGCCACTGAGCGACCCGCACCCCGGTCGGGTGCGTCACACCCAGATGCACAGCCTGGACTGTACAGTTAGACTGTGTGCATGGGCGAAGTACCCGCACACGTGGCCGAGACCGCCGGCTGGCTCCGCGGCGTCGTCGCGCAGCTGCACCGGCGGCTGCGGCACATCGACAACGCCGGGATCCTGACGCCGTCGCAGTCCGCCGTGCTCAACCGGCTGCACCGCGAAGGTCCCGCGACGCAGGGTGAACTGGCCGCCGCCGAGCACGTGCGGCAGCAGTCGATGGCCGCCACCCTCGGGGTCCTCGACGAGCTCGGCTACCTCGCCCGCACCCCCGACCCGGCCGACCGGCGCCGCGTGGTGATCAGCCTGTCCGAGTCCGGCAGCGACACCGTGCGCGGCATCCTCCAGCACCGCGAGGAGTGGCTGGCCCAGGCGCTGGCGGACGCCCTGTCCCCCGGCGAGCTCGAGGCCGTCACCCGCGCGCTGCCGTTGCTGCAACGCGTCGCCGAACACTGAAGGAGCCGCCACGACTACCGTCACCGCCCCCGCGAAGTTCGGCGCGCGCCTGGTCACCCCGCTGGTGGCAGGCGCGGTGCTCAACCCGATCAACTCCACGCTCATCGCGGTCGCCCTCGTGCCGATCGGGCAGAGCTTCGGCGCCGGCCCGGGCCAGACCGCGTGGCTGATCTCGGCGCTCTACCTGGCCACCGCGGTCGGGCAGCCGGTGGTCGGCCTGCTCGTCGACCGCTACGGCGCCCGCCGGGTCCTGCTCGGCGGCGCGACGCTGGTGATCATCGCCGGGATCGCCGGCATGATCCCGATCTCCGTCGGCTGGCTGACCGGCGTGCGGGTCGTGCTCGGCCTCGGCACGTGCGCCGGGTTCCCGGCCGCGATGGCCGTGCTGCGCCACCACGCCGAAGCCACCGGCCAGGGCGTGCCCGCCCGCGTGCTGTCGCTGCTGTCGATGTCCGCGCAGACGGTGATGGTGATCGGCCCGACGCTCGGCGGCGTGCTGATCGCCCTGTTCGGCTGGCCCGCGATCTTCGCGGTGAACATCCCCCTCGCCGGCCTGTCGCTGGTGCTCGCGCTGCTGTGGGTGCCGAAGAACGACCGCGGCGAGCGCACGGCGAAGCGGATCGACGTCGTCGGCATCGCACTGTTCTCGGCGACCCTGCTGGCGCTGCTGTTCTTCCTGATGGACCCGGGCGCCGACGTCTGGGTGCTCGCCCTCGTGGCCGCGTTCGGCACGGCGTTCACGCTGGTCGAGCTGCGCCGCGGCGACCCGTTCCTCGACCTGCGGATGCTCGCGGCCAACCGGGCCATCCTGCGCACCTACCTGCGGCAGGCCCTGAGCTTCATGGCGATCTACGCGATCATGTTCGGCTACGTCCAGTGGCTGGAGACGACGCGGCAGCTGTCCGAGGAGGCCGCCGGGCTGATGCTGCTGCCGATGTCGGGCACGGCGGTCTGCGCGGCCGCGTTATCCGGCCGCGCGTCCGGGATCCGCGCGCGGCTGATCACGGTGGCGGTGGCCCTGGTCGGCGGGTCGGCGCTGCTGCTGCTCGTCCACGACGGCACGTGGGTCGGCGCGCTGCTGGCGCTGGCGGCGTTGTTCGGCCTCGCCCAGGGCCTGACGAGCGTCGCGAACCAGACGACGCTCTACCGGGAGGCGCCGGCCGAGCAGATGGGCACGGCGAGCGGATTGTTCCGCACGGCGCAGTACTTCGGCGCGATCGTCGCCTCGACGCTCATCGCCCTTTGCTACGGGCCGCACGCGGACTCGGCCGGCCTGCACCGGCTGGCTTTCGCGCTGATCGCCGTCAGCGTCCTGCTGCTCGTCGTCACCATCGCCGACCGCGGGTTGCGCGCGGCCGAAGCGTGACCCGTGTTCGCGTGCGCGATCATCGAGGCGCACGATGAACACATGACCCGTGAAGCGCCGCTGCAGGACGTGGACGAGAACCGCCTCGAGGTGGGCAAGCCGAAGGGCTGGGCGGCCGGGATACCGGGCGTGGCCGTGTCGCTCGCGCGCAGCGTCGAGCAGATGGGCACCGGCCGGACGGTCAAAGCACTGCGGCTGCTGAACCAGCGCGAGGGCTTCGACTGCCCGGGCTGCGCGTGGCCGGAACCCCGTGCGGTCGACGGCGAAAAGCGGAAGCTGGCGGAGTTCTGCGAAAACGGCGCCAAGGCCGTCGCCGAGGAAGCCACGAAACGGCGGGTGGACCGCGGCTTCTTCGCGAAGCACCCGATCGAGGACCTCCGCGGCAAGACGGACTACTGGCTCGGCCAGCAAGGCCGGATCACCGAACCGTTCGTGCTGCGCGAAGGCGCGACGCACTATGAACCGATCTCCTGGGACGACGCGTTCGAGCTGGTCGCCGGCGAGCTGAAGGCGCTGACCGACCCCAACGAGGCGATCTTCTACACCTCGGGCCGCACCAGCAACGAAGCCGCGTTCCTCTACCAGCTCCTCGTGCGCTCCTTCGGCACCAACAACCTGCCGGACTGCTCCAACATGTGCCACGAGTCCTCCGGCGCGGCCCTCTCCGCGACGACCGGCATCGGCAAGGGGTCGGTCAGCCTCGCCGACATCCACAAGGCCGACCTGATCGTCGTCGTGGGTCAGAACCCGGGCACCAACCACCCGCGGATGCTCTCGGCGCTGGAAGAGGCCAAGGGGAACGGCGCGAAGATCATCGCCGTCAACCCGCTGCCCGAAGCCGGGCTGATGCGGTTCAAGAACCCGCAGAACGTCCGGGGCGTCGTCGGCAAGGGCACGCCGCTGGCCGACGAGTTCGCGCAGATCCGCCTCGGCGGCGACCTCGCGCTGTTCCAGGCCGTCGGGCATCTGCTGCTGGCCTGGGACGAGGAAGCGCCGGGCGCGATCGTCGACCGCGACTTCGTCGAGCGCGTCACCGAAGGCTTCGACGACTACGCGAAGCACCTGCGTGAGATCGACTGGACCGAGGTCGAGCGCGCCACCGGGCTGCCGCGCGAGCAGATCGAGCGCGTCGCGCGGATGATCGCGTCGTCGGAGCGGACGATCTACTGCTGGGCGATGGGCCTGACGCAGCACAAGCACGCCGTCCCGACGATCTCGGAGATCGCGAACCTCGCGCTGATGCGCGGGATGATCGGCAAGCCCGGCGCGGGCCTGTGCCCGGTGCGCGGGCACTCGAACGTCCAGGGCGACCGGACCATGGGCATCTGGGAGAAGATGCCGCAGTCCTTCATGGACGCCCTCGCCGGCGAGTTCGGCATCGACGTCCCGCGCGAGCACGGTTTCGACACCGTCGACGCGATCCGGGCGATGCGCGACGGCCGCGGCAAGGTGTTCTTCGCCGTGGGCGGCAACTTCGCGTCCGCGACGCCGGACACGAAGGCGACCGAGAAGGCGCTCGAGTCGTGCTCGCTGACCGTGCACGTCTCGACGAAGCTGAACCGGTCGCACGTCGTGCACGGCCGCACGGCGCTGGTCCTGCCGACGCTCGGCCGCACCGAGCGGGACGTCCAGGCGAGCGGCGAGCAGTTCGTCACGGTCGAGGACTCGATGTCGCAGGTGCACGCCTCGCGCGGGCGCCTGAAGCCGGCGAGCGAGCACCTGCTGTCGGAGATCGCCATCGTCTGCCGGCTGGCCGAAACGCTGTTCGGGGCCGGGCACGCGGTGCCGTGGCGGACGTTCGAGACCGACTACGACCTGATCCGCGACCGCATCTCCCGGGTCGTGCCGGGCTGCCAGGACTACAACCGCCGCGTCCGCGAGCCGGACGGGTTCGTGCTGCCGCACGCGCCCCGCGATTCGCGGGAGTTCACCGGGACGGCCAACGGCAAGGGCAACTTCACGGTGTCGGAGCTGGAGTACCCGGCCGTGCCCGAGGGCCGGCTGCTGCTGCAGACCATGCGCAGCCACGACCAGTACAACACCACGATCTACGGCCTCTCGGACCGCTACCGCGGCATCGAGAACGCCCGCCGCGTGGTGCTGGTGAACCCGGCCGACATCACGGCGCTCGGCCTGACCGACGGCGCGCTGGTCGACCTGGTCTCGGAGTGGCGCGACGGCGACCGCCGGGCGCCGGCGTTCCGCGTGGTGTCCTACCCGACCGCCCCCGGCTGCGCGGCGGCGTACTTCCCGGAGGCCAACGCGCTCGTGCCGCTGGACTCGGTGGCCGAGAAGTCGAACACACCGGTGTCGAAGGCGATCGTCGTGCGCCTCGAACCTCAGGCCTGACGAGCCGGCCGCGTCGCGGCGGCGGGGAGGTCCCGGCCGGTCCGGATCGGGCCGGCGGCGACGATCCCCGTCGCCGCGACGAGCACGGCCATGACCGCCCACACCGGCGGCGCTCGACCCGTTCGCCAGCAGGCTGCTCGTCGCGACGACCCGGCCGCGCACGCCCGGCGGCGGGCAGGTCTGCCGGAAGCGGGCGGCGAGCACGTTCGCCGCCACCACGGCCGCGCCGACGGCCACCCCGCCGCCCGCGGCGAGGAGCAGCCCGGGACCGGCCGTGGTCAAGGGGATCAGGAATCCGAGCGGGGTCAGGGTGAGCAGGCAGACCAGCAGGCTCCGCGCGTTGCCCCGGCGCCGCCACCAGCACGCCCACGGCGCCCGGGGCGACACCCACGTCCTGGACGAAGAAGACGACCTGGATCGCCTGGTAACCGGTCAGCGCGACGTTGGCGACCGCGCTGAACACCGCGAGCGAACGCAAGTACCGGTCGTGGGCCACCCACCGCAGCCCGTCGGCGATCTCCCGGCGCAGGGTGCGAGGCCGCCGGACCGCCGGCCGGGGTGGTTCCCGCGCGGAGATCGCCGCCAGGCACCCCGCGGAGACCAGGAACGCCACTGCGTCGACGAACAGGCCGGCCACCGCGCCCGCCCGCTGGGCGAGCACGCCCGCCAGGCTCCGGCCGGCGAGCTGCGCGGATGCCTCGCTGCCCTGCAGCTTCGCGTTCCCCTCCGGCAGGTCCGCCGGGGCGACGAGGACCGGGAGGTAGACGCGGCAGGCGGTGCTGAACAGGACACTGCTCGCCCCGGCGAGCACCGCGACCAGGATCAGCTGAGCCACGGTCAGGACGCCGAGCCAGGCCGCGACCGGGACGCTGACGAGCGCCGCGGCCGAAACGACGTCGCAGCCCAGCAGCGCGGGCCGGCGCGGCCGCCGGTCGATCCACGCCCCGGCCGGCAGGCCGATCAGCAGCCACGGCACCCAGGACGCAGCCGCGATCACGCCCACGGTGAACGGACCGGCGTGCGCCAGGAGCACCGCCACCAATGGCAAGGCGACGGTCGTGACATTCCACGTTTTTCAGGGGTTCCGGGTGGCGAAGCCCCCGGCACGGGGCGAAGCCACGGATGTCACAGCTGCCGAGCTTGCTGGTCGTCTCGCCCGCCCACAGCAGGCGGAAGTCCCGGTGCCGCCACAGGCCACCACGTCGTCCGGCCACCCGGCCCCCTCCCGATCTTCCGGGAGGATGCCTCGCACCGCGCGCCGCCGTCAGCGGTTTTCGCGGTGGGCGCAACGCCGGCGCGGGTGTCAGCCCTTGTAGTCGCGCTGCAGGGTGTTGGTCATGTCGGTGACCACCGCCTGGACGTTGTCGAGGGTCGCGGGCGGGATCAGGGCCGCTTCCGTGCCGCCGTCGGCGATCCCCATGCCCAGCACGACGTTGCCCGTGCGGACCGCCGCCCACTGCTCGGAGACCCCGGCCTCGTCGCCGACGCCGGTGAGCAGCCGGACGCCCGAGTGGTCGCCCAGCGCGTCGGTCAGCAGCTGGGTCGCCTTGGTCGCGCCTTCGTTCACGTCGGAGTCGGTGAACCGGACCACGGCGATCGTCACCAGCCGGTAGTCCTGCATGTCGGGCTTGCCGCCGCCGAGGTCGCGGGCGAACAGGCGCTTGCAGCTGGTGAGGTCGTTGCCCTCGCTCGAGCGGTCCTGGGGGATGACCTTCGCGTCGGCGGTCTTCACCGAGCCGGCCGGGACTTCGACGGTCCCGGGGGCGAGCTGGTTGTGCGCGTTCGGCCCGGGCAGCTTGCAGGCGTCGATCGATTCGGGGTAGTGCGCCGCCGCGGACGCCGATTGGCACCCGGCGCACAGAACGGCGGAAGCGAGCACCGGAAGGAGCCACCCTCCGCGGGCAACGCTGCTACGCATAGGACCCGGACTTTCCGTATTTCTCGAAATTGACTTTCCGGGTGATCACCGGTCCGGTGATCTTTTCCGGTCCGCCCGGCGGGGCTGCCGCCGACGGTCATCGCACCCTGCCTCACCAGGAAGGCAGCGTCAAGACCAGTCACCCGCGTGGTCCGCCGTGGTCCGGTCGGCGGAAAACACCCTCGCGGGGGTTCACGCAAATTCTTCCCGCGGTTTCGTCGATTCCGGGGAAAAGCTCCGCCTCAATTCACGCAGACGACGCCGTCGGACGTGATCGGCTCGTCGCCGCCGGCCGGGGCACCACCGCCGCCGGTCGTCCCGGGTCCGGAGTAGACCGTCCCGAGCACCACCTCGATGTGGCCCGGCGGCACCGTCGCCGACTCCTGCGTCGCCAGCCCGCCCAGCAGCCGCGCGACCTCCGCGCCGCGCTGCGCGAGATCGGCGCCGAAGCGGACCAGGGACGTCCGGCGCGAGCCGGAGTTCCCGGTCGTGCCCTTGGCGAAGCCGTGCTCGCCCAGGAAGCCGGACACGCGGGCCGCGAGGCCGCCGTTGGGGCTGGCGTTGGTGACGTCGACGGTGACCGGGGCGCCCGGCGCCGACGGCCGCGGCGGCGCGCCGATGAGGTTCGCCGCGAAGGACTTCACCGCGGCCGGGTCGACCTGCACCGCCGTGGCACCCGGGTGGTCCTGGTCGTACCGGTAGTCGGGGTTGACGACCGGGATCGTCTCGAACCGGATCCCGCCACCGCTGACCCCGCGCATCTGGGCGACGAAGTCGAGCAGGTTCCACGAGTCGTCGAGCACGACCGACCGCTTGACGGCGTCGATCAGGTCGGACAGCTTTCCGGGGCTGGTCAGCGTCCCCGCCGACAGCACCTGCCGGGCCAGCCCGGCGAGGAACACCTGCTGCCGGCGGACGCGAGCGAAGTCGGTGCCCGGGAGGCCGTCGCGCTGGCGGACGAAGGCCAGCGCCTCGGCGCCCTGGACCCGCTGCGGCCCGGCCGGGAAGTCCGCGCCGGAGTTCTTGTCCTTCGTGGCTTCCTTGAGGCAGACGTCGACGCCGCCGACCGCCTTGCTGATCTCGTAGAAGCTGAACAGGTTGACCTCGGCGTAGTGGTCGATCTTGACGCCGGTGAGGTCTTCGACCGCCTGCCGCGTCCCGCGCCGGCCGGCGGTGAGCGCGGCCTTGGTGATCTTGGCCTTGTCGGTCTCCCCCGCGTCGCGCTGCCGCTTCGCTTCGGCGGCCTTCGCGCGGCCGAACGCGGCGTTGATCTTGCCCTCCCCGCCGGGCATCGACACGTAGCTGTCGCGCGGGATGGAGAACGCTTTCACGTCGTGGGTCCCGTTCGGGATCCGCAGCACGATCAGGGTGTCGGTGAGGTCGTCACCGTTGGGACCGGCCCGCAGCTCGCGCAGGACGTCCGCGGGAAGCGGGTGCTCCTGCTGGTCGGTCCGGGAGTCGCGGCCGACGAGCAGGATGTCGAGCGACCCGTCGGCGGGCTGCTCGCCGGGCGCCGTGCCGTCGCCGCCGATCACGCTGTCGCGCGTGACGTCGTCGAGGGCGTGGAGGTTCGTGTAGCCGTACGCGGTCCCGCACAGGACGGCGAAGGCCAGCCCGGCGACGGCGATCTTCCCCAGTAGGTGCACGTCCTACCGACGCCGCCGGACCGGCCCCCGCTGCACGGGTGAGGCAGGTCACACCGCTCAGCCGAAGAGCTGCACCAGCTTCAGGAAGAGCTGGTACACGCCGTAGGCGAAGGGCAGGACCACCCACGCCCACGCCAGCACGATCAGCGGCACCCGGTTGGGTTTCGTCGCCGGCTCGGTCATCACGCCTCACTCCTCGCGGCCGCGCTCGCGGCGACCGGCTCGTGGTACTTCTCCTTGACCGGGCGGACCAGCTCGTTGGCCACGAAGCCGACCACGAGCAGGCCGATCATGATGTAGAACGACGTCGTGTACAGGTCCGGGCCGGACTTGCCCGCCGACTTCTCGCTGTCGGCGATCCGGTTGACGATCAGCGGGCCGAGCACGCCGGCCACCGACCACGCCGTGAGCAGCCGGCCGTGGATCGCGCCGACCTGGAAGGTGCCGAAGAGGTCCTTCAGGTACGCCGGGACGGTCGCGAACCCGCCGCCGTAGAAGGAAAGGATCACCATCGCGCAGAGGATGAACACGAGCTTCGACGAGTTCTGCGTCAGCGCGATCACCAGGTACAGCACCGCGCCGACGCCGAGGTAGGTGCGGTAGATGTTCTTGCGCCCCACCAGGTCCGAAGTGGACGACCAGACGAACCGGCCGAGCATGTTGCACAGCGACAGCAGCGCGACGAACCCGGCCGCCGCGGCCGTGCCGACCGGGGTGGACGTGTTCTTGAAGAAGTCCACGATCATCGGCGACGCCTTCTCCAGGATGCCGATGCCCGCGGTGACGTTGAAGCAGAGAACGACCCACAGGCACCAGAACTGCGGCGTCTTGATGGCGTTGGCCGCCGAGACGTTCGCCGTGCTGATCATCGCCTTGCCGTGGTCGGTCTTCGGTTCCCAGCCGGCCGGCTTCCAGTCGTCGGCCGGCACCCGCACGAGCAGCCAGCCCATCGACATGAACACCGCGTAGACGATGCCGTGGACCAGGAACGCCGTGGCGATGGTGCCGGTGGTGGGCGCGGTGCCGAGCATCGACGACGACCACGGCGAGGCGATCAGCGCGCCGCCGCCGAAGCCCATGATCGCGATGCCGGTCGCCATGCCCGGCCGGTCCGGGAACCACTTGATGAGCGTGGACACCGGCGAGATGTAGCCGATGCCGAGCCCGACGCCGCCGATCCCGCCGTAGCCGACGACGACCAGCCAGAACTGGCCGGTCGCGACGCCGAGGGCGGAGACGAGGAACCCGCTGGCGAAGCAGCACATCGACACGAACATCGCCCAGCGCGGGCCGTTCTTCTCGACGAGGGTCCCGCCGAACGCGGCGGACAGCCCGAGCATGACGATGCCCAGCTGGAACGGCAGCGAGCTCTGCGTCCCGTTGAGGTGCATCGTCTTTTCGAGCGGCGTCTTGAAGACGCTCCACGCGTAGGCCTGCCCGATCGACAGGTGTACCGAAAGGGCCGCCGGCGGCACCAGCCAGCGCGTCCAGCCTGGGGGTGCCACGATCCGGGAACGGTCCAGGAAGCCGAGAGCCATCGGATCCCTCCGTAGAGTGGGGATGATGGAGGGAATGTATTACTAAATACCCGGTGTTGCACCATGTGAGTGTCAAACTTTCGGGTAGGGAAAGGTGGGCGGATGGGCAGGGTGACCGTGCGCAGGCCGGTGCGGCGGATCTCCGCGACCGGGGACCGGCGGCGTCCCGACGCGCTCGCGGCCGAAGAACCCCTGGAGCTGCGGGTCGGCGGCAAGGCGCTGGCGGTCACGATGCGCACGCCGGGGCACGACGTCGAGCTGGCCCACGGCTTCCTGCTGTCCGAAGGCGTGATCGGCGGCCGCGAGGACATCGCGGTCGCCCGCTACTGCGACGGCGTCGACGACCAGGGCCGCAACACCTACAACGTCCTGGACATCGCGCTGGCCGACGGTGTGCCGCCGCCGGACACCGGCGTCGAGCGCAACTTCTACACGACGTCGTCGTGCGGGGTCTGCGGCAAGGCGGCGCTCGACGCGGTCAAGCTGCGTACGAGGTTCTCCCCCGCCTCGGCGGCCTTCGCGGTGAAGAGCGAAACGCTGTCCGCACTGCCCGACGCGTTGCGTGCCCGCCAGAAGGTGTTCGCCAGCACGGGCGGCCTCCACGCGGCGGCGCTGTTCAGCCCGGACGGTTCGCTGGCCGTCGTCCGCGAGGACGTCGGCCGGCACAACGCGGTGGACAAGGTGCTGGGCTGGGCGGTCCTGGAGGGTCGCGTACCGGCGCCCGGCCACGGCCTGCTGGTGTCCGGGCGCGCGTCGTTCGAACTGGTGCAGAAGGCCGCGATGGCGGGGATCGGGTTGCTGGCCGCGGTGTCGGCACCGTCGTCCCTGGCGGTCGAGCTGGCGGAGGAGAACGGCATGACCCTGATCGGCTTCCTCCGCGGCGACTCGATGAACCTCTACACCGGCGACCACCGGGTGCTCACTTAAGCAGTGAGCCTCCCCTCCCAGCCGGCCTGGCTGGAAGGGGTCTCATGAGTGTCTTGTCCGGCCTGGACCCGTTGCTCGTCGCCGGGTTGGCCGTGCTCGGTCCGGTCGTCCGGGTCATCGCGCTCGCCGTTGCCTTGCGCGGCACCGATCCGCGGGACCGACCGGCGATCATCAAAGCTTTGGCGGAGTTGTTCCGCGTCTTCCCTCCGAGGCGTCGTTGACCGGACCCGGCAACCGGGTCAAGCCGACTCGACCCAGTTGCCGTGGAAGCCGTTGGGGACCCGGTCCGGGAGGTGGATCGCCGCGACCGTCTCCAGTGAGCCCGCGTCCAACAGCGTCAAGTCGCTTCGCTGCGTCGACGGGTCGAAGACGAAGCCCATCAACACTCCGTCGTCCTCCGCCGCGTCTTCGTGGGACGGCACGAATACGAACTCGCCCGGCTGGCGGCCCTCGCCGAACGCGCGCTCCTGGCGGGACCCCGTGTGGAAGTCGTGCTTGAACAGTGAGCCGCCCGGGTCCGCGCCGCCGTCGGCCGACATCGCGTAGCCGTAGCGGTGGCGGCGGCCGACCAGCCGCTCGTCCACCCGCGGGAACTCCTGGCCGCGGTCGTCCAGCCGCTCCTCGATGACCTTGCCCGCCGTCAAGTCGACCGTCCAGCGGTCCAGCGTCGGGCCGCCCTCGTCCGGTCCGTGCAGCTCGCGGTCGAACATCCGCGGGTGGCGCACGACGTCCAGCACGATCGAGTCGCCGTCGTCGTAGGCGTTGAGCGGGTGGAAGACGTAGCACGGCTCGACCTCGAACCAGCGGACGTCGCCGTTGCCGCCCTCGCGCGGCATGACCCCGACGCGCGCCGGGTACTTCGGGTTCCAGCGGTAGGGCAGGCCGCCGTTCGCGCCGATCTTGCGCGTCATCATCGCCGTCACCGGGTCCGGCACGCGGACCTTGCCGACTATCGCCGAGACGACCAGCTTCGCCGGCGTCCGCAGCGCGCTCGGCACGCTGGCGGCCACCGCCATCTCGGCGTTGAACGTCACCGGCAGGTCGTAGAACACGACGTGCTTCTCGGTCAGGGAGAAGTCGTGCATCATCGGCGACCCGGTGACCTCGACGTCGACCGTGCGCCGCGCGCGGCCTTCCGTGTCGATCACCGAGTACTGGACCTTGTTGCCCATCCCGAAGAAGTACGAGACGGCGTGCAGCTCACCGGTGCGCGGGTCGCGCTTGGGGTGGGCGGTGTAGCCGCCGGGCAGCGTGCCGTCGAAGTCGCAGCGGCCGACGGTGTCGAGCTCGTCGGTCAGCTCGTAGATCGGCGCGCCCGCCTCGACCAGGGCGAGGGTCTTGCCGGCGTGGCCGATCACGTTGGTGTTGGTGCCCAGCGCGTCGAGCCCGCAGAAGCGGCTCGGGTCCTCGCCGTTCAGCGTCGCCGCGACGGCCGGGTTGCGGACCCAGCGGTTGCGGTACCACTCGGCCTTGCCGTCGCGCAGGCGCACGCCGTGGACCATGCCGTCGCCCATGAACCAGTGGTAGGCCGCCGGGTCCACTTCGGACAGCGGGTTGGGCCCGTTGCGCAGGTAGCGGCCGTCGAGGAAGTCCGGGATCGCACCCGTGACGGCCAGCTCGGTGATCGTGTGCTCCCGGCTCACCGGGGCGAAGTTGCCTTCGAGGAACTTGTTGCCCATGCCGACCCCTCCAGAGTTGCCATAACTCGGTTATAGCTCCATTTATAACAGGGTTATGAGATACTGGCAAGCATGAGCCCCAAACCGCGCGCGAACGACGTCAAGGAGCGGCTCGTCCAAGCCGCCATCCGGCTGCTCGACGAGGGCGGCCCCGAAGCCCTGCAGGCCCGCAAGCTGGCGGCGGAGGTCGGCGTCTCGACGATGGCCGTCTACACGCACTTCGGGGGCATGGCGGCGCTGGTCGACGAGGTCGCGCGGACGGGGTTCGTCCGGCTCAGCGCGTCGCTGGCCGAGGTGGGCGAGACCGACGACCCGGTGGCCGACATCTTCAGCCTCGCCCGCACCTACCGGCAGGCGGTCGCCGAGCAGCCGCAGCTGTTCGCGGTGACGTTCGGCCAGTCCGCGCCAGGCGGCAAGCGCGCGACGCTGTCCGACCTGACCACCGAGGAGGGCCGCGAAGCCGCGCAGGAGGGCCTGGAGGCGTTCGAGCACATCGTCCGGGCGACCGAGCGGGCCATCGAGGCCGGCCGGTTCCGGCCTGCCGACAAGTACCAGGCCGCCGCGCAGCTGTGGAGCGCGCTGCACGGCTTCGTCACACTCGAGGCCTCCGGCCACTTCGGGGGCGCCGAGCAGGGCATCGACCACATTTTGATACCCCTGGGGATCACCCTCGCGGTGGGTCTCGGGGACACTGTGGAGCAGGCGGAACGTTCGACCGAGGCCGCGAAGGCGACTTGGCGCGCGAGAAACCGAAACGCCGGGCAGGGTGGGAACGACTAACCCGGCGAACAGGGACGTGAGGGGAACGCGGAGCGGGTGCGCGGCGTCCTAAAGAGCAGCAGGCGGGGGACGGAGACAGGTGAACGAGGAAAACGAGGAGCGCGACGAGGTCCGGCCGGCCGGACCCGGCGAGCCCTTGATCCCGGAGACGGTCGGGGCGGCCGCCGTCCGGGACGCGCGGCGCTGGCTGTCGCGCCGGTCCGTGCTGGTCGCGGGCGCGTCCGGGCTGGCCGTGGCCGGCCTGGCCGCCGGCACCGCCACCGGCAAGCTGCCGTTTAGCCAGGCCCTGCAGCGCACGCTGGGCGTGACGTCGTCGAACCCGACGACCCAGCTGGGCAGCACCCGCGTCGAGCGCGTCTACTCCGCCGCGCGCGGCCGGATGGTCGACCTGGTGTTCATCCTGCCGTCGAAGACCCCGCCGAAGGGGCTGCCGATGTCGCTGATGCTGCACGGCCTGCACGGCAACGCCCGCAGCGCGGCCCCGACCGGCACGCTCAAGCAGCTGGCCAGCGACGTCGCCCGCAAGGCGGTCCCGGCGTTCGGCTTCGTGGCCGTCGACGGCGGCGACAACTACTGGCACGAGGTGCACCCGGGCGACGACCCGATGGCGATGATCCTCGAAGAGGTCCCGCAGTGGCTGAAGGCCCGCGGTTTCGGCGGGGACACCGGGCAGCCGTTCGCCTGCACGGGCATCTCGATGGGCGGGTTCGGCGCGCTCGTGTACACCCGCCGTCGCGTGGAGCGGCGCCAGCCGCCGGCCGCGGTCGCGACGCTGGCCCCGGCGCTGATCCTGTCCTGGCAGGAGATGGCCAAGCGGCACATCTTCACCGGCCTGAACGACTGGACGGCGCTGGACCCGCTGCGCCACGTCGACGAGACGAAGAGCGTGGCCAACGGCATCTGGTGCGGCACGGAGGACCCGTTCATCACGGGAGTCCGCCGCTACATCGACGCGGTCCACCCGGCGGTGGCCCACACGGCCCACGGCAAGCACGGCGACTCGTTCAACCGGACGGTGGTGCCCAGCTTGATCAGCTTCCTGGGCAAGCACGTGCCCCGCAAGGACTGACCGGCCTCAGCAGCTGAAGTGGACCCGGGTCGTCGTGCGGCCCGGGACCCAGTACGTGCGGACCAGGTCCGCCAGCCGGTTCACCAGCAGCAGCCCGCGGCCGCCCAGCGTGGTCGCCGTCGGCGGGATGCGGCCGGCCAGCGGCTCGGTGATCGTGCCCGCGTCCGTCACCTCGCCGATCACCTGGTGCTCCTCCGCCCACAGCCGCAGCACGCCCGCGCCGCCGGCGTACAGGACGCTGTTCGTCATCAGCTCCGCGATCGCCAGCGTGAAGTCGTCGCGGCGGGGACGGCGCAGGCCGTGGCGGGCGGCCCAGATCTCGGCGAACCCGCGCAGCGACGCCAGCTGCGCGATGTCGAACTTCCGCTCGACGGCGGCCGGCGGCGGTACCAGCGGCCGCATGAACTCCGCGCGCACGCCTTCGGGGTCGAACCGCGAGCTGGTGAACGGCCCCGCCGGCCCCCACACCTCGGGGTGGGTGCGCTCGGCGTCGGCCAGGACCGGCGGCGGCAGCGCCGCGGTGTCGTACGGGCAGAGCACCGCCAGGTCGCGCCCGACCAGCGCGTTGTTGATGAGTGCCTCGTGCAGCACGCACGCCGGGTACTCGGCGCCGGTCCGGTCGCCCCACATCGGCTCCGCCACGACCCGCACCGGGCCCGCGTGCTCGCCGGCGAACGCGAGCAGCACCGACGGCAGGATCGCCCCGGGGTTGCGGCCCACGCGGCACATGTCGGTCAGCCGGACCTCGTGAACGCGGTCTTCCAGGGCTTTCTCGAGCAGCAGGAGGTTCCGGCCGGGCACCGCGACGGCCACGGGTTCACCCCGGTCGAGGCCGTCGAGCACGAACGGAACGACGCCATCGAGGTACGCTGAGTCACCGCGGTAGAAGAGTGCGGGATGCCGGAACGGTCCGAGGGCATCCACCACGGGATTGACTTACCCAGGGCCCCGCGGGTTCAAACGACCTGAACGGCGGGCTTCACTCGACCCAGCGGCCGACGACGGAAATCAGCCAGAAGCCGACCACAGCCGCGATGGCGAACAGCAGCACCCAGTTGCCCAGCGCCCGCCGGTCGGTGACGCCACGAGCTCGCCAGAGGCCGTAGCCGGCCACGAGGAAGAGCGGCACCGGGATCAGCGGCAACGGCGACAGCCGGGACACCACGGCCACCACGCAAGTGCCCGTGCACACGGCCAGCACGCCCATCAGCACCCGGTTCAGCCACGGGTACCGCTCGGCCACGGACGCGATGACGCGCTCGCTCAGCTCACGGAACCCGAGAACCGGCCCGGCATCGACCGTCGCCGGTTCCGGGGGCGGCGGTGCCTGCACGCCACCGGCGGGGGCGGCGCCCCCACCGGTGACCGGCACAGAGTCTGCAGTCATTCAGCTTTCCTGTCGGGTCTCCGGGCCGGGTGGCCCGGAGACGCCCGGCCTCAGGCCGACTTCTCGCCGCGCTCGCTGCGCGCGCGCCGCGTCGGCTGCCGGGCGACGATCGTCGGGTTCACGTTCTCCCGGACGGTCTGCTCGGTGATGACGACCTTCGCCACGTCGTCGCGGCTCGGGATGTCGTACATCACCGGCTGGAGCACTTCTTCCATGATGGCGCGCAGCCCACGGGCACCGGTCCCACGCAGGACCGCCTGGTCGGCGATGGCCTCGAGCGCGGTCTTGGTGAACTCGAGCTCGACGTTGTCCATCTCGAAGAGCTTCTTGTACTGCTTCACCAGGGCGTTGCGCGGCTGGGTCAGGATGTTGACCAGCGAGTCCTTGTCCAGGTGGTTGACCGTCGCCACGACCGGGAGCCGGCCGATGAACTCCGGGATCAGCCCGAACTTGATCAGGTCCTCGGGCATGGTGTCGGAGAAGACGTCGCTCTCCTCGATCTCGGACTTGGTGCGGATCTCCGCGCCGAAACCGAGGCCGCGCTTGCCGACCCGCTCGTTGATGATCTTCTCCAGCCCGGCGAACGCGCCGGCCACGATGAACAGCACGTTCGTCGTGTCGATCTGGATGAACTCCTGGTGCGGGTGCTTGCGGCCGCCCTGCGGCGGCACCGAAGCGGTGGTGCCCTCGAGGATCTTCAGCAGCGCCTGCTGCACGCCCTCGCCGGAGACGTCCCGCGTGATCGACGGGTTTTCGCTCTTCCGGGCGATCTTGTCTACCTCGTCGATGTAGATGATCCCGGTCTCGGCCCGCTTGACGTCGTAGTCCGCCGCCTGGATGAGCTTGAGCAGGATGTTCTCGACGTCCTCGCCGACGTACCCGGCCTCGGTGAGCGCCGTGGCGTCCGCGATGGCGAACGGCACGTTGAGCAGCTTCGCCAGCGTCTGCGCGAGGTAGGTCTTGCCGCACCCGGTGGGGCCGAGCATCAGGATGTTCGACTTGGCGAGCTCGACCGACTCCTCCTTGGAGTCCTTCGGCCCGGCCTTGTCGTCCGCCTGGATCCGCTTGTAGTGGTTGTAGACCGCTACCGCGAGGGTCCGCTTGGCGTCGTCCTGGCCGATGATGTACTGCTCGAGGAACTCGTGGATGTCGGCGGGCTTGGGCAGCTCGTCGAGCTTGACGTCGCCGGCCTCGGCCAGCTCCTCCTCGATGATCTCATTGCAGAGGTCGATGCACTCATCGCAGATGTAGACCCCGGGGCCGGCAATGAGCTTCTTCACCTGCTTCTGGCTCTTCCCGCAGAAAGAACACTTCAGCAGGTCTCCGCCGTCACCGATCCGTGCCATGGCCGTTGACCTCGTCCCCTCCGGCGCGCGGTGGCGCGCCTGACGTGTGTTGCGACGGTGCGACCCCGGTCACGGACGACCGAGCGGAGCCTCACGCATTGCCACTGACGGTACCCGTCCGATGCCGTGGGCGGGAACACCCACAGGCGCCGGGAGCACGTCAGAGGACGACCCTAAACCAGAGTGCCGGTGTATGTCGTCTCCTCGACACACACCGGCCTGGCGGATCTACAGAGCCGACGCCTTCCGGTACGGCAGCACCTCGTCGATGATGCCGTACGCCTTGGCCTCCTCGGCCGTCAGGATCTTGTCGCGCTCGATGTCGGTCCGGATCTGGTCCGGGTCCTTGTTCGTGTGCTTGGCCAGGATGACCTCCATCTGGCGCCGCACCCGCTGGATCTCGTTCGCCTGGATCTCCAGGTCGGAGACCTGGCCGTACGTGCCCTCGGTGGCGGGCTGGTGGATCAGCACGCGCGAGTTCGGCAGCGCGTAGCGCTTGCCCGGCGTGCCGGCCGCCAGCAGCACCGCGGCGGCCGAGGCGGCCTGGCCGAGGCAGTACGTCTGGATGTCCGGGCGGACGAACTGCATGGTGTCGTAGATCGCCATCAGCGAGGTGAAGGAGCCACCCGGCGAGTTGATGTAGACCAGGATGTCGCGGTCCGGGTCCTCGTGCTCGAGGTGCAGCAGCTGGGCCATCACGTCGTTGGCCGACGCGTCGTCCACCTGCACGCCGAGGAAGATGACCCGCTCTTCGTAGAGCTTGTTGTACGGGTTCGACTCCTTGACGCCGTAGCTGGTCCGCTCCACGTACGACGGCAGGATGTACCGCGACTGGGGCGTGCTCGGGGCCTGGAAGTCACCCGGGAGCCGGAAGTTGCTCATGATCGAGTCTCCTGTGTGCTTCGCGCTCAGTTCGAGCCCGGACGGGCGATGTCGGCGGTGAGGACGTGGTCGACGAACCCGTACTCCTTCGCCTCCTGCGCGGTGAACCAGCGGTCGCGGTCCCCGTCCTTGATGATCTGCTCGACCGTCTGGCCGGTCTGGTCCGCGGTGATCCGGGCCAGCTCCTGCTTCCACTTGTTGAACAGGTCGGCCTGGATCGCGATGTCCGACGCCGTGCCGCCGACACCCGCCGACGGCTGGTGCATCAGGATGCGCGCGTGCGGCAGCGCGTAGCGCTTGCCCGGCTTGCCCGAGGAGAGCAGGAACTGCCCCATCGAGGCCGCCATGCCCATCGCGTAGGTCGCGACGTCCGGGCGGATGAGCTGCATGGTGTCGTAGATGGCGAACCCGGCGGTGACCGAACCGCCCGGCGAGTTGATGTAGAAGCGGATGTCGGACTCGGCGTCGTCGGCGTCGAGCAGCAACAGCTGCGCGGTGATCCGGTTGGCGACCTCGTCGTTGACCTCGGAACCGAGGACGACGATGCGCTCCTGGAGCAACCGCTCGAACACCGAGTCGGTGAGGTTGAGCCCTGCGGTGCCGGTCCGCGCCTCGGGCGTGTGCTGCGTCACGTCTGCCTGCCTTTTCGCCGGCGGCGGCCCGGTGCTGACGGCCGCCGCTGTCGTTTCAGATGCTTGAGATCTTGTATCCGACCCTAACGAACTCGGGCGGTGCAGAATGCCTGACACCGCCCAAGTTCGCTCACAGCTTCACTCCGCCGGAGTCTTCGCCGCCTCGTCGGTGACCTGCGTCTCCTGGGTTGCCTCGTCGGCGGCCGGCTCGTCGGAGCCGAACAGCTCCGAGAGGTCGACCTCGGCGCCGGAGCCGTCGGTGACGGTCGCCTTCCGGACCACGGAGGCCAGGGCCTTGCCGCGGCGGACGTCGGCGTAGATCGCGGTCAGCTGGCCGGACTGCTGGGCGCGCTGGACGTACTCGTCCGGGCTGATCCCGAAGCGCTGGGCCTGGTAGATGATCCGCTCGGTCAGCTCGCCGTCGTTGACCGACACCTCCTCCTTGTCGGCGATGGTGTCCAGCAGCAGCTGCGTGCGGACGGCCTTCTCCGACTCGGTGCGGGTCTCGGCGTCGAACTCCTCGAGCGTGCGGCCTTCGGCCTCGAGGGCCTGCGCGAACTGGGCCTCGTCGTGGTCGAACGGGTGGATCGCGTCGTGCTTGCGGTTCTCGATCTCGGCGTCGAGGACCTTCTCCGGGATCGGCACCTCGGTGCGCTCCAGGAGCTCGTCGAGCACCTTGTCGCGGGCCTGGACGCCCTGCTGCATCTTCTTGACGCGGCCGAGGCGCTCGCGCAGGTCGCCCTTGAGCTCGTCGATCGTGTCGAACTCGCTGGCCATCTGGGCGAACTCGTCGTCGGCCTCGGGCAGCTCGCGCTGCTTGACCGACTGGACGGTCACGGTCACCTCGGCGTCCTTGCCGGCGTGCTCACCGGCGACGAGCTGGGTGGTGAACGTCTTCGTCTCGCCGGCGGTCGCGCCGACGATCGCCTCGTCGATGCCGTCGACGAGCTGGCCGGAGCCGATCTCGTAGGACAGCCCGGTGGTGCTCGCCTCCTCGACGGCCTCGCCGTCGACGGTCGCGGCCAGGTCGATCGAGACGAAGTCGCCGGTCTCGGCCGGGCGCTCGACGCCGGTCAGCGTGCCGAAGCGGGCGCGCAGCTCGTCGAGCTGCTCGTCGACCTCGGCGTCGGTCAGCTCGACGTCGTCGACGGTGACCGCGAAGCCGTCCAGGTCGGGCAGCTCGATCTCCGGGCGCACGTCGACCTCGGCGGTGAACTCCAGGACGTCGCGGTCCTCGAGCTTGGTCACGTCGAACTCGGGGTTGCCGAGCGTGCGGACCTCGTTCTCGCGAACGGCCTCGATGTACTTGGCCGGGATGGCCTCGTTGACGACCTCGTCGAGCACCGGGCCGCGCCCGATCCGGCTTTCCAGGACGCGAGCGGGCGCCTTGCCGGGCCGGAAGCCCGGGATGCGCACCTGCTGGGCGATCTTGCGGTAGGCGCGGTCGAAGTTCGGCTTCAACTCGTCGAACGGCACCTCGACATTGATCTTGACTCGCGTCGGGCTCAGCTGCTCGACGGTGCTCTTCAAGGTCTTCTCCTCGAGCGGTAACGATTGTGTAGGACAATCCTGCGGAAATGGCCCCAGGTCACCTGCAGACCGGGACGTCCGAGTCTAGGCCAGTGGCCATCGCCCCCGGGCCGGGGGCCACCTGCGGCGTCACGGCCGATGCACGGACCGGCGTCACGGGGGTGCGCGAGGCCGTGGTCACCCGCGAACCGGGCGCGCCGCGAGCCCCGCCGCGGCGCGGCTCCCGCCAGGTGCGCCGCGAGCCGTGGCCCGACGCTCGGAACCGCCGCGGCGACCGGGCGAGCCGCCTCGGACCGCGAGCCGCCGGTGTCAGGGCGCGAGCATCCGGCCGATCACCCAGCGCATCTGACCCACCGCGTGCTCGGCCGAACCGCTGGGCTGCACCAGGTGGGACAGCAGCAGGCGCATCCACGCCTCGACCGCCACCGCCCACTCCGATGCCGTCAGCCGGACCCCCGGGTAGCTGCGGGCGAAGACCGCCGCGACCGTGTCGACGGCCCGGTCGATGACGGCTTCGGGCTGGGACGTCAGCAGCGGGAGGAAGTCGTCGCGGCCGCCCTGCTGGCCGCCGAGGGCGATCTCCAGCAGCGGGTTGGCGCGGGCGGCCTCGAGCGTGTGGCGGAACGCGGCCGTCACGCCTTCGACCGGGTCGTCCGGGTGCGCGGCCACGTCGTCGGTCACGCGGGCGACGAAGCGGTCGGTTTCGCTCAGCATCAGCGCCTTGGCGAGCTCGGCCTTGGAGCCCAGTTCGTTGTAGACGGTCTGCCTGCTCACGCCGACCCGCGCGGCCAGTTTGCCCATGGTGACGGCGGCCCAGCCGTCGGCCTCGATGACGTCAGCCGCCGCGGCCAGCAGCTTCTCCCGGGTCCGCGCCGGCGCAGGGTGGGTGACCGCCTTCACACGGCGAGCTTACCCGCCGGTTGCGTCCCGCTGGCCGACACCTTTTTTCGAGTCCTGCCGCGGCGTTTACAAACCCCGATGAGTTGTCTACGGTGACTCCCGCCTGGCCAGGAGCTTCTCGACCGAGGAGACCGCTCGATGCCCGTCGCCCTCACCCAGCAGCACGGCCCTGCCGTCGTGGCGACCGGTGAGACGACCGCCCGGGGCGTGCCCGCGCCGCGGATCAGCCTGCCCGCCGTCTCGGTGCCGACGCTCCTGCTCTTCGCCGGCGGCCTGGCGCTGGGGATCGTCTCGACCTGGCTGCTGCTCGCGGACCTCGTGTCGCCGGTGGTCACGGTGGCGCTCAACACCCTCGTCACCTTCGCCATGTACACGGTGGTGCACGAGTCCGCCCACCACTCGGCGGGGAAGCTGACCTGGGTCAACGAGCTCCTCGGGCGGCTGGCCGTCCCCTTCGTCGCCGCGTACGCGTCGTTCCCCTCGCTGCGGTTCGCCCACGGCGAGCACCACCGCCACACGAACGCGTCGGTGCCCGCCGACCCGGACGCCTGGACCTCGCGGGGCCCGCGCTGGCAGCTGCCGTTGCGCTGGCTGACCCTCGACTTCGCGTACGCGCGCTGCTACTTCTCCCGGCTGCGGTCCCGCCCGACCCACGAGCTGACCGAGACGCTGGTGGTGCTCACCGCGGCGCTGTCGGCAGTGGTGGCGCTGGTCGCGGCCGGCCACGGCGTCGAGCTTCTGCTCGTCTACCTGCTGCCCCAGCGGCTCGGCATGGGCCTGCTCGCGTGGTCGTTCGCCTGGCTGCCGCACCACGGCCTGCCCGCCGCGGGGCCGGAGGGCCGGTTCGGCACGACCCGCGTGCGCGTCGGCCTCGACTGGCTGCTCACCCCGGTGCTGCTGGCCCAGAACCTGCACCTGGTGCACCACCTGCACCCCGCCGTCCCGTTCCACCGGTACCGCCGGGTCTGGCTGGAGAACCGCGAGGTGTACCTGGCCCGCGACGTCCCGATCCGCACCGCCGGGGGCCGGGACCTGACCGCGGAGGAGTACCGGATGACGGCCGGCCTCGACTGCTCCCCCGAGGTGTCCGTGCCCGCGCCCGCCGCGCCGCCGCTCGGGCCGAACCGGTTCCACCGGCTGCGGGTGCGCGAGATCCGGCAGCTGACCGCGGACGCCGTCGCGATCACCTTCTACGTCCCGCCGCAGCTGGCCGAGGAGTTCCGGTTCACGCCGGGGCAGCACGTCGCGGTCCGCACGGTGCTCGACGGGCAGCCGGTGCGCCGGACGTACTCGATCTGCGCGTCGGCGGGCGCGGGCGAGCTGCGGATCGCGGTGAAGCGGCGGCCGGGCGGCGCGTTCTCCGGCTTCGCGAGCACGACGCTGGCCGTGGGCGACTTCCTCGACGTCCTGCCGCCGTCCGGCGGGTTCACGCTCACACCGGACCCGTCCCGGACCGCGCACTACGTCGCGCTGGCCGCCGGCAGCGGCATCACGCCGGTGCTGTCCATCGTGGTCAGCGCGCTGTCCGCGGAGCCGCACAGCCGCGCGACGTTGTTGTACGTGAACACTTCGGGCGCGACGACGATGTTCGCAAAGGAGCTGAGCGCACTCGCCGAAGGGTTCGGCGGGCGCCTGCACGTCGTCCACTACCGGACCGACGAACGCGACCCGGACCTGCATGCGCACCGGCCCCGCCAGTTCGACACGCTCGGCGAGGCGCTGGCGATCTCCCACGAGCGCTACCAGCGCGGCCGCCTCGACGGGACGCGCCTGCGCGCGCTGCTGCAGAACCGCCTGCACCCGGCGAAGGTCGACGAGTGGTTCCTGTGCGGCCCGCGGGGTCTGATGGACCTGGTCCGCCGCACGCTGGCCGACGCGGACGTCCCGGAGGAGAACGTCCACTTCGAACTGTTCCGCGGCGCGGCGCCCCTGCGCGACCCGGCGGGCACGCCGGCGACGGTGGCGGTGACGCTGGGCGGGACGACGACGTGCGTGCCCACGGAAGCCGGCGAAACGGTGCTGGACGCGGCGATGCGCGCCGGGTTCGAGGTGCCGTACTCGTGCACGGGCGGCGCGTGCGGGACGTGCCTGGCGACGTTGCGGCACGGGCAGGTCGACATGGACGTCCGCTACGCGCTGACGGAGGACGACGTGGCGGCGAACCGGATCCTGACGTGCCGCGCGCGGGCGACGACCCCGGAGGTCGCGGTCGACTACGACCGCCGCTGACCCCCGGGGCGACCGCGCCGGTCAGCCGGTCTGCGTGGGCGGGGTTCCCTGGCCGCCACCCGGCAGCCGGCCGGGACCGGAAGCGCCGTCCGTCACCGATGTCGCCGTCGCCGTCGTGCCCGATTCCGTGGCCACCACCGTCACCGTGTCGCCCGTCGCCAGGCCCGTCGCCTGGTCCGACGTGATCGTGTACGTCTTCGAGAACCCGTCCTCGCTCTTCGCGGTCAACGACGTCGCGCTCAGCGCCGTCACCTCGCCGGTCTGGGTGATCTTCGTGACGTAGCCGCCGTTTCCGTCCGACGACACGTATTCGCCGTGCAGGGCCGAAGCCAGGCCGCCCGCACCGCCGGGGCCGCCGGTCATCCCGCCCGGGCCGGTGGCGGAGTCCGTCGACGCGGAGGACGACGAAGTGGCCCAGATCGCCGCTCCCCCGCCGGCCACGATCGCCACCGCGACGGCGCCCGCCGCGATCTTCTTGCCCGGCGACCAAGCCGGCCGCGGCGGGGTGCCCGGCGCGGGGGCCGCGCCCCACGTCTGGTCCGGAGTGGACGGTGCCTGCGGTGTCGTCATGCGGTGCTCCTTAACGAGGTGTGCGATCCACGGTGGGGCCGCCGGCTGTGTGCGGACTGTGCCTGCCGTCAGCCGTTCCTGTGACCGGAGGAACCGGACTTCCGCGACAGGCCGGTCACCGCACAGCCGCCTCACAGGCAGCACACAACCCGCACACACGGCGCGGACGGACGCTCTACCCATGGCCGCGCGAACCGTTGCACCGCACCCCCGCCGGGGGCGCCTTTCGCTGCGCGCGAAGCTGACCGGTTCGATGGTCGTGCTGCTCACCGTGGTGTGCCTGATCGTCGGCGTGGTCAGCGAGCTCGCGCTCGACGTGTTCCTCACCCGCCAGATCGACCAGCAGCTCACCGCCGCGGCGACGCGCTCACTGGTTTTCGCGAGCAACCCCGGCCGTCAGGGCGGCGCGCCGCCGGACGACCAGCGGGGCGAGCACCCCCTCGGGCAGAACGTCGGCACGGTGAGCGCGACCTTCGACGGGCCGGTGAAAGTCCACGACGACAGCATCTCCGAGCACGGGGAGGGCATGAGCCTCACCGCGGCGCAGCAGGCCGTCATGCTCTCGGTGCCCGCCGACGGCAAGCCGCACGCGGTGTCCTTCAGCGACCTCGGCGACTACCGGCTGATGGCCCTGCCCGTGCCCGGGACGTCCGAGGTCGTGGTCACCGGCCTGCCGATGAAACCGGTCACCGACACGCTGCTCACCGTCGGGCTCATCCTCTTCGGCGTCGCGGCCGCGGGCGTGCTCGGCGCCGCCTTCCTCGGCGCGTTCGCGGTCCGCCGGACGCTGCGGCCGCTCGACCGCGTCGCGGCCACCGCCGGGCGCGTCACCGAGCTGCCGCTCGACCGCGGCCAGGTGGCGCTGTCGATCCGCGTGCCGGAGGCCGACACCGACCCGCGCACCGAGGTCGGCCAGGTCGGCTCGGCGCTGAACCTGATGCTCGGCCACGTCGCCCAGGCGCTCGAAGCGCGGCACGGCAGCGAGCTGCGCGTCCGCCAGTTCGTCGCGGACGCCAGCCACGAGCTGCGGACGCCGCTGGCCGCGATCCGCGGGTACGCCGAGCTGGCCGCCCGCGGCAGCGCGCTCGTGCCCCCCGACGTCGCGCACTCGATGGGCCGGATCCAGAGCGAGGCCGTCCGGATGAGCGCGCTCGTCGAAGACCTCCTGCTGCTCGCCCGGCTCGACGCGGGGCGCCCGCTGGACGTGCGCGACGTCGACCTCACCCGGCTGGTCGCCGACGCCGTCGGCGACGCCCAGGTCGCCGGGCGCGACCACCAGTGGCTGCTGGACCTCCCCGCCGACCCGGTGCTCGCGCTCGGCGACGTCCAGCGGCTGCACCAGGTCCTGGCGAACCTGCTGGCCAACGCGCGCACGCACACCCCGCCCGGCACCACGGTCGCGACGTCGCTCGCCCGCTCGGCCGACGGCAGCGCGGTGATCACCGTGACCGACAACGGTCCCGGCATCGCGCCGGACCTGCTGCCGGACGTCTTCGAGCGCTTCGCCCGCGGCGACTCGTCGCGGTCGCGCACGGCCGGCAGCACCGGGCTCGGGCTGGCGATCGCGTGCGCCGTCGTGGTCGCCCACCACGGCACGATCGAGGTGCACAGCCGCCCCGGCCGGACGGAGTTCGCGGTGCGCCTGCCCGTGGCCGTGCCCGCACAGCGGGTGCACAGCATCGGCACAACCCGGCCCCAGCTGGAAACCGGAAGCTGATCACATGACCGCTCTCGCGTCACGCGAAACGACGACCGTGGCCCCTTCGCCGCCCATCCGCCGGACCTGGCACCGGCCGGCGCTCGCCGCGCTGCTGCTCGGCACCGCCGTGCTCTACCTGTGGGGCCTCGGCGCCTCCGGCTGGGCCAACGCCTTCTACTCCGCCGCCGCGCAAGCCGGTTCGCAGAGCTGGAAGGCGCTGTTCTTCGGGTCGAGCGACGCGGCGAACGCGATCACCGTGGACAAGACCCCGGCGGCACTGTGGGTGATGGGCTTGTCGGCGCGGCTGTTCGGCGTCAACGCGTGGAGCGTCCTCGTACCGCAGGCGCTGATGGGCGTCGGCTCGGTGTGGCTGCTGCACGCGACGGTCAAGCGCACCTCCGGCCCGGCCGCCGGGCTCGTCGCGGGCCTCGTGCTCGCGCTGACCCCCGCGGCGGCGCTGATGTTCCGGTTCAACAACCCGGACGCGCTGCTCGTGCTGCTCCTGGTCGCCGGCGCGTACTGCGTGGTCCGCGCGCTCGAGAAGGCCGGCCCGAAGTGGCTCGCGCTGGCCGGGGTCGCGGTCGGGTTCGGGTTCCTGGCGAAGATGCTGCAGGCGTTCCTCGTGCTGCCCGCGTTCGCGGTGGCGTACCTCGTCGCGGCGCCGGTGTCGCTCGGCAAGCGGCTGCTGCACCTGCTCGGCGCCTTCGCGGCGACCGTGGTCGCGGCGGGCTGGTACCTCGTCGTCGTCGCGCTGTGGCCGGCGGCCGACCGGCCGTACATCGGCGGCTCGCAGACGAACTCCTTGTGGGAACTGGTCTTCGGCTACAACGGCTTCGGCCGCATCACCGGCGACGAGGTCGGCAGCGTCGGCGGTGGCGCCGGCCGCGGCTGGGGCTCGACCGGCCTGACGCGGCTCTTCGGCAGTGAGATGGCGGGCGGCATCGCGTGGCTGATCCCCGCGGCCGTGCTCGCCCTGGGCGCCGGTCTGTGGTTCACCCGCCGCGCCCCGCGCACCGACCGTTCGCGGGCGGCGCTGCTGCTCTGGGGCGGCTGGCTGCTGGTGACGGCGCTGGTGTTCAGCTACATGGGCGGGATCATCCACCCGTACTACACGGTCGCGCTGGCCCCGGCGATCGCGGCGCTGGTCGGCACGGCGGCGGTCCAGCTGTGGCTGCTGCGCGCCAGTCCGGCGGCGTCCGGCCTGCTCAGCGGCGGGGTGGCACTGACCGCCGTGACGACGTACCTGCTGCTGTCGGGGTCGTCGTGGCAGCCGTGGCTGGCCCCGGCGGTGCTGGTCGGCGGCCTGCTGGCGGCGGTGGCGCTGTTCTTCGCGGCCCACCTGACCCGCTGGGCGGCCTCGCTCGTGGCCGCGCTCGCCTTGGTCGTACTGCTGTCCGGCACCGGCGCGTACACGGTGGCGACCGCGGCGACGACGCACGACGGGGCGATCCCCTCGGCGGGTCCGTCGTCGGGCATCGGCGGCTTCCGGGGTGGTCCCGGCGGCGGCTTCGGCGGCGGTCGCGGCGGCGGCCCGGGGTCCCTGCTCTCGACGACGCTCCCGGGTGCGCAGCTGACGGCGTTGCTCCAGCGGGACGCGTCGAAGTACACGTGGACGGCGGCCACGGTCCTCTCGAACGCGGCGGCAGGCTACCAGCTGGCCGGCGGCGCCCCGGTCATGGCGGTCGGCGGCTTCAACGGCACGGACCCGTACCCGACGCTGGACCAGTTCCGGCAGTACGTCGCCAACGGACAGATCCACTACTTCCTCGGCGACGGCATGACGATGCGGGGCTCCACCGGTTCGGACGCGGCCCAGCAGATCGCCGACTGGGTGGCGTCGACGTACCAGTCGTCCACGGTGGACGGCGTGACGGTGTACGACCTCACTGCCGCCGGCTGAACGGGAACCGACGAAAGCAGGGTCAGTACCGCACGACCTGGTCAACTCCGTGCCGCCTCCTGCACTATGGAAGTACCGGGAGGACGGAGGCTTCTGCAGATGACCGAGCCCAACGTAGGGCGGGCCCGCTCCGCAGACCTGTTTCCGTTCGCCGCGGCCCTCGGCGACGGCGGATTCCTCATCGATCGCTGGATCCGCCAGCGGAACGACCAGGGCGTGCTGTTCTTCGCGTGGCTGGGTTCCCGCCCGGCCGGCGCGGTGTACCTGTGGCTGGAAGAGGCCGAAGAGCCACCGATCCGCCGGCACCTGCCGGGCGTCGCACTGCTGACCCACCTGCAGGTCCACCCCGAGCTGCGCAACCGAGGCGTCGGCGCGGCCATGGTCGGCGCGGTGGAGGAACACCTCATCGGGCGCGGCCACGAGCGGGTCGCGCTGGCGGTCCGCACGGACAACCCGGCGGCGGCCCGGCTGTACGACCGCCTCGGCTACCGGGACTGGGGCCACGGCGCGGTCACGTGCTACGCGCAGCTGACCCTGCCGAACGGCAACGTCCTCCAGGTGCCGGAACGCTGCTACGTGCTGGTGAAGGACCTCACCGTGGTCACGCCGGAACCGCGCGGGGAGCCCAGGATCGGCGCGTCAAGCCGGTACTGACCGGCGGGAGCCGGCGACCGATTCCAGGGTGGTCAGCGCGCCGTCGATCCCCAGCCTGCCGCGGTGGTCGCGCCGCAGGTCGCGCAGGTGCTTGCGCCAGCGCACGCAGTCGTCCTGCCAGGCACGCAGGTAGCGGACGCACAAGTCCGGCGTGATCAGGTGGCTGCGCCCGATCGACGCTTTGAGGGCGGCCACCATCCGGGCCCGCTGCGCCGGTTCGATGTTCGAGGCCAGCACGCGCTCGATCGTCGTGCTGATGATCCGGCGCCGCTCGGGCAGGAACTCGGTCCAGTACCGCTCGTCGGCGTGCGCCAGCCCCAACCCGTTGTCCAGCAGGCCGAACACGCCTTCGGCGAGGGTGTCCCCCAGCTCTTCGCCGCGAGCCCGCCGCGGGTCGTTGTAGGGGTCGTAGTCGTACTGCCACGCGGTCCCCGTCACGGCCGACGGCCGCAGCCGCAGCCCGTCGAGGAGGAAGAACCAGTCCTCGTTGTAGATGTTGGGGAAGAACGACGAGAAGGCCGCTTCGCCGACCACGAGCGCGCCCCCGCCGATGAACACGTCTTGGCGGACGCCGACGTCCCGCAACGCGTGGCAGACGACCGAGTTGTCCGGCATCCCGGAGTTCGCCAGCCCGACGACCGAGTGGGCGTCGAGCAGCCCGGCGGCGGCCCGGAGGTCGCCGGGGTCGGGCAGCTTGATGTCGTCGTCGAGGAACAGGATCCGCTTCCACCCGGCGAGACTCGCCATGAGCAAGCCGAGGTTCCGTTTGAGGCTGGTGTCGACGGGCCGGTGGAACCGGCTGCGCCGGAGGATGTCGTCGGTGGCGAAGTCCGGCACGACCCCGTCGGGCAGCAGGTCGATGTCGATCGCGGTCACCCGGACACCCGCGCGCTTGGCGGCCAGCGCCGCGCTCCCGGCGTTCGCCCGCATGCTGCACAGGAGGACGAGGTGGGCGTCGAGCAGCTTGGCCGCGCTGATGGCCTCTTTGAGGTAGGCCGCCGGACGGCCGTTGGGCACGATGATCGCGTCCAGGGTCGCGGACGGCGCCTTGGCCGAGTCGACGTGGGCCAGCAGATGCTGGTGTGACTGGTGGTGCCGCGCGTTCACTTGGCCGCCTCGGGCCACTCGTGGAGCCGGTTCTCTTCGAGCGTCCAGTCGGGCGTCAGGCCGTTGCCGTCGACCACCAGGACCCGGCTGATGATGCTGAAGGACTTCGCGTCGCCGAACCGCTCGCGGAGGTAGGCGGTGTTCCGGTCCAGGAACCGGGCGTCCGTCAGCGCGCGCACCGCGCCCAGCGTTCCTCGACCGTACATACCATTGCATACGGTCACAGTGCGCTTCCGGTTGAACGGAGATACGCCCCGGTAGAAGTGCGCGACGTCTTCCAGCAGGTGCTCGTCGGCGTCGAGGAGCGGCTCGATCAGCTTCGACCCGCCGCGCTCCTGAACCCGGAACCCGCCGTGCTCGGCGTCCGCCTCACGAGCGACCTGCTCCACCGGGAGGTCCACCCGTTCGATCACGTCGCGCGTGACGCTGTTGAAGTCGACTCCCCCGAGCAGGACCAGGTGGCTCGTGTAGTCGTCCGGCTCGAGCGCGTCGCTGGTGCGGAACGTGACCGGGTTCTCGGGGTTGCGCGCCCGGATGTGGCCGTACAGCTCGATCAGCGCGTCCGGGTCGGCGTACGTGTACAGCGACACGAAGTCTGGGCTTTCGGGATCCGCGTAGCTGAGGTGCTGGCGGTACTTCTCCGGGAGCTGGGCGCAGACGATCGTGATCCGCTGCAGCGGATCGTCGAAGGTCCACAGGTCCGCCGCCCCGGGCGCCTCCTTGCCCTCACGCAGCAACAGCAGCTCGTCGAGCAGGTCCTTGCGCTCGTCCTGCTCTTCGTCCGTCAGTTCCTCGAGGGGGACCAGGTGCAGTTCGCCGTCCAGCGATCGCCGGGTGGCGAACAACGTCGCGTAGGCCTCGAGCCGCCTGACCGGCAGGCGGACCGGCTTGTCCGTGTTCTCCCACGAGGAGATGAGGGAGATGCTGACCCCGCCGAATGCCTGCGCGAGCTGAGCCTGGGTGAGCCCGGCGTCCGGCCACCGCTCCTCGCGCAGCCCTCTGAGGCGGCGGGCGAGCGCCCGCGGCGCGACTGGCGACACAGTCTCCGCCACCCTTCAGTAAATTTCAGTAGTGCCGAGAGTGTTGTGATAGTACTCCGCGTAGCTAAAGTCAAGGTCGGCGACCCGCGGAAGCAGGGGCTGAAACGTGGCTAGCGGGCAAACTTCCTCGCAGCAAACGGGTAACACCGATTCAACTCGGTTGTTCCAGGGTACTTCACCCCTTACAGTGAACTTGACTGAACTTCAGCTTCACACCTGAAGGCAGGAGCGGGCCAATGAGTACTCCAGCTGACATACCCCGGCACCGGGCCATCGTGGCGGTCGACATCGAGGGATCGACCAAACACACGAACTCGGTGCGAGCCCTGCTCCGGAATGTCCTCTACCAGCTGCTCGAAGAGGCCTTCACGATCGCCGGGATCGGACGCAAGCACCGGGAACCCTTCGTCGACCGCGGGGACGGCGCGCTGTGCCTCGTGCGGCCCTTCGACCAGGTGCCCAAGACGCTGCTGCTCGCCACCTTCGTCCCGATGCTCGCCGATCTGCTGGACAAGCACGCCCGCGACCTCCCGGACCTCGCCTTCCGGCTCCGCGTCGCCATCCACGCCGGCGAAGTGCACCGGGACCGGCGCGGGCTGTACGGCGAGGACGTCGACATCACCTGCCGGCTGGTCGACGCCCCCGAGCTGAAGCGGCGGCTGCGCGACACGACCGCGCCGCTCGCGCTCGCCATCTCGCAGGAGATCCACCGCGCGGTCGTGCGGCACGGCTACCCCGGCATCGACCACACCGCGTTCACCCAGGGCATCCACATCAAGCTCGGCGAAGAGCGGCTTCGCGGCTGGCTCTACACGCCCGAAGCCGGCGAGGAGGGGCTGACCGCTTAAGACGGAAAACGAGGTGGGATGTGGAACCGACGGGATTCTGGGCCGGTCTGGCCACGGCCGATCGCCGGGCGCTGACGGCGTCCGCCACGCGGCGCTCCTACCCGCGCGGCGGAACGCTCTGCCGGGAAGGCGACCGGTCCAGCGTCGTGCTGGTGCTGCTGGCCGGGCACGTGCGGATCGTGCACGGGACGCCGGACGGGCGCGAGGTCGTCGTGGGGGTGCGCGGCACCGGGGACGTCATCGGCGAACTGGCCGCGATCGACGCGCAGCCGCGGTCGGCGACCGTCGAGGCGCTCGACGACGTGGACGTCCTGGAGGTCCCCGGCGACCGGTTCGCTTCGCTGTGCCGGACGCGGTCGCGGATCTCGTGGGCGCTGCTGCAGGTGCTGTCGACGCGGTTGCGGTCGGTCGGGCGGCAGTGGCTGGAACTCGGGGGCGGCGCCGCGGCGCGGCGGGTGGCCGCGCAGCTGATGCAGCTGGCCGTCCAGCACGGGGTGCCGCGCGGCACCGACATCGAGATCGCCGTCCCGGCCACGCAGGCGGAATTGGCGATGACCGCGGCGATCTCCCGCGAGTCCTGGGCGCGGGCGACGCGCGACCTGCGCCGCCAAGGCGTCATCAGCACCGGCAGAAGACAGGTGACGATCCACCGCCTGGGCGAACTTCGACGTCTGGCGAGCTGAATCCCGCCTTCTGTGTCAGCTGACACACAGGACGCGGCGAGCCGGAGGTTTCCTGGATCCACGGGCAGAGGAGGGCACTTCCATGGACCCCTACACCACCGCACCGGGCCGCAGCCGCTGGCGCCGGGGCGTCTACGCGGCCGGGCTCGTCATCCCGTTCACCGCGTCCCAGCTTTGGGCGCTGCTGGTGCTGCTGCGGCTCGCGCCGCTCGACGGGCTCGTCGGCCAGGCGTTCGTGCTGATCCTGCTGGGTTCCGTCGTCGCGATCTGGGTGGCGTGGCGCTGGACCTGGCAGCTCGGCCGGGATCGCGACCGCCGGCCCGAGCCCACCCCGAAGACCCGGATCCCGACATGACGTCCGGGACGGTGATCGTCGCGGCCCTCGTGCTCGGCATCGCCGCCGGCCGCCTCTCGCGCCACCTCGGCGGCCTCCTGCGTCGCCGGTTCACCGGAAGGAGCACGGAAATGACCAGCAGGCGAGCGTCGTTCCCCGCCCGGCTCTACCACTGGCGGTGGGAGGTCCTGGCGGTGACGCTGCTGCCCTACGCCCTGGTGACGTTCGCGCTCTGGGCCGGGGCGCTGTGGACGTCGGCGGTCCTCGCCGGCACGTCCGGCCTGGCCCTGCTGCGCCGCCGCCGGGTGCTGGCCCGGATCAGCGCGATCCGCGTGCAGCACCGCCTGCGGGCGGCGTTCCCGTTGTTGCGCCTGCCCGGCGGCCGCCGTCCGGCGATCCTGTGGTCCCGTCCCCGCGGGGGCGACATCGTGGTGTCGTTGTACGGCCGCGAAGCGTTCGAGCACCTGCACCGCCACCGCACGGTCCTCGCGGCGGCGTGCGCGGTCCCGCAGGTGTACGTCGACCGCCACCCGAAGTACGCGAGCCTGGTGACGCTGACGATCAGCCCGACCGAGGCCCCGCGCGAGCGGACGGTCCTGCCGAGCAACGTCGTTCCCTTGCGGGCGCACAGCTAGCCGCCGAGCACCTCGGTGAGCAAAGTGGACAGTTCGCCGCCGTGCCACGAGTTCGTCGAGAACCGCTCCTGGGCGATCCCCCGCCAGGGAGCGGTTCCCCGCGTGATGGCGGGGTCCACGGTGAGCACTCCGAGCTCCTGAGCCGGGATGCCTTCTTCGGCCAACGTCTTCTTGACCTGACCGGCGTCCCGGACCGCGACCACCAGCCCCCAGTCGCCCCAGGTCTGGGCGAGGTCGAACGGCCGGAGCCCGCACTGGGCGGCGACCTCCGCCACCGGCTCGTCGAGCTCGAAGTCGCCGGTGATCCTCGCGCCGAGCCCGTTCGCCTCGCACAGGGTGCGGACGGTGGCGAACAGGCCATCGGAAACGTCCATCGCCGCGCGCGCGTGCCCGGTGGCCGCCAAGAGCCGCCCCGCCTCCAGCTGGGCCATCGGGCGGCACGCCCGGCGCCACACCTCGGACCGCATCGGCTCGGGCAGGGTCGCCCGCCCGGTTTCCAGCAGGACCGCGGCCCAGAGGTAGCCCGGGGAACCGACCAGCAGCAAGCGGTCCCCGGCCTCGGCTCCGGACCGCCGGAGCCGGCGGCCCGGTGCGCACCGGCCGATCGCTGTCGCCGTCAACTGCCTCGCGGCGCCGTCGCGGATATCGCCGCCGACGACTTTCGTGCGGTGCTCGGCGCAGCAGGCGTCCACACCGTCGAGCAGCCGTTCGAACTCGCGGACGGTGGTCGACTTGGGCAACGTGTAGTTCACGACGAGCCCCAGCGGGTCCGCCCCGGCAGCGGCCAGATCGGAGAGGTTGATCGTGGCCAGCAGCCAGCCCGCGTGGAAAAAGTCGGGTTCGGCGAGCAGGTCGACCACGGGGCTCGGGCAGCTGTCGGTGGTCGCGACGAGTTCGCTCGGCGTCGTCACCGTGCCGAGCAGGGCACTGTCGTCGCCGAAGCCTTCCGTGCCGCCGTACCTCGGCTGCAGGATCTTGCGCTGGATCAGCTGCTCACCGAGGTCGCCGAGACAGGATTCAATGATGCCGGACATGATCCGCCAATCGGGACGCCACGACCGCGTGGTCGCTGGAGTAATTGTGCGGCATGGCGCCGTACGGCCGCTCGCTCCCGGTCGAAGCGAACAGCATCAAGTTGCAGATCCGGGCGCAGGGATACACGAGCACCGGGTGCCGCAGGTGGTTGACGATCTCCAGGGTGAGCACGGCGCCGGTGTCGCGGCCGAACCCGGGGCTGACCTGGCCGCACAGCACGACGCTGATCCCGAGCCGCGCGTAGTCGCTGGTGCCGTCGATGAGACCGGCCAAGTGTTCCGAAAGGCCGATCTTCTCCAGGGTCGGCGCGAGCACGACCTCGCCGGGTTCGACGGCCAGCCGCCCGCTCGCGTCCAGTGGCTTCGGGACCAGCTCGGGGTGGGTCGAGCGGTCGGCGACGTCGACCGGCCCGCGCGTCACGAGGGAGAACGCCTCGTGCCCGAGCCGGAGGCTGAGTGCGGCCGGCCGGATCAGTGCCGCGTCGAACGGGTCGACCCAGAGCTGTCCGGACTCGTACGCGCGCCGGATCGCCCGGTCGGTGAGGATGCCGGGCTGGTCGGTCTGCACGGACCTCATGGTGCGACCTCGCTGTCCAGCTTCGCCAGTACGGCGGTCACGAGCTCCTCGAAGTCCGCTCGGGTGAGGTCGAAGTTCGGCTGGTCGTCGCTTTCCCCGGGTTCGCAGTAGACGACGGTGGTGGACGTCCGGCGGGGGCCCTGGACCACGACGGTCGCGGTGAGCCCGGCGTCGACCGGCCGTACCGTGTGGACGATCGAGGTGTCGCAGGTGTAGACGTCGCCGCTTTGGACGTGCGGCGAGGCGCGGCGCCGGAGCCGGACGTCGCCGTCGGCGACCAGGGCGGCCGGGTCCGCGGGGTCGGCGCCGTAGCGGTAGCGGCGGAACGGCTTGCCGCCGTCGGCGGTCTCGGCGAACTCGACCATGTGCATCCCGGTGCCGGTCAGCACGTGGGAGGCGAACTCCCAGCGGTGGCTGTGCGGGTTGGACTCGCCGCGGGAGACCGTGTCGCTGCTCGGCCAGACGTGCAGGCGGACGCGGAACTCCGGCTCGACGCCGGTGTGCAGGACGATCTTCGCGAACCCGTTGGGATGCCAGTAGGAGCGTTTCGCGACGTCGGCCGCGGCGGTGGGATCGCCGGCGAGGTCGCGCAGCCAGGCCGCGAAGGCGGTGCGGTGGGCGCGGACGTACTCGGCCGCCGCTTCGAGCTGAGCGAGGCCGGGGCGGGAACCGTTGCCGTGCAACGCTTCCGCGAGCTGCCGCGGGAACGGGTGGTCGCCGTTGACCACCAGGGGGGTCGTGCTCATGGTGCGGGTCTCTATTCTGCGGCTGGCGGAGGTAGGAACTGCGGAGCCGGGAACGCCAGTGCGACGGCGCGCAGAGCCGTCACGGCGTCGAGCGTCATCCAGATCGGGAGATCGCCACTGCCCCAAGCCCACAGACCGCGCGACGGTTCGTAGCGTTCCCACAACGAGTTCAACGCGCGGCTCAGCCTGGCCACCGGCACTTGTGGCGCCTCGGCCAGAGCCTGGAGAACCCAGGCGGAAGTGAAGTGCTTGATCGTGACTCGCACGTCCGGCCGGCCTTGCGGCTGCGGCAGAGCGAGGTCTTCGGAGACGCCGTCGTCGGGGTGGACCCGCTCGACGAGCCAGCGGGTGCCGGTTTCGACGGCGTCGGAGACTTCGTCGCTGCCCTGTCCGGAGCGCAGCAGTTCGCGCAGCGCCACCACCGCCCGTGCCGTGTGCGCGGTGGACGGTTCCGGCGAGACCAGCCCCTCCTCCTTCTTCTCGCCCCACAGCGGGACGCCGTCGAAGTCGAGGCGAGCCGCGAGGAGGTCGTCGGTCAGGCGGCGGGTGAGCGGGGCGTCCGGCCCGAGCCGGACCGAAGTGCGCAACGCGGAAGAGAGCAGGAACGGCCGCGTCCGGGTGCGGTCGTCGAGTGAGCGTTCGAGGTAGGTCAGCCCGTCCTCGGCGGTGAGGATGGTGCTGGCCTGAAACAGGGCGCCCACGACCGCGGCCGTGACCTCGGGCCGGCGGCCTTCCGACCGGCCCTGCCAGCCGAAGTCGGAACGTTTCGCGTAGAGGTCCTCGACGACCGCATGTAGGTCGATGTAGGGCTCGCCTACCACGACCATCGCCGAGATCCCGTAGGCGGTGGCGAGCGTCGTGTGCGCGCCCCGCTTCTGGAGGTTGTGCCGCCAGCCGACGGCGCGGCCGTTCGCGTCGCGGATCAGCTCGTCGGCGAGGCTGGTGCCGGCGCGGCGGAAGACCTCGAGAAGGGAGCCAGCCGTGGTCAGCGCCCCGGCGGCCGCCGGGGCCGGTGAGCGGGCCGCTTCGACCAGGTCGACCAGGGAATTTCCCGCCCGGAAGTGATCGTCGAGCAGCCGGGCGTTCTCCGCCGAGGGCAGGTACCGCCCCGCCTCCCACTGGGTCAGGTTCGGGCGGGCCACGCCCACGATCCGGGCCACGTCCGCCTGGGTCTGCCGCGCCGCCTTGCGCAGCCGGCGCAGCTCGGCGCCGACGTGCTCGGTTGTTACCACATCATCACTACCTAACGGCCGCCGCGCGGCCGTAGAATGTAGGTAAGCACTCGACATCTACCTTACCTACCCAGGTAGGCAAACGTAGGGGAGGTGACAATATGTGGACACAGAGCGCACCTTATCCCATCGGGAACTCTTTGTTGGTGCGGACTGGGGTCGACTCGCCCGAACGGGTTGGAACCCCAGCTCGCGGACCCCCTAGTTGTCGTAGTGCAACGCGACCACGCGCAGCTGGGGCACTACGGAAAGTGCCCGGCGGCCTCCCCGAGCCGCCCGTGGGCGCCCTTACCGGGCTGCCTGTCCGCGTCCGTGCGTATTTCCCGGGGGTGTCACCATGCAAGACCACAACCTACCTACGTCCCGCCAACGTGGTTGGTTCGATCGGCTGCTGCTCCGCCTCGGCGAGTGGCTGTTCGCCGCCGACGAAGACGCCCGCGCGACCGCGCGTGGCTGGGAGGTCCGGCGCGGCGCCCGAGGCACCCGCGTCTACCGCGATCCCCGCTGGGACACCGTGCACGCCTGCGCTTCGTGCGGCGGCCACGGACTCAGCCCCTCCGACGGCACGGCTTGCCCGGGTTGCGCCGGAACCGGAGTCGTCCGCCGGGCACCCGCGACCGCCGTCCCGGTCGCCGACGGCTGCGAAGGAGCACGGTCATGAACCACGAACTTCCCGAACTGGCCCGGCAGCTGGCCCCCGTCAAGCGGCCCAACCCGCTGCTGTGGCTCTACCACTGGCGTTACGAGCTCCTCGCCGTCACGGTCCTGCCGTACGCGCTGGTCAACCTGGTCTTGTGGCTGGGCCCGGTCTGGTCGCTGGTCGCCCTGGTGGCGGCGTTCAACTGGGTCTTCTACTGGCGCGCGGCCCGCCGGCACCTGCGAGGCCGGCTGCGCGCGATCGTGGTCCAGCACCGCCTGCGCACGGCGTTCGCGAGCGCGCGGATCTGCACGGTCGACGGCCGCCGCCCGGCGATCCTGTGGACCCGCCCGGTCGACGGCGACGTCGCGGTGTCGCTGTTCTGCCCGGCGGGCATCGGCTTCGACCAGATCCACTCGCGGCGCGAGGTCCTGGCGGACGCGTGCTTCGCGACGGAGATCTACGTGGACCGGCATCCGAAGTACGGAGCGCTGGTGACGTTGACGATCTGCGCGAAGGCGGCCCGGCGCGAGCCCGGCCGCACGGTGCCGCCGGGCGAGGTCGTCCCGCTGCGGGCGCACAGCTGAGCCGGCGCCCGGCGTCCAGGACGTGGACGCCGGGCGCGGCGCACAGCAACCGCACAGGGCGATCACACGATCACCAAAGCGGGGCCCGCGACCGTAGTACCCATGACAGCCACCGCCTCCGCAGCAAGGCCCGGGACCGTCCCGGTCGATCTGGCCGGTCCGCAGCCCGTCCTCGACGTCGTCATCCCGGTCTACAACGAAGAGACCGACCTCGAACCGTGCATCCGCCGGCTGCACGCGCACCTGGCCGACCACGTCTCCTACCCCTACCGGATCACCATCGCCGACAACGCGAGCACCGACTCCACGCTGCGGGTGGCGGAAAGACTGTCCCGGGAGTTCCCCGAGGTCGCCGTCCACCACCTCGACGAGAAGGGCCGCGGCCGCGCGCTCAACGCCGTCTGGCGCGCCTCGGACGCCGCCGTTCTCGCCTACATGGACGTCGACCTCTCGACCGATCTCGCCGCGCTCGGGCCGCTCGTCGCTCCGCTTCTTTCCGGGCACTCCGATCTCGCCATCGGCAGCAGGCTCGCCCGGGGGGCGCGAGTCGTGCGGGGGCCGAAGCGCGAGTTCATCTCCCGCGCCTACAACCTCATCCTCAAGTCGACACTCGCCGCGAAGTTCAGCGACGCGCAGTGCGGCTTCAAGGCCATCCGCGCCGACGTCGCGCGCGAGCTGCTCCCCCACGTCGAGGACACCGGCTGGTTCTTCGACACCGAGCTGCTCGTCCTCGCGCAACGCGCCGGGCTGCGGATCCACGAGGTGCCCGTCGACTGGGTCGACGACCCCAACTCGTCGGTCAACATCGTGAAGACCGCCACCGCCGACCTCAAGGGCATCGCCCGCGTCACGAAGGCCACCTTCACCGGCGAGATCCCGATCAGCAGGCTGCGCGAGCAGCTCGGCCGGCAGCCCATCGGCGTCGAGGCCCCCGGCGTGCCGCCGCGGCTGGTGACGCAGCTCGTGCGGTTCGCCGCCATCGGCGTCAGCAGCACGCTCGCCTACCTCGTCCTGTTCCTGCTGCTGCGGACGGCCGTCGGCGCGCAGGCGGCGAACTTCATCTCGCTGCTGGTGACCGCGATCGGCAACACCGCGCTGAACCGGCGGCTCACGTTCGGCATCCGCGGTCGCTCCGGCGCCGGGCGCCACCAGTTCGAAGGGCTGATCGTCTTCGGTCTCGGCCTCGCCTTGACGAGCGGGTCGCTGGCCCTGCTCAACGGTTCCACCACCCCCGGCCTGGTCCTGGAGATCACCGTGCTCGTGCTGGCGAACCTCGCCGCGACGGTGCTCCGGTTCCTGCTCCTGCGCGGCTGGGTCTTCAACCCGCGCCGCCAGGCCGCTACCCAGAAGGAGTTCTGATGACCGCCGTCCTGTCCGACGCCGTGACGCAGGAACCGCGTCACCGCAAGGAATCCGGGGCGCACGCGCCGCCGCGCTGGGTCCGCCCGTCGGTGTTCGGGCTGCTGGCCGCGACCGCCGTGCTCTACTTCTGGAACCTCACCGCCTCCGGCTACGGCAACAGCTTCTACGCCGCCGCCGTGCAGTCCGGGACGCAGGACTGGAAGGCGTGGCTGTTCGGGTCGCTCGACTCGGGCAACGTCCTGACCGTCGACAAGCCGCCCGCGGCGCTGTGGGTCGCCACGGCCTTCGCGCGGATCTTCGGCTTCTCCAGCTTCACCGTGCTCGCCCCGCAGGCGCTGATGGGCGTCGCGTCCGTCGGGATCCTGTACCTGACGGTGAAACGGACTTCCGGCCCGATCGCCGGGCTCATGGCCGGTGCGATGCTGGCCTTGACGCCGGTCGCGGCGCTGATGTTCCGGTTCAACAACCCGGACGCGCTGCTCGTGCTGCTGATGGTCGCCGGCGCCTACTTCGTCGTGCGCGCAACGGAAAAAGCCAGCCCCAAGTGGCTCGCGCTGGCCGGTGTCGCGATCGGGTTCGGCTTCCTGACGAAGATGATGCAGGCGTTCCTCGTGCTGCCGGCGTTCGGGCTGGTCTACCTGATCGCGGCGCCGACGTCGCTCGGCAAGCGGCTGCTGCACCTCGGCGGCGCGGTCGTCGCACTGGTCGTCTCCGCGGGCTGGTACATCGCGCTGGTCGACCTCTGGCCGACGGCGTCGCGGCCGTACATCGGCGGGTCCGAAGGGGACAGTCTGCTCGAACTCGCGTTGGGCTACAACGGGTTGTCGCGCATCTTCGGCGGCGGCGACGGCGGTGGCCCGGGCGGTGGGGGCGGCATGGGCGGGAACACCGGCTTCGGCGGCGCTTCCGGGCTGTTCCGGATGTTCGGGTCGAGCTTCGGCACGGAGATCTCGTGGCTGCTGCCGGCCGCGCTGATCGGGCTGGTCGCCGGGCTGTGGTTCACCCGTCGCGCGCCGCGCACCGACCGGACGCGCCTGGGCCTGGTGCTGTGGGGCGGCTGGCTGGTCGTCACGGCGCTGGTGTTCAGCTACATGAGCGGCATCGTGCACCCGTACTACTCGGTCGCGCTCGCCCCGGCGATCGCCGCACTGGTCGCGATTTCGGGCCGCGCGCTGTGGCAGGGCCGGGCCAACCTGGGCCCGCGGGCGACGCTGGCCGGGATGGTCGTCGCGACGGCGGTGTGGTCGTTCATCCTGCTCGACCGGACGCCGGACTGGTTTCCGGCGCTGCGCTGGGTCGTCGCGGTGCTCGGCGTCCTCGCCGGGACGGTGCTGGTGATGGGCGTGCCGACCGTCCGGAAGGCGGCCGCGGTCGTGGCGACGGCGGTGGTCCTGACCCTGGGCGTGTCGACGGCGGCCTACGGCGTCGAGACGGCGTCGATCGCGCACAGCGGCTCGATCCCGACCTCGGGACCGACGTCGAGCGCGATGGGTGGCGGCTTCGGCGACGAATCGTCCTCGAGCGCGGTCGGCGAACTGCTGGCGAAGACGACGACGAAGTGGGCCGCGGCGGCGACCGGTTCGCAGAGCGCGGCGTCGCTGGAACTGGCCAGCGGCAAGGCGGTGATCGGCATCGGCGGCTGGAGCGGCTCCGATCCGGCCCCGACGCTGGACGAGTTCAAGGCGTACGTCGCGGCCGGTCAGATCAAGTACTACATCGAGGGCGGCCGTGGCGGCGGCCCGGGTGGCGGCTCGTCGGAGATCACCGCGTGGGTGACGGCGAACTTCACCGCCACCACGGTCGACGGCCAGACGGTCTACGACCTGCAGAAGTGACGAACGCCCGGGCTTCCCAGCGGGAGCCCGGGCGTTTCACGCGATCCCGCGGGCTTCGCGGACGAACGTGTCGCGGTGGGAGCCGCGGAAGACGGTCGTCTCGACGAGTGCCTCGAAGTGCCGGTACCCGCCGAGGGCTTCGGCCTCGTCGAACGCCTCGGCCGCGGCGGCGGTGCCGTAGCCGCCGCACCCGGCGACGACCACGACCTCCGAGGTTTCCGGCGCGAAGGGGTTCGCGGCGCGGATGACCAGACCGTAGTCGACGCGCGGCTCTCCGGCGTCGTCGAAGCGGGGTGAAGCCGCGAAGCCGGACTTGCGGTCGTAGACGGAGGAGCCGTCCTCGGCGAACCCGAGCGAGAGCACGCCGTCCAGGCGCTCGAGAACCTTTCCGGTGAGGGAATTGCCGCCGATGAGGATGAGGTCGTCGCAGAGCTGGTTGTCGGTGACCGCGCCGGCTTCGACGAGCCGCACGGCGGCGCCGAGCTGAGCTTGCAGTTCGACGGCGGCGAGCAGGTCGCCTTCGTCCACCATGCCGGCGGGGAAGCGCAGGCCGAACACCATCAGCGGACGGGAGTCGTACGACGCTGCGACCATGGTCGGCTCCTTCGGTCGTTTAACCGAAATCGTCGCAGGTCAGCGGCACGTTACGGCCGGGGCCGCAGGTGGTGGCCGACGTTGCCGACGAGGTCGACCGCGGCCCGGCGCTCGGTGAATCGCCACCCACCGGCGGTGCGTGTGAAGCGGTCCGCATGCGTGGGTGGCGACGCGGGAACGACCTCGGTGCCGCGGTTCCGCACCCCCCCGAGATGCTTTGCGACGGCTCACCTCGAGCGCGATGTCGTCCTGCCGCATTCGGCGGAGTTCCGGCCGAGTACGCGATCACCGAGTCGCGGAGCATCGCGTGACCTCGGCGCCTCGGAAGTCTCCGCCGCAGCGAACGAACACATCACCGCGCGGTGATCGTCCACGGGGACGAGCGTACAGAGAAAGTATAGAAACGTTCCGTACCGTGGCGGCGACGGTGGCAGGGGGCCGCCGACGGGGGTGAATCCATGACGCTCGATCGACGCGGCCTGCTCAAACTCGGTGCGGGGGCGGCCGTCGCGGTCGCGGGTACCGGCCTGCTCAGCGGTACCGCCGACGCAGCCGAAGCCACAAGCCTGCCGCCCGTGCCCGGCATGCTCGGCGACCGGAAGGCCAACGAACTCTGGTACCAGCTCGACGAAATCGCGCTGTACCACCCGGCCCAGGAGGTCCGGGACGCCTACGCCGTCCTCTTCCCGTTCATCCAGCAGAACGCCCCGGGCGGCCTGCCCGCGAAGTGGCGGGCCCTCGGCCTGGAACCGGGCTACCCGACGAACTACGCCGAGTTCGTCAAGCCCCTCGAGCCGCAGCTGAGAACGCTCTCGACACTGCAGCTCGGCAACTTCGACCGCTTCTACCGCGGCGACGAAGAGGGCCTCATCAGAGCGTTCAGCGCTTTCGGGCAAGGGATCCTGTTCGACCCGCGGCGCGCCGCCGTCGAGTCCGAAGTGCACACCATGGACGGGAATCCGCCGTCGGGCTACCACTTCTGGCACTGCATCCAGCGCGCGCAGATGCTGCTGGGCATCGACCGGCACCGGTGGGCGCGGATCGACCCGGTGCTCGGGTTCGCGTGGGCGCTGCAGTCGATCGCGCGGCCCGACCACCGGCACGTCAACCCGGGCCTGCCGCGCGAACAGGTGCGCGCGCTCGCGCGGTACTGGCTGCCGCGGTCGCCCGCCGAGCTCGACCGCGACTTCCGCGCGACGCCCTACCCGGACAGCACCCGCTGATACGCCGCCCGCAGCACCGGGCCCGGCGCGATCCCCAGCCGCTCGGCGAGGATCCGCCGGCCCCGGTGGTACTCCGCCACCGCGTCCGCCTGCCGTCCGCTCGCGCACAGCGCCGCCATCAGCAGCGCCCGCGCGTGTTCCCGCAGCGGGTGTTCCAGGACGAGGCCGGTGGCGTCCGACACCGCGCGCACGTGGTCACCCGCCGCCACTTCCGCCTCGATGCGGCCCTCCAGCACGGCCAGCCGCAGCTCCTCGAACCGCGCCGACTCCCCCGCGCGGAGCGGTTCGGCGACGTCGGCGAGCACCGGGCCGCGCCACAGGTCCAGCGCGACGCCGAACAAGCGCGCCGCCCGGGTGGCGCGGCCCGCGCGCAGTTCGTAGTGCCCCACGGCAGCGAGCCGCTCGAACTCGTCGGCGTCGACCACCCCGCCGGGCGCCAGCAGGTACCCGCCACCGCTTCGGACGAGCCCCGCGGGCCGGCCGAGGCCCTTGCGCAGACGGGAGACGTACGTGCACAGCTGCGCGTCGACCGTCGAGGGCCGGTTGTCCTCCCACAGCAGCGAAATCAGCCGCTCGTCGGGCACGACCCGCCCGCGCGCCAGCAGCAGCGCGGCCAGCAGTGTCCGCGGTTTGCGGCCGCCGAGCGCGGCCGGACGGCCGTCCGCGCGACTCACCGACAGCGGCCCGAGAATCCGGAACTCCATGTCCCCCACCCCGTTCCCACGGTACGCGGATCGACACCACCGGCACAGGAAAGTCTCAGACGGCCCACAGCTTCGGCGCGGATCATGGATGGCAGAGGGGATGAGGAGGCCGCGATGATCACGACACGTCCGGGTTACCCGCGCTGGCACACCGCGAGCGCCCAGGGGCCGCGCTCACTCAACGCCGATGCCGTCGGCGCCTACGCCGCCGCCGGGCGACCCGGCGTCGTGTTCGCCCTCGCCGACGGTGTCGGGGATGATCCCGCCGCCGCGCGGGCCGCCCGGATTGCCGCCGCGGCCGCCGCCCGCACGCCGGTCCACAAAGGACCCGTCGAGGCGGTTCTCGCGGCGCAGCAGGCGGTGCGCGAACAGACGCTCGGGGACGCCGTGCTCGTCGTCGCCATGCCGGCCGGGCCCGGCGGGTACCGCATCGCCTGGGTCGGCGACGCCCGCGCGTACGCCTGGGACGGCAGCACCCTCGACCGCCTGACCACCGACCACACGCTCGCCGAGTACTTCCGCGCCCGCCACCAGCCGGTGACCCCGCGGATGGAGCACGTCGTCACCACGAGCGTCCGCACGGCGAAGCCCGAGGAGATCGGCACGGCGGAGACCACCAGCGCGGGCCTGCTGCTGACCAGCGACGGCGTCCACAAGCCCCTGGCCGCCAGCGGCATCCGCGCGGTGCTGGCCCAGCCGGGCACCGGGGCGGCCGAGCTGGTCGCCGCGGCGCTGGACCGCGGCGGCTCGGACAACGCGACCGCCATCTACGTCGAACCCTGGGAGGCCGACATCACGACGGTGCGATTTCCGGTCGCCGCTTAGCGGTCCCGCCTGAGCTGCCGGTACTCGCGCAGGATCAGGACGATGATCACGACGTCGAGCGCGGCGAAGAACGGCAGCGCGATCGAGTGGGTGTGGATCGCCCGGAAGATCTCGTAGACGACGAACGCCGCGAGGACCAGCGCGGCGACCGGGTACGCGCGTACGACCTTGCGCGCGAGTGCCCAGACCAGGCCGAGCTTGATCAGGCCGTGCGCGAGCAGGTACGCGACGGCGAACGTCTTCGTGTCGCCGTGCAGGAAGTTCTCGGTCGCCGATTGCAGGTGGCGGGCGAGGGTGCCGGACGGGTCGCCCAGCAGGTCGCGCGTGATGACCGCGTGGGTGAACCCGCTGACGGTCGAGGCGGGGATGAACGCGAGGATCAGTGCCCCGACGACCTGCAGCGCGCCGTCGAGGCCCTTGATCGCGATCGCGACGCGGAAAAACTTCTCGGTCGCGGTCGTCTTCGTCTCGGACATGCCTCCAGCTCAGCACGAACGGCAGGTCAGCGCACGTGGAGGCACCTTTCGCACCGTTCGTGCCGCGCTGTCCGGCCTGTCGGGTCGGTTCCGTAGAACGGGAAGCACGCCGCGCCGCAGACGGCCAGGAAGATCGGCCCGCACCGGAGGGGGTGCGGGCCGACCTGGTGGGCGACGGCCAGTGCGCGCCGCCGTGCGCCCGCTTCGGGGAGCCAGCCGTGGTCCGGGAGGGTGGCGCGGACCCGGGCGTCCAGCTCGTCGGCGCGGGCGACCAGGTCCGCGCCCAGGTCGGCGAGCCGTTCGCCGAGGTCGCGGAGGATGTCGGGCCGGGGTGCCTCCTCGTCGAGGGTGCGAGCCAGCCACGCGACGTCGAGGGCGAGCGACGTGTGCAGGTCCCGGACGCGGTCGAGCAGCCGCACGTCCCGGCCGGCGTCGGTCAGCACCGCGCCAGCCACGCGGCCCGGCACTCGGCGCAGGTCGGGTCGAACCAGTTCCCGCCGAGCTGCGGCACATCGCACACCGCGACGGTCACCTCCTCCCCGCACAGGGTCGTGAACTGTTCTTCGGGACGCGGCGGGAAGGCGACGTCGAGCGCGTGGCGCTTTCCCTCCGCTTGCTGCCACCTCAACATAGGACCATTCAATCTGTCCGATCCGGTAGACACACCAACACGCTGATGGGGTGATGGACGGGCGTTCGTACTATCGGGCCCATGAAAGCGACTTCTTCCACGCCGCGCGCTCGCGCGTTGGCCGCCGGGTTGCGCGAAGTACGCGAAGCGCACGGAGTGGGATTGCGCCAGCTGGCGCGCATACTCGGCTTCGCGCCGCAGGTGTTGTCACTGTGGGAGAAGGGGTTGAGGCTGCCTTCGGTGACGGACGTGGCCCTCATTCTCGGCTTCTTCAAGATTCGTGGCGAAAAGCAGAAACATCTGCTGGAATTGGCCAGGACCGCACGCGATCCGGACTGGGTCAGCACGGGATCCCCCGAAATTCCCGAGCCATTGAGCGGCCTGCTGGAATGCGAGCGGGCCGCCACTTCGGTGACCAACTGGGCGCACGGGATCATTCCGGGGTTGCTGCAGACCGCCGATTACGCCCGCGCTCTCCTGAGCAATTCGAACCTCACCCTGGCGCAGGCCGACGCGCGGCTGGCGGTGCGGCTCGGCCGCCAGAAGATCCTCACCCGGCCCGACCCGATCCGGCTGAGCGCGGTGCTCTACGAGACCGCGTTCCGCGAGCCGGTGGGCGACGAGGACATCATGTCCGACCAGGCCGACCACCTGCTGGCGATGTCCCGGCTGCCGAACGTCTCGCTGCGGATCCTGCCGTCGGGCCAGGGGTACCACCCCGGCCTGCTGGGGAGCTTCCTCATCTACGAGTACGAGGACTTGCCCCCGATCGCCTTCCTCGAGAACTACAGCGGGAGCGTGTTCCTCTCGGAACGAGAACACATCGCCGCCTACCGCCAGCTCGCTAAGATGGTGGCGGGCATTGCCCTCAGCGAAGAAGCCTCCCGTGAGCTCATCGCGGAGGCGACCCGATAGCCGGAGGCCGCATGACCTGGCGCAAGTCCTCGCACAGTGGCAACGAAGGTGACTGCGTCGAGGTGGCGATCGCGCGCACCGTCGGCGTGCGGGACAGCAAAGCCCCCGCCGCCGGTCAGCTCACCCTCTCCCGTCGGGCCTGGTCAGCGGCGCTTCGCCGGCTTCGCTGACGTCCGGCCGCTGACAGCCGTGAATGCCACATCGAGTCCTCGATGTGGCATTCACGGACTGACTCACATGGCGGGCGGGGCGGACTTCGTGCCCCACGCCGTCGGGGTGCCACTCAGGGAAAACCGGATCTTGCCCGCGCGGAGCAGGTCCGCGTGCGAGATCCAGCTGCGGTCGTACGGCCGGTGCCCGACCTGGACGTCCTTGGTGTACTGCAGCTTCGCCGCGCTCGCGCCCGGGGCTTCGATCTCGATCTTGCGGCCGCCGGCTGGGTGGATTTCGACCTTCTCGAACATCGGCGTGCTGAGCAGGTACGTCCCGGAGCCGGGCTGGGCTTCGAACACACCCGTCATGCCGAAGACGAGCCACGACGAAATGGTGCCGAGGTCGTCGTTGCCGGGCATGCCATACGGCGTGTCGGTGAAGAGCGTCCGCGCCGCGCGCAGCACGGCCGACGTCTTCCACGGCGCACCCGTCCAGCTGTACATCCAGGGCGCGTGCAGGTCGGGCTCGTTGTTCGGGTTGAAGGCGAAGTTGTTGTGGTAGTCGTACGCGCCGTGGACCCACGAGTCCTTGGCGGCCTTCGCCGGGTCCGTGAGCAGCAACGGGATGTCGAAGAACGTGTCGAGCCGCTTCTCGGCCTGCGCCGGGCCGCCCATCAGGCCGAACAGCTTCGCCGTGTCCTGCTGGGCGAGCCACTGGTACTGCCACGGCGTGCCCTCGTGGAAGCCGGTCGACTGGGCGGGATCCGGGTCGCCCACACCGGTGCCGTCCGCCGCGCGGGTGCGCGGGAACCCGGTGAACCCGTGGGAATCGACGCTGGTGTCCCACAGTTTCGCGAAGTTGCCGCAACGAGCTGACAGCGTCGCCGCCTTGTCCCGGTAGCCCAACCCGGAAGCCATGGTGGACAGCGCGCAGTCGGCGAGGGCGTACTCGAGGGTCGCCGAGCCGGCCTGGCGGGTGTCGCCGTAGGTGTAACCCGGCAGGTCCTGGTAGCCGATCCAGCCGTTCTTCACGTACGTCGGGTTGCCGTCGCGGCCGCGGAAGATCGACTGGTCCTTCGGGACTTCGTTGGCGTTGCGCCACAACGCGTCGAACAGCTGACGCGCGGTCTGGTCGTCGAGGAGGCCGCGACGGTAGTTGTCGACGACCCACGGCGTGACGGGGTCGCCGCTCATCACGTTCGTCTCGCCGCCGGCCAGCGCCCAGCGCGGGACCCAGCCGCCGTCCTGGTAGATCTTCAGGATCGACTTGGTCATGTCCGCGGCCTTGTCCGGGTGCAGGAGCGCGACCAGCTGGTTCTGCGAGCGGTAGGTGTCCCACAGCGAGAACATCTGGTAGTACGTGTCGCGGCTGCGGTGGACGGCGTCGTCGAAGCCGCGGTAGGAACCGTCCACATCGGACCCGACGGACGGGTGCAGCAGCGACCGGTACAGCGCGCTGTAGTACGTCCGCTGGTCGGCGGTCGTCCCGCCGGCGACGCGCATGCGGTTCAGCTCGTCCGCCCAGGTGTCGTGGGCCGCTTTCCGCGCCTTGTCGAACGACTTCGGCTGCTCGGCGCCGCGGTTGAGGCGGGCGCCGTCGATCGAGGTGTAGGAGAGGCCGACGGAGGCGCCGACCTGGCTCTTGTCGCTGCCGAAGGTGAGCCAGGCGCCGGTGCGCTGGGTGCCGAGCTTGGCGTCACGCTGGTTCGGCGTCAGCTTGTTGTCGGTCCACGTGCCGAAACTGGTGAACTTCCGGTCGAACTTGGCGGAGAAGAAGACCTTGTAGCGTTCCTTCTGCGTCTCCCAGCAGAAGTTCCCGCCCTGCAGCCAGCCTTCGACGGTGTCGTCGCCGACGACGTGGACGTCGCCGGCGTAGGTGTAGCCGTTGCTCTCGCCGACCTCGATGAGGACGTTTTCGCTGGTGGCACCGGCGGGGAACGTGTAGCGGTGCTGGCCGGTGCGCTGGGTGGCGGTCAGCTCGGCGTCGATGCCGTTGGCGAGCTTGACGCCGTAGTACCCGGGCTGGCGGGTTTCGTCGGCGTGGCTGAACTTGGCGCCGTACTGCGCGGGATCGCTGCTGGTGACGGCGCCGGTCGTCGGCATGAACCGGAAGTTGCCCATGGTCTGGCAGCCGACGCCGGAGAGGTGGGTGTGGCTGAAGCCGAGGGTGGTGTCCTGCGCGTAGTCGTAGGACGCGTACTTCTTGAGCTGGGTGTCCGGGCTGAGCTGCACCATCCCGAAGGGGGTGGTGGCGCCCGGGAAGGTGGTGCCGTCCCCGTTGTTGCCGATCGAGGTGTCGACGAGGGTCGTGGGGTCGTCGGCGAACCTCGGCCCGGCGGCTTGGGCGGGGGTCGCGAGGGCCATCGTGGTGGCCCCGGCGAGCAGGGTGGCCAGGACGCGCGTCCGCGTTCTCATTGTCCGTGTCCTCCTGACAACGTTGTCACATACACGGTGGGATCTTTTCCGTTGTCCGGTGGACAAATCAAGCCCCGCGCGGATCGGCCTGGAACGGTCAGCTCAGGTGGGTGACGCGCCCGGCCAGGATCGTCGCCGTCACCGGGAGGGCCCGGAGGTCCGCGGCCGACAGCGCCGACGGGTCCGCCGCCGTCACCATCAGGTCCGCCACGTCCCCGACCGACACGCCGCGACGGCCGCCCGAGGACGCCGCCAGTGCGTCGGGGAAGGGGATGGACTGCTCCGGGTGCCAGGCCGGGCGGTCGTCGTCGGTCCGGAACACCGCCGAGGCGATTCCGTCCCACGGGTCCAGCGGGGCCACCGGGGCGTCCGACCCGAACTCCAGGCGGGCGCCCGATTCCAGCAGGGAGCGGTAGGGGAAGGCCCGGGAAGTCCTTCCGTGCCAATGGCGATCGGCGACGTCGCGGTCGTCCGGCTGGTGCGCGGGCTGGACCGCCGCGATCACGCCCAGCTCGGCGAACCGCGGGACGTCGGCCGGGGACAGCAGCTGCGCGTGCTCGATCCGCCCGGGGCAGCCGACCTCCTCGAACGCGTCGAGGGCGATGCTGTTCGCCTGGTCGCCGATCGCGTGGACCGCCGGGACCAGCCCGTGCGCGAAAGCCCGGTCCAGCAACGGAACCAGCTCGGCCGGCGGAAGCTCCAGCAGACCCGGGGAATCCGCACCGGGATAGGGGTCGTGGCAATAAGCCGTGCGCGTGTTGAGGGACCCGTCCACGAAGAGCTTGAACGGGCCCACCGTCAGCAGCCCGTCCGAATCCGGGAGGACGTCACCCGTGCGGTGACCGCGTTCGATCGTCTGGTCCAGCAGGTACCTCGCGATCACGCACGAGATCCGGGCCGCCGGGGCGCCGCGGCGCGTCCAGTCCGCGACCGTGTCCGCGTACTCGTAGTCGACGATCTGCGTCACCCCGCGCGCGGCCGCCGCGGACACCGCTTCGGCCACCCACTCGTCCTGGACGTCGATCGCGGCCGTCGGGAGCTGGGCCGTCGCGCTCATGCAGTCGTTCTCCAGCAGCACACCCGTCGGGTGGTCGCGGCCGATCAGCTTCAGCGCCGCCGGGCTCAGCCACAGCGTGTGCAGGTCCGCGCCGAACAACGCCACCGCCCGGCCGGGCAGCGCCCGCTGGAGCAGGTCCTTGTGCGGCCGGTCCGGCCAGAGCGCGTCGCGGAACCCGGCGCCCACGACCAGTTCCGACTGCCGCGCCGGCGTCGCCAGCAGGTGCGCCAGCAGCAGCTCGATCGCCTCGCCCGCCGACCGCGCCGCTTCGAGCGGGATCCGGCGGCGGAAGGTCGCCCACTGCACCAGGTGGACGTGCGCGTCGACGAGACCGGGCAGCAGCGTGCCCCCGTGCCCGTCGACGACCCGCGCGGCGAACCCGGCCGATCCCGGCTCGGTGATCGCCGTGACGCGGCCGTCGTTCACCCGGACGTCCGCGAGCTCCCCGCCGAGCCCCGGCCGCACCCGGCGCAGCAGTAGATCATCCATGCGGACCACCCTGCCAGGCGGACTCATTCGGGTGAAGCACAGAGTGAGATGGGAATGAGATGGGTACTAGCTACCGTTGTAAGAGATGGCAGCCGTCGCCCGCCGAAGGGTCAGGGCCGGTCCATGGGCGCCGCCTTCACAAGCCGCGCAGGGTTCGACTCCCTCGGTTGCCGCCCGATGCAGGTGAAGGCCACCTCCAAACGGAGGTGGCCGTCACCGCGTTCAGCCCACCGGCATGTCACGCCGTCGCAACGCTGCCAGGCCGCCGATCCCGGCCACCAGCGCGATCGCCACCAGCCACAGCACCGGCGCTATCGAGAACGTCCCGCCCGGCAGCCTCGCCAAGTGCTGGAACGGCGAGATCCCCAATACCACGCCGTTCCACTGCAACGCCGTGCCCACCAGCGACAACAGCAGGAACGCGCCCAGCAGGCCCCACGCCGCCGCCGCGAAACGCGGGAAGAAACCGATCAGCAGCGCCGACAACCCGGCCAGCACCCACACCGCCGGCAACTGGGCCAGCGCCGCCGGGACCAGCGACGTGCGGGACGCCGACCCCATCGCCAAGCCCGTGACAGCCAGCAGGAACGCCGAGCCCAGTAACGCGAACGCCAGGTGCCCGAGGGCCCAGCCGATGCGGCCGACCGCCGTCGCCAGCACCGGTTCCGCCCGGCCCGCCGTCTCCTCCGCACGCAGCTTCAGCGTCGCCTGGACCGCGTACCCCGCCGCCGCCAAGCCGAACAACGTCATCGTCCCGGCGAGGTACGCGTCCGTCACCGCGCCGCCACCGCCGACGCGCGAGAACACGTCCGCGACGGCCTTGTTGTCCCGCATCATCTCCGCCACGTTCCGCGCGACCCCGCCCATCAGCAGGCCGACCAGGGCCAGGCAGACGGTCCAGACCAGCAGCGTCCCCCGCTGCAGCCGCCACGCCAGCGCCAGCGGCGACCGCAGCGACGCTCGCGCGCCGGAACGCCCCAGCCGGGCCGGGAGCAGCGCCGCGCCGAGGTCGCGACGCGCCGACAACGCGACCGCCAAGACCACCAGCGAACCCGTCGCGAAGAGCGCCAAGAGCAAGACCCACCACTGCTCCCCCGCGAACGGCCGCATCCGGTGCGCCCAGCCGATCGGCGACAGCCACGCCAGCCACCCCGCCGAGCCGCTGTCCCCCGCGGCCCGCAGCAGGAACGCCAGCACCAGCACGCCGATCCCGATCCCCCGGGCCCCGCTCGCGCTCCACGTCAGCTGCGCCGCGACCGCGCCGACCCCGGCGAACACCCAGCCCGCCAAGGAAAACCCGAGCCCCAGCGCGAACGCCCCGGCGACCGGCTCACCCTGCGCGGCGACGCCGAGCCCGACCACGATCCCGTACACCAGGCTGGCGCCACCGGAAAAGAGCACCGCGGCCGCCAGGCCCGCGTGCCGCCCGACGACCGTCGCGCCGGTCAGCTCCCGGCGTCCGGCCTCCTCTTCGGTCCGGGTGTGCCGGACCACCGTGAGCAGCGCGATCAGCCCGACGACGACCGGGACGAACCCGCACTGCCACGCCAGGAGGTTCCCCACCGACGAGCCGTACAGCGGGCCGTTGCGGACCACGAACGTCGCACTGGACGCGTTGAGGTCGTAGAAGTGCTGCCGCGCCGCCGCGTCCGGGTAGGCCGCCTTGATCGACGACAGGTAGCCCAGCGGCGCGATCGCCAGGCAGACGACCCACAGCGGCATCAGCAGCCGGTCGCGGCGCAGCACCAGCCGCAGCAGCGACCACGTCCCGGTCATCGCGCCGCTCCGACCGGCTCGTCGTGCTGGTAGTGGCGCAGGAACAGCTCCTCGAGCGTCGGCGGCCGGCTCACCAGGTTCCGCAGGCCCGCCTCGGCCAGGTGCCGCATGACGTCGTCCAGCGAAGACTGGTCGACGGACAGGTGGACGTGCGAGCCGTACGAGCTCAGGTCGTGCACCCCCGGCAGTGAAGCCAGGTCCGCGGGGACGTGCGCGAGCGACGCGTCGATCGTGATCCGGCCCAGGTGCCGCAGTTCGTCCAGGGTCCCGGACTCGACGGTCTTCCCCGCCCGGATGATCGTGACGCGGTCGCAGAGCGCCTCGACCTCGGACAGGATGTGCGAGGACAGCAGCACGGTCCGGTCGCCGCGTTCGCGCTCCTCCTCGACGACCTGGCGGAACACCTCTTCCATCAGCGGGTCGAGCCCGGACGTCGGCTCGTCGAACACCAGCAGTTCCACATCGGACGCGAGCGCCGCGACCAGCGCGACTTTCTGCCGGTTGCCCTTCGAATACGTCCGGCCCTTCTTGCGCGGGTCGAGGTCGAAGCGCTCGATGAGCTCCGCGCGCCGCTGGACGTCGAGCCCGCCGCGCAGGCGCCCGAGCAGGTCGATGACCTCGCCGCCGGTGAGGTTGGGCCAAAGGGTGACGTCGCCCGGGACGTACGCGAGCCGGCGGTGCAGCTCGGTGGCGTCGGTCCAGGGGTCGCCGCCGAGCAGGGTGGCGCGGCCGCCGTCGGCCCGCATCAGCCCCAGCAGGACGCGGATCGTGGTGGTCTTGCCGGCGCCGTTCGGCCCGAGGAAGCCGTGCACCTCGCCGGTGTGGACGGTCAGGTCGAGCCCGTCGAGGGCTTTCGCGGGACCGAACGCCTTGGTGAGGCCGTCCGCGGTGATCGCTTCGGCCATCGTCATTCCTTCCGTTGGTAGGCGGCCAGCGCTTCGCGGGCCTTTTCGAGGACTTCGGTGGTGGCGAGCGGGTTCATGAACAGGTGCCCGGCGGCCGCCGACATCCGCAGCATCGCCCCGTTCGTGCCCGGCTCCTCGCCGAGCGCGCGGGCGACGTGGTCCTGCAGGATCATCAGCCCGCCGGTCATCGCGGCGAGCGCGGCGGCGACACCCCGCGGGTCCGGCATGTCCATGCCCTGCTCGCGGAAGTAGCGTTCGGTCTCGTCGACGATCTCCACGAACTGGGCGGCCGCGGCTTCGGAGCCGTCGATCATCGCGCGGCCCAGGTACCGGCGGTAGAGCAGCTGACGGGTGTCGAACGTCGGGACGAACCCCGGGTTCGCGGCCCCCTTCGCCAGCACCTCCTCCTTGAACTTCACCAGCTCGTCGAAGACGTAGGTGTCGCACGCCTCGCGCAGCCCGTCCTTGGAGCCGAAGTGGTGGCGGATGAGCCCGCCCGACACCCCGGCTTCTTCGGCGATGTCGAGGATCGACGTCTTCTCCATGCCGCGCTCGGTGAAGAGCTTGATGGCGGCGTCGCGGATGCGGGCCCGGGCGGTGAGGTCTTCGGTGCTCATGAGCGTCCTATACGTGCGTGTAGTCGACTACACGTGAATATAGTCTGCTGTACGTACGTATAGCAAGGCGTCCCTTTCACCGGAAATCAGCACTTCCGGTGGCCGCCCAACCGGTGATCACACTAGGCCGTTCGGCCCACAACCAATTGCGGTCGATGGGCTAACTGTCTGATTGCTGCCGAAGATCTCACGATGTCTACTTCACGGACGCATCTCTTCACGAAGGGTCGTTCTCAGTGACACAGCTCAGATCGCGCTGGAGACGGCGGGCCGGGATCACCGTCCTCGCCACCGCCCTCGGCGCCTCCGTCCTCGGCGTCGCCGTTCCGGTGGCCGCCGCCCAGACCGCCCCGCCGACCTCGGGCGCGGCCGACGGCAAGACCCTCGACGAGCACGACCGCGCGCTCGTCGCCGAAGCCGAGAAGGCCGGCAAGTCCGAGGTCACGCTGCTGATCGCGGCCGAGAAGGGGCAGACCGGCGCGGCCGTCGACCAGCTCAAGGCGCTCGGTGGCGTCGTCCAGTCCACCGACACCAAGCTCGACTACGTCAAGGTCACCATCCCGCCCGAGAAGGCGGAGAAGGCCGCGAAGCTCACGGCGGTCAACGCCGTCGACGTCGACGGCCTCGTCTACCGCGACGACCCGAAGCCCGACGGCGCGACCACCCCGCTGCCGCAGCCGGCCCCGGGCAAGAACACCCCGCGCGTCAACCCGTACCTGCCGACCGGGGACACCTACGCGGCGCAGTTCGGCCAGGTCCTGCCCAACTGGGACGGCAAGGACACCACGGTCGCGGTGCTCGACTCCGGCGTCGACCTCGACTCGCCCGCGCTGGCGACCACCAGCCACGGCGAGCGCAAGATCGTCGACTGGTACAACGCCAACGCCACCAGCTCCGGCGACGGCACCTGGGTCAAGCAGTCCACCCAGACCTACACCGGCACCTTCACCGCGAACGGCAAGAGCTGGACGGCTCCGGCGACCGGCGGCCCGTACACCTTCGGCGTGTTCAGCGAGACCGCGGGCGACCTGGGTGGCGCCGACAGCGAAACCGGCGGTGACGTCAACCGCGACGGCGACCGCGCCGACTCCTGGGGCGTGCTGCTCGACAGCGTGACCAAGGAGGTCCGCGTCGACCTCAACGGCAACGGCGACTTCACCGACGAGAAGCCGATGACCGACTACAACAAGAAGTACGACGTCGGCTACTTCGGCACCGACAACCCGGCGACCGACATCGCCGAGCGGATGGCCTTCGTCGTCCAGACCGACAAGCCGGGCTACGTCGGCATCGGCATCGCCGGCGCCGAGCACGGCTCGCACGTCGCGGGCATCGCCACCGGCAACGACCTGTTCGGCGGCAAGATGGACGGCGCGGCACCGGGCGCGAAGGTCCTGGCGGTCAAGGTCTGCCTCACCGGCAGCGCGTGCACCTCGTCCGGCCTGATCGACGGCGTCGTCTACGCGGCCAGCCACGGCGCCGACGTCATCAACATCTCGATCGGCGGCCTGCCGGCCCTCAACGACGGCAACAACGCCCGCGCGGAGCTCTACAACCGCACGATCGCCGAGTACAACGTCCAGATCTTCATCTCGGCGGGCAACAGCGGCGCCGGGGCGAACACCGTCGGCGACCCGTCGGTGGCCACGGACGCGATCTCGGTCGGCTCGTACATCACCAAGGAGACCTGGCTCTCGAACTACGGCTCGAAGACCGCGTCGCCCGAGTCGATGCACCCGTTCTCCTCGCGCGGCCCGCGTGAGGACGGCGGCTTCAAGCCGGACATCATCGCGCCCGGCGCGGCGATCTCGACAGTGCCGCGGTGGGAGCAGCCGAGCCCGGTGCCCGGCACGTACACCCTGCCGGCCGGTTACTCGATGCTGCAGGGCACGTCGATGGCGGCGCCGCAGGCGACCGGCGCGGCGGCGCTGCTGGTGAGCGCGTACAAGGCGACGCACAACGGGCAGCGGCCGCCGGTGGCGCAGCTGCGTTCGGCGATCAAGTCGACCGCGCGGTTCGTGCCGGGCATCGGCGCGTACGCCCAGGGCGCGGGCCTGTTCAACGTCCCCGCCGCGTTCGTCGCGCTGTCGCTCAACCCGAAGCCGGACGCCGTCACGACGTCGGTCGAGGTGCACACCGCGCTGTCGGGCCTGCTGGCCAAGCCGAACACCGGCGTGGGCATCCACGACCGCGAGGGCGTGACCACGGGCAAGGCCTACACCCGCACGTACACGATCACCCGCACGACGGGGTCGGCCCAGCCGGTGCCGTACTTCGCGCGGTGGACCGGGAACGACGGGACGTTCTCCTCGGCGCCGACGGTGGTGCTGCCGCTGAACACGCCGGTGAAGTTCGACGTCAAGGTGAACCCGAAGAACGCGGGCGTCCACTCGGCGCTGCTGTACCTGGACAACCCGATGACGATCGGCATCGACGTGCAGACCCTCAACACGGTCTTCGCGCCGCAGGAGTTCACCGCCGACAAGGGCTTCCAGGTCGACGTGGCCGGCAAGATCGCCCGCAACCAGGCGACCAGCTACTTCGTGCGGGTGCCGCCGGGCGCCAGCGCGCTGAAGGTGGACCTGGACGCCGGCGCCGGCGCGCCCGGCAAGGGCCAGGTGCGGTTCCTGCGCTACGACCCGACCGGCGTGCCAGCCGAGGCGAGCACCTCGACGACGTACTGCTACCTCCCCGACGCGGGGGCCGGCTGCCCGGGCGGCACGCCGACCAGCCGGACGTTCGCGAACCCGCTGCCGGGTGTGTGGGAGATCGTCGTCGAAGCGCGCCGGACGTCCGATGTGGACAATGCGGCGTACAAGCTGAGCGCGTCGGTGCTGGGCACGGCGATCACGCCGAACCCGGACACGATCGCCTCGGCCACGCTGGGCCAGCCGGTCGCGCGGTCCTACACCGTGCAGAACACGCTCGGCGCGTTCACCGGCAAGCTGAACGGCGCCACGCTGGGCAGCGCGAAGGTCTCGCGGCCGTCGATCGCCCAGGGCGCGCAGCAGCAGTACCAGATCGCGGTGACGCCGGGCTCGACGTCGCTGACCGCCACCATCGGCCGGACGTCCGACGTCGGCGCCGACCTGGACCTGGTGCTGTACAACTGCACGACCGGGTCGTGCGTCGTGGCCGGCCAGAGCGCGGACGGTGACTCCGAGGAGTCGGTGACCATCCCCAACCCGGCGGCGGGCACCTGGGTCGCGCTGGTCGACGGCTACGCGGTGCCGAGCGGCACCACGGAGTACGACTACCTCGACGTGTTCACCAACCCGGTGTTCGGTTCGGTCGCGGTGACCGACGCGAACGCGGCGCGGGCGTCGGGCAGCTCGTGGACGGTGCCGGCGACGGTGACCGCCGCGGCCGCCCCCGCGGCCGGCCGGATCCTGCGCGGTCAGCTGACCGTGCAGACCGACACGGGCGTCACGGTCGGCTCCTCGCTGGTGCTGGTCAACTCCGTCAGCTAGTCCCGTTCAGCGGAAACCGCCCCGGGTGCGCCCGGGGCGGTTTTCGTTTGCCCGGCGGGGTTCCTGGTGGGTTTCCGACGCAAGTTTGCGCATGTCCGGTGAAGTGTTGCCCTCGCTCGCCGCGCGTCCGTCTGGTCTGGAACACTCCCGCACCCACCCGATGGGTTCCCGCATGCGACGGATTTCGACGTTGTTCGCCGCGCTTCTCCTGCTGGCGAACACTTTGCCGGGCGTCGCGGCCACACCCCGCCGTCCGACGTCGGGGCTCCTGGGTCGGTACGGGTCGAGTCCCGCGTTCTACCGCGAGGGCGGGCGAGGAGCGTTCTACGTCTTCGAAAGCCTGCGGATCGCGGACTGGACTCCGCTGGACCAGGTGCGTTCGTCGGCGATCGTGCTGGCGCAGACGACGGACACGAGCAAGGTCGCCCACTTCGGCGGGATGTACACCTACGACGCGATCGCCGGGGCGACGGCGCCGGGCTGGCGCGAGGCGGGCGCGTACTGCGAAGCGAACGGCAACACGACACCGACGCTGTCCCGCGAGAACGGCGCGACCTACGACCGGGAATGGAAGAACGCGCTTTCCTCGGGGGCAGACTGGGTTTCGGTGACGTCGTTCAACGAGTGGCACGAGGGGTCGATCATCGAGCCGGCACGGTCATCGCCGCTTTCTTCCGCGTACGACACGTTCACCGGCGCGTATGGGACGTCGGGTGCGGCTTCGGAGACGGCTTATCTGGACCGGACGCGGTATTGGGCCGCCCAGCTCGGTGGTCCGCCGCCAGCCTCGGTCAATCTGGCGCAAGGGAAACCGGTCACCGCGAGCGGCAGCCAAGGCGGGTACCCGCCGGGCAACGCCGTCGACGGGAACGCCGCGAGCTATTGGGAAAGCACGAACAACGCGTTCCCGAAGACAGTCACGGTGGACCTCGGCGAGGCCGCCACGGCGGGCCGGCTGGTGCTGGAGCTGCCGCCGTAGTAGGACGCCCGGACGCAGACGATCTCGGCGAACGGCGGCAGCCCGGCGAGGTACGTGTTCGACCCCGCGAACGGCAACGCCGTGACGATCCCGCTCCCGGCCGCGGCGCGGCAGTACGTGCGCCTGACCTTCACCGGCAACACCGGCTGGCCCGCCGGCCAGCTGTCCGAAGTGGAGGCCTACGCCTCCTGAGCCCGGCTCACGAACGGCGCCGGATCCGCGAGCACCCGGTGCACGACCCGGCCCGCCGCGCCCAGCGTTGCCGCGTCGCCGCCCAGGCGTGATGCCGACAGCGCCGGCGGTGCGCCGCGGAGGCCGCCGAGCCGGGCTGTCAGCACCTCCGACACCGGGCCGGACAACCACGGGTACAGCTGCGTGAACACCCCGCCCAGCACGATCCGGTCGAGGTCCAGCAGGTTGACCGCCGACGTCAGCGCGACGCCGAGGGCGCGCCCGGCCGACTCGCAGGCGCCCAACGCCACCCGGTCGCCGTCTTCGAGGGCAGTCAGCAGAGCGGGCACGGAAGACGCCTCCCCGGCTGTCAGCAGCGCCTCCTGGCCCGCGAACATCTCCAGGCACCCACTTCCGCCGCACCGGCACGCAGGTCCTTCCGGCGCCACGACGACGTGCCCCAGCTCGCCCGCCAGCCCGCGGGCGCCGGAGAACAGCGTGCCGTTCACGACCAACCCCGCGCCGATACCCACTTCGCCCGATACGTAGAGGAAGTCGCGCTCGCCGTCGCCGTCGCCGTACCAAAGCTCGCCCAGCGCGGCCAGGTTCGCCTCGTTGTCCAGCTCCACCGGGATCGGCAGGCGCAGCAGGTCGGCCGGGCGGACGTCCTGCCAGCCGAGGTTCGGCGCGCTGAACAGGACGCCGTCGCCGACCGGGCCGGACACCGCCAGCACCGCGCCGGCCACCTCCAGCCCGAGCCGGTGTGCCTCGGTCAGGCCGTCGGTCGCCAGTGCCTGGAGCTCGGAAAGGACCTTCTTCGGCCGCGAACCGCGGTTGTCCCGCTCGCGGCGGGCGGCGAACCGGACGCCGCCGGTGAGGTCGAGCACGCGCACCGCGAGGTAGTCGACGTTGATCTCCAGCCCCAGCGACGCCACCCGCGCCCCGCTCAGCACGACCTCCACGCCCGGCCGGCCCCGTTCGCCCGCGCGCGCCGGGCCGGTCTCGGCCAGCAGGCCCGCGTCCACCAGGTCGCCGACGAGCTTGGAGACCGTCGACTTCGTCAGCCCGGTCAGCTCGGCCAGCGCGGCGCGGGTCAGCGGGCCGCCGCGGCTGACGGCGCCCAGCACGACCTCGAGGTTGCGGGCGCGCATCGAATCGTGCCGCACGGCCTGGGTCATCGCGTCCTCCTGCGAAGCACTCTAACCGGCCTCTTGACGCCCGGGACCCCCGCGGCGCATATTTAGTCTACAACGTGAACTAAATGAAGGGACAGTCATGAGCGACTACGCTCCCCAGCCGGCCGACAAGTTCACCTTCGGCCTCTGGACCGTGGGCTGGCCCGCGAACGACCCGTTCGGGGTCGCGACGCGGCCGCCGCTGGACCCGGTGGAGAGCGTGCACCGGCTCGCGGAGCTGGGCGCCTACGGCGTGACGTTCCACGACGACGACCTGCTGGCCACCGAGCCCGACCGCGACAAGGCGATCGAGCGGTTCCGCAAGGCGCTCGCGGAGACCGGCCTGAAGGTCCCGATGGCGACGACCAACCTGTTCACCCACCCGGTGTTCAAGGACGGCGGCCTGACCAGCAACGACCGCGACGTCCGGCGGTACGCGCTGCGGAAGGTCCGCCGGAACCTCGACCTCGCGGCCGAGCTGGGCGCCGAGACGTACGTCGTGTGGGGCGGCCGCGAGGGCGCCGAGTCCGACGCGGCGAAGGACGTCCGGGCGGCGCTGGACCGCTACAAGGAGGGCCTCGACCTCCTCGCGGACTACGTCGTCGAGAAGGGCTACTCGCTGCGCTTCGCGCTCGAGCCGAAGCCGAACGAGCCGCGCGGCGACATCCTGCTGCCGACGATCGGGCACGCGCTGGGCTTCATCTCGCAGCTCGCGCGGTCCGAGATGTTCGGGCTCAACCCGGAGGTCGGGCACGAGCAGATGGCCGGCCTGAACTTCGTGCACGGCATTTCGCAGGCGCTGTGGCAGGGCAAGCTGTTCCACATCGACCTCAACGGCCAGCACGGCCCGAAGTACGACCAGGACCTGATCTTCGGCCACGGCGACACGAAGAGCGCGTTCTTCCTGGTCGACCTGCTGGAGAACGGCGGCTACGAGGGCCCGCGCCACTTCGACTACAAGCCGCTGCGCACGGAGGACCCGGCGGACGTGTGGGTCTCCGCGGCGGCGAACATGCGGACCTACCTGATCCTGAAGGAGAAGTCGGCGGCGTTCCGCGCGGACCCGGAGGTGGTGGAGGCGCTGGCGGCATCCCGGGTCCCGGACCTGTCGACCCCGACGCTGGCCCCGGGCGAAACGTTCGACGACGTCCTGAAGGACGACTTCGACGTGGAGGCAGCGGCCCAGCGCGGGTACCACTTCACGCGACTGAACCAGCTGGCCTTGGAGCACCTCCTCGGCGTCCGCTGACCGTTACCCTCGGGCGATGCTGAGCAACGCGCGGTTCGAAGCCCGCATCCCGACGCAGGACCTGGCCCGAGCGCGCCGGTGGTACGCGGAGAAGCTCGGCCTCGAAGCGGCCGAAGAGCGCGAAGGCGGCCTGCGTTACGAGGGCGCGTCGGGCGTCTTCTGCCTGTTCGCCTCCGCCGGCGCGTCCGATGGTTCCTTCACGCAGCTGGGCTTCTACGTCGACGACATCGAAGCCGCGGTCGCCGAGCTGCGGGCCCGCGGTGTGGTGTTCGAGGAGTACGAAGGCTGCGTGAACGGGATCATGGACATCCGCGGCAACTACCCGAGCAAGGGCCGCGGCGAACGGGCCGCGTGGTTCCGCGACAGCGAGGGCAACATGCTCGGGATCGCCGAAGTGACCCCCTGACGGAGAAGGGCCGCCGTGTCCACACGGCGGCCCTTCTCCGCCTACGACACCGTCAGGGTGTCGACGTCGAACAGGGAACCCGCGCCGCCCCGGAAGACCAGGTGGAGCGGGCCCGAACCCGATGTGACGGACGTCGAGACCGTCTGGAACGTCTCCCAGCTGCCCGTGACCGGCACCGGCACCGTGCCCAGCAAGGCACCCGACGCCGAGCCGTCGCGGATCTCGATCGTGCCGCCCGCTCCCGCCGAGGACACCACCGCGCTGAACCGGGAAATCCCCGCCGTGCTCACCGACGCATACCCGGCCCAGTCGCCGTTCTCGATGTAGCCCAGGGTGTTGCCGCCGCTCGCCGGGGCGTGCGGTGCGACCTGCACGCCCGACCCCGATGTGAACGACTCACCCTCCACAGTGGACGATGACGACCCGCACGACGCCGGGGCCACCCCCGCGGCGTACCGGACCGCGCCCAGGAGCGAGGTGCGGAACACCGCGTCGGAGTACGACTCGATCGTGTGGCCCAGGCCGGTGTAGAACGCCCGGCCGCTGCCTTGCGGGTGGCACCACGTGATCGGGTGGTCGGTGCCCATCTCACCACCGGTGTAACTGGACTCGTCCAGCGTCTGCAGCACGTGGACGCTGCCGCGCGGGTTGGTCCGGTAGTTGTACAGCTCGTCCGTGCGGGTCCACACCGCCGGCAAGCCGGCCGTGGCCGGGTGACTGCTGTCCTCCGTCACGAACCGGGCCTGCTGGATCGCCGGGTGGCTCTTGAAGTACGCCCCGACGAGCTGCCCGTACCACGGCCAGTCGTACTCGGTGTCGGCCGCCGCGTGGATGCCGAGGTAGCCGCCGCCTCCCTCCACATAGGACTCGAACGCCGCCTGCTGCGTCGCGTCCAGGACGTCGCCCGTGGTCGAGAGGAACACCACCGCCTCATAAGACGCCAGCGAAGCGGCCGTGAACACCGACGCGTCCTCGGTCGCCGTCACGGTGAAGCCGTTCGCCGCACCCAGTTCGCGAAGAGCTTGGATGCCCGCCGGGATCGAGTCGTGGCGGAAACCCGCCGTCTTGGAGAACACCAGCACGTCGTACGACGGGTCCACCTGCGTCGGCATACCACTCAGCGTAAAGGAATCGACGTCGAACAGGGAACCGGAACCGCCGCGGAACACCAGGAACAGCGGACCCGAACCACTCGACACCGACGTCGTCACGTTCTGGAAGGTCTCCCAGCCCCCGGTCGGCGGCACGGCCACCGACCCCAGCAGCGTCCCGGTCGCCGAACCGGACCGGATCTCGATCGTCCCGCCGGTGCCGGCCGAGGAAATCCGCGCCGTGAAGGACCGCGCGCCCGCGGTGCTCACCGACGCGTACCCGGCCCAGTCGCCGTTTTCGATGTAGCCGAGGGTGTTGCCGCCGCTCGCCGCGGCGTGCGGCGCGATCTGCACGCCGGAGCCGGACGTGAACGACTCGCCCTCGACCGCCGGCGACGCGGTCGTGAACGTGAAGGCGTCCAGGTCGAACAGGTTCCCCTGCCCGGTGACGCCCTTGAACACCAGGTACAGCGACGTCGTCCCGGCCGGCCGGTTCGCAAGGTTCGCCGTCACGTCGACGAACGTGTCCCAGTCCCCGGTGTTGGCCACCGCCGCCGAACCGAGCACCGTGCCGGTCGGCGAGCCCGCCCGCACCTCGAGAGTCCCGCCCGGGCCACCGGACGACACCCGCGCGATGATCGCCGTGGCGTTGCCCAGCGCGTACGGCGTGAACGAGATCCAGTCGCCGTCGTCGGTGTACCCGACCGTCCGGCCACCCTCGGCCGCGCCGTGGTCGGCGAGCTGGATGCCGGACTGCGCCGAGAAGTGCTCACCCTGGCGGTGCCGCGGCTGCAGCTTGCGCACGCTGTGCGAGGTCAGCCCGCCCTGGTCGGTGTACTGCGCGTCGAAGACGCCGTAGATGTTCGCCGCGGCGTCGTGCTCACCGTCGACCGGGACCGCGATCGAGCCGGAACACCCGGTCGCCTGCGTGATCTGGTGCTCGTGACTGTCGTGGCCGAGGAAGTAGGTGACCTTGACCTTCGAGCAGTCCAGCGGCCCGTCCTCCGGATCGCTGCCCGTCACCTGGAGGGGCACGGTGTCACCGAAGGAGAACAGCTGCCCGTCGCTCGGGGACCCCAGCGTGACGGACGGCGCCGTGTTCCCGACCGTGACGACCAGGCTCGCCGTGCCGGTCAGCCCCTCCGGATCCGAGACCGTCAACGTCGGCGAGTACGTGCCGTTGGTCGTGTAGGTGTGCGCCGGGTTCGCCGAGGTCGAGGTGGCGCCGTCGCCGAAGTCCCAGCGGTAGCTCAGCGCCCCGCCTTCGGGATCGGCGCTGCCCGCGGACGAGAAGGTGACCGTCAGGGGATTCGGTCCGGACGTCTTGTCGGACGCGGCCTTCGCGACCGGGTTGCGGTTGGTGCCCGCGAGGTACTCGATCCGGTAGAGCGCCTGGTTGTCGTCGCCGGTGCCGTAGTTGAGGACGTACAGGGCGCCGTCCGGGCCGAACGCCATGTCCATCACCTGGGTGCCGGTCCACGGGAAGTTGTCGATCGGCCCGCGGCTGCCGTCGGCGTTGACCGTCACGGCCTTGATCCACTTGCGCCCGTACTCCCCCGCGAAGAACTTGCCGTCCAGCGACTGCGGGAACTTGACCGCCGACGTCGAAGCGGCGTCGTACCGGTACACCGGCCCGCCCATCGGCGACTCCGAGCCGCTGCCGAACTCCGGCGGCGACCCCTCGTCACCGGCGTACTTGATCCACGCCGGCTTCGGCACCGGGAGCTTGGCGAGCCCGGTGTTGCGGAACGAGGAGTTCGTCGGCCCGCTGGCGCAGTCGTACTTCGCGCCGGACGGACCACTCGGGAACGTGTAGTGGTTGTACGTCTCGGTCGTCGTGTTCGAGCCGGTGCAGTACGGCCAGCCGAAGTTGCCCGGCCCGGTGATCCGGTCGAACTCGACCTGGCCCTGCGGCCCGCGGTTCGGGTCGGTTGTGCCGGCGTCCGGGCCGTAGTCGCCGAGGTAGACGACGCCGGTCGGTTTGTCGACACTCATCCGGAACGGGTTGCGGAAGCCCATCGCGTAGATCTCCGCCCGCGTGTTCGCGGTGCCCGGCGCGAAGAGGTTGCCCGACGGGATCGTGTACGTCCCGTCCGCCTGCGGGTGGATGCGCAGCAGCTTGCCGCGCAGGTCGTTCGTGTTGCCTGACGAGCGCTGTGCGTCGAACTGCGGGTTGCGGGTGGTCCGCTCGTCGATCGGCGAGTAGCTGTCGGAGGAGAACGGATTGGTGTCGTCGCCGGTGGTGAGGTACAGGTTGCCGGCGGCGTCGAAGTCGATGTCACCGCCGACGTGGCAGCACTGGCCGCGGTCGTTGGCGACCTTCAGGACGACCTTCTCGCTGGCCGGATCCAGGGTGTTGTCGGTCTTCAGGACGAACCTCGACAGGTGCAGCTCGCCCTTGAACAGCGCGAAGTCCGCCTCGGTGCCGTCGGCCGGCGCATCACCGTCCGGAGTGGACAGACGCGGCGAGAAGTACAGCCAGACGTACCGGTTCGTCGCGAAACCGGGGTCGGCGGCAACGCCCTGGAGGCCCTCCTCGTCATGGGTGTAGACGTTCAGCTTGGCGGCGACCGACGTCGCACCGGCCGCGGTCGTCACGCGGACCGTGCCGTCGCGGGAGGTGTGCACGACCGACCGGTCCGGGAGCACGGCGAGCGACATCGCCTCACCGAGCTCGGCCGCGCCGGTGGCCAGCGCGACCTGCTGGTAGTCCGCAGGCGGGATGTCCGCGCGGGCCGGGGTGCCGACGGTGAGCAGGAGGCCGGCGCCCAACAGCGCGGTGCCGAACAGCCTCGCCCACTTCGGTGGGGACGGAGACATGCGGGATCCTTCCTGATTTTGCGCGTGCTTCGCCCCGGTGTGGCGCGAAGCCGGTTTCGATCACCTTCCGACGGGGCTGGCGGTCACCCGTTGAACAGAAGCGTTACTTCGACGAGAAAGCGGCGTCGAACGCCGCCGTGGGTGGGGTGAAGTTGAGCTTGCGGACGAACTCGAGCGCTTCGGGCGCGCCGATCAGGCGGTCCATGCCCGCGTCCTCCCACTCGATGGAGATCGGGCCGTCGTAGCCGATGGCGTTGAGCATGCGGAAGACGTCCTCCCAGGGGACGTCGCCGTGGCCGGTCGAGACGAAGTCCCAGCCGCGGCGGGGATCCGCCCACGGCAGGTGCGAACCCATCCGCCCGTTGCGGCCGTTGAGCTGTTTGCGGGCCTCCTTGCAGTCGACGTGGTACACGCGGTCCTTGAAGTCCCACAGGAACCCCGCCGGGTCGAGGTCCTGCCAGACGAAGTGCGACGGGTCGAAGTTGAGCCCGAACGCCTCGCGGTGGCCGATCGCCTCCAGCGTCCGGACGGTGCTCCAGTAGTCGTAGGCGATCTCGCTCGGGTGCACCTCGTGGGCGAAGCGGACGCCGACCTCGTCGAACACGTCCAGGATCGGGTTCCAGCGCGTCGCGAAGTCGGCGTACCCGCGCTCGATCATCGACGGCGGCACCGGCGGGAACATCGCCACCGTGTGCCAGATCGACGAGCCGGTGAAACCGACCACAGTGGACACCCCGAGCTTCGCCGCGGCGCGGGCGGTGGCCTGCATTTCGGCCGCCGCCCGCTGCCGGACGCCTTCGGGTTCGCCGTCGCCCCAGATCCGCGCGGGCAGGATGGCTTCGTGCCGCTCGTCGATCGGGTGGTCGCAGACGGCCTGGCCCACCAGGTGGTTCGAAATGGCCCACACCTTGAGGTCGTACTTGGCCAGCGTCTCCAGTTTCGCCGGGACGTAGGAGTCTTCGGCCAGCGCGCGATCCACTTCGAAGTGGTCACCCCAGCAAGCGATCTCGAGGCCCTCGTAGCCCCAGCCGCTCGCCAGCTCGCACACCTCCTCGAACGGCAGATCCGCCCACTGCCCGGTGAACAACGTCAACGGTCGAGCCATGTCTGACCTCCTGGTGCGTCCTACTCGGTGCGGACAGCCGCTAGCAGCAGCTCCTTGACTTCGGTCGCGTGGATCTTTTCGCGCGCCAGCGACGGATCCGAGCACAGCAGCACGGGTCCGTCCTCGGGCGAGTCCGGCAGCCGCCCGTGGCTCCCGCGGACCGGCGCCGGGTCGAGCGGGACGACCTGCATCGAGTACCGCAGGCCGAGCTTCTTGCGCGCCAAGGCCGACGCCGCCTTCAGCTTCACCGCGGGGTCGTTCGGGTCGAAGAACAGCTCGGCCGGGTCGTAGCCGGGCTTGCGGTGGATCTCGACGGTCTTCGCGAAGTCCGGCGCGCGGTCGTCGCTCAGCCAGTAGTAGTACGTGAACCAGGCGTCCGGCTCGGCGATCGCGACCAGCTCGCCGGCCCGCTCGTGGTTGATCCCGATGCCCGCCTGGCCTTCGCGATCCAGTACGACGTCCACTCCGGACAGTCCGGCGACGATGTCCCGCACCCGCGGGATATCGGCGGGGTCGGCGACGTAGACATGCGCGACCTGGTGGTCGGCCACCGCGAACGCGCGGGACGTCCACGGGTCGAGGTACTCCATGCCCGCCTGGACGTACACGTTGAGCAGGCCCTCGCGGCGCAGCGCGCGGTTGATATCGACCGGCCGGCTCGCATTGGTGATGCCGTACTCCGAGAGCGCGACGACGGTGTGCCCGCCCGCGGCCGCGAAGTCCAGCAGCGGCTTCAACGCCGTGTCGATCTCGCGCGCGGCGGCCGCGGCCTGCGGCGCGTCCGGGCCGAAGCGCTGCAGGTCGTAGTCGAGGTGCGGGATGTACACCAGCGTGGTGTCGGGCTTGTCCTCGGCCATGATCTTCCGCGCCGCGGCGATGATCCACTTCGACGACGTGATCGCGGCCGTCGGGCCCCAGTAGGTGAAAAGCGGGAACTCGCCGAGCTCCCCGACCAAGCGGTCGTGCAGCTGCGGCGGGTGGGTGTAGGCGTCCGGGGACTTCTTGCCGTCGGCGTGGTAGATCGGCCGCGGGGTGACGGTCAGGTCGACGTCCATGCCCATCGCGTACCACCAGCACACGTTCGCGACGCGGTGCCCGGCCTGCGCGCGGCGGGCCGCGTCCCAGAACTTGTCCCCCTGGACCAGCTTGTTGTGCTGGCGCCAGAGGAAGATCTCGCCGAGGTCGCGGAAGTACCAGCCGTTGCCGACGATGCCGTGCTCGGCCGGCTGCAGGCCGGTGAGGAACGTCGACTGCACCGAGCACGTCACCGCCGGGAACACGGTGTCCAGCTGCGCGGTGAAGCCGGGCTCGGCCATCTTGCGCAGGTTGGGCATGTGCGGGAGCAGCCGCGGCGTCAGCCCGACGACGTCGAGAACCAGCAAGCTCATTCCGAAACCTCTTCCAAGCCTAGTTCGATCAGGGAACGCCGGGTCCAGTCCAGCTCGGCCGCGATGCCCGCGACCAGCCCGGCGTCGTCGGCGGGTGCGTCCGGGAGCACCTGCCAGGTGTAGGTCTCGACCTCGACGTGGTCGGTGCGCGCGGTCGCGCCGCCGAACAGCTCGGCCAGCGTCCCGGCCAGCACCGGCCGGGTCGACGTCAGCGGCGGCGCCGGGTCGGCGTGCAGCGGCACGTGGAAGTGCACGCGCCACGGCGCCTCACCCGGGAGGCCACCGGCCAGCGCTTCGTCGAGGTCGTCGGCGCCCGGCGGAGCGCCTTCGTTGCTCTGGTGCAGGAACCGGGGTTCCACAAAGGACTCCAGCGCCTTCCGCGTCGCCGGGTCGTTCGGCGCGGCGGCCTCCAGAGCCGCGGACGCCTGCAGCTTGACGACGTCGAGCCCGGCCGCGGCGAGCCGCCCGAGCGCGGCCGCCGGGTCCTCGAACCCGACCGCGAGGTGACAGGTGTCGAGGCAGACGCCCAGCCAGTCCTTGTCCACATCGGACAACAGGGCCGCCGCCTGCGCGGTCGTCTCGATGACGCACCCGGGTTCGGGTTCGAACGCCACCCGGACCGGACGGCCGACCTTCGCCAGTCCCTCGGCGAGCAAGCCGAGCTGCCCGCGGTCGTCCCGCCACTCGGTGCGCCAGCCGAGCGGCAACGTCGAGACGCTGCCGCGCACGGCGTCGTCCGGCATCAGCTCGGCGAGCAGCCGGGCCAGGTCGAGGGTGTAGGCGGTCCGCTCCGGCGTCGACCAGTCCGGCCGGTACACCTTGTGCTTGACGACCGGGTCGTGGAACCCCTGGTACGGGAACCCGTTGAGCGTGACGACCTCGAGGCCGCGCGCGGCCAGCTCGGCGCGCAGCTTGCGGACGGCCCCCGGGTCGGCGGTCAGCTCGGCGGCCACCGGCCGGGCCAGCCACAGGCCCAGCCCGAGCCGGTCGACGCCCAGGCGTTCCCGCACCGGCTCGCCGAAGCGGACCAGCTGGGCGAGCACACCGCCGAGGTCCTCGGCCTGGTGCACGTTGGTGCAGTAGGCGAGGTGGACGAGCGTGCCGTCGCGGTGCCGGAACCTCACTTGCGCGCCCCCCGCAGGATGGAGTTGCCCGCGAACTCGGCGGCCACGGTGTCGGATTCCAGCGACAGCCGCCCGCTCCGGCCGTAGAACTCGACCGGGTTGCGCCACAGCACCCGGTCGACGTCGTCCTCGGTGAACCCGGCGGCCAGCATCGCGTCGCCGGTCTTGCGGGTCTTGAGCGGGTCGCTCTTGCCCCAGTCCGCGGCCGAGTTCACCAGCACGCGCTCGATGCCGTACTCCTTCAGGATCGCGACCATCCGCTCTTCGTCCATTTTGGTGTCCGGGTAGATCGAGAAACCCATCCAGCAGCCGGAGTCCTTGACCATCGCGACGGTCATCTCGTTGAGGTGGTCGAGCACCACGCGCCCGGGCGCGATGCCGGACTCGCGGACGACGGCGATGCTCCGTTCGGTGCCGGCGGCCTTGTCGCGGTGCGGGGTGTGGACCATCGCCGGCAGGTCGTGGTCGATCGCCAGCGCCAGCTGCGCCGCGAACGCCTTGTCCTCCTCGGCGGTCATCGAGTCGTAGCCGATCTCGCCGACCGCCACGACGCCGTCCTTCTCCAGGTACCGCGGCAGGAGGTCGAGCACCGGCGCGCACCGCGGGTCGTTGGCCTCCTTGGGGTTCAGCGCGATCGTGCAGTGGTGGGCGATGCCGTACTGGCTCGCGCGGAACGGCTCCCAGCCGACGAGCGCGTCGAAGTAGTCGGTGAAGCTGCCGACGTTCGTGCGGGGCTGGCCCAGCCAGAACGCCGGTTCGACGAGCGCGCGGACGCCGGCGGCGTGCATGGCCGCGTAGTCGTCGGTGGTCCGGGAGCTCATGTGGATGTGCGGGTCGAAGATGCGCATCAGGCGTCCTGTTCGTTCAACAGCGGGCGGAGGTCGGCGGGGACGTCGCGGCCCGCGGCGGTGCGCTCGGCGGCGAAGGACCGCATCATGCGCAGCAGTTCGTCGTCGGTCCGGCGGTCGAGCCCGGCGACTTCGGCAAGGGGGATGCCCATGAAGACGCACTTGAGGACGCCGTGGCGGTAGGCGGCGTCGTCGAGGTGCGTCGCCGCGTACTCCCCCATCGCGGCGGTGACGAGCCGGGTGTCGTTGGTGCGGAGGGCGTCCGCGACCAGGTCGAGTCCGGCGTCCCCGATGTCCACAACGGACAGTCCACGGAGGACGGCCCGCTTCTCGGCGGCGTCGCCGTAGCGGTAGAGGTCCGGCATTTCCGCCGCGGCCCCGGGAGCCGCCTTGAGCAGCTCGACGCGGGCCACGTCGTCGACCGTCCACCCCGGGGTGTCCGACGGACCCCGGCCGACCCGGCGGCCGACCCCCGGGAACACCGTGCGCAGCGCCGTGGCGTCGGTCGCGACCTTCTGCAGAGCTTCGTCGAGCCAGGCGTTCACGCGGCCACCGCCTTCCGCAGGAACTCCAGGGACTCGCGGGCGATCCGCGGGGCCGCGTGGCTGTCCCGCGGCAGTTCGACGGCCACCAGCCCGGCGTACGGCGACAGCGCTTCCAGCACCGGCGGGAAGTCGATCTCGCCCCGGCCGAACTCGAGGTGCTCGTGGGTGCCGCGGCGCATGTCGTCGATCTGGACGTTCACCAGCCGCGGCAGGGCCCGCCGGACGCAATCGGGCACGGACGCGGACTCGTTGCACCGGCAGTGCCCGATGTCCAGCGTCAGCCCGAACCGCTCCGGGTCGCCCAGCCTGCGCGCGAGCTCGAAGTAGCCGTCCAGGTCCTCGACGAGCATGCCCGGCTCCGGCTCGAAGCCGAGCTTGACGTCGTGTTCGTCGGCCGCCTTGAGCACCTCGGCGCACCCGTCGGCCAGGTGCGCCCACGCCTCGTCGGCGGGCAGGTCGGCGGGCTTGTTCCCGCTCCAGAACGACACCGCCTCCGCACCGAGGTCGGCGGCGATCTCGACGGCCCGGGTCAGGAACTCGACGCGGCGCGCGCGGTCGGGGTCGAGGAACGTCGGCGAGTGCTTGCGCCACGGGTCCAGCAGGAACCGGGCCCCGGTCTCGAGCACGACGGCCAGCCCGAGCCGGTCCAGCTCGGCGGCCAGCGACGCGACGCGGCTCGCGAGGTCCGGCCCGAACGGGTCGAGGTGCTGGTGGTCGAGCGTCAACGCGACGCCGTCGTAGCCCAGGTCCGCGAGGACGCGCAGGGCGTCGCCGAGGCGGTGGTTGGCGAAGCCGTTGGTGCCGTACCCGAACCTCATGTCGGCGACACCTTCCGGCTCAGCGCCCGCGCGACCGGGAACGCGGCGGCGACGGCCAGCGCCGAGCGCCACGCCCCGGTCCGCGCGATCAGCCCGGCCTGCAGCGGGATCATGCCGTGGATCCCGGCGCCGACCGCGCGGCGGATCTTCGGCGCGGCCGGGTCGCGGACGGCGTCGAACTGCGCCCGCCCGGTCGTCGCCAGGTACGTCCCGAGCAGTGCCGACGCCAGCGGCCCGACGCGCCCGGCGGCGACGCGCACCCCGGCCGTGGCGGCGAGGGTGGCCGCCGGCAGCGCGGGTTTCGCACCGTCCACTTCGGACCGGGACAGCGCCGTCACGGCGTAGGTGTGCGCCCCGACGGTCAGCGCCGCCGGCACGGCCGCGCGGGCCCCACCGCCGCCGAGCAGCACGTCGAGCGTCCGGGCCGCGGCCATTGCGGCCGGCCCGAACACGGTCTCCTTCAGCACGATGTCGTACGCCCAGACGGTCGCGGCCAGCGGCAGCGCGACGCGCAGGGCCCGCTTCCCGCCGGCGACCGCGGCGATGCCGAGCCCACCCGCGGTCAGCCCGGTCGCGACGCCGAGCGCGGTGCCCGGCGAAACGCGGCCCGACGGGATCGGCCGCTCGGGCCGTTCCATCGCGTCGAGGTGGCGGTCGGCGTAGTCGTTGAGCGCCATCCCCGCCCAGTAGATGCAGACGGACGCGCCGGTCAGGGCCAGCGTGCGGCGGCCGAACGGCCAGCCCGAAGCGGCGGCTCCGGCGACGGCGTCCCCGGGCACGGTCAGCGCGGCGGGCGCGCGGACGAGTTCGACGAGGGCCTTCACCGGTTCGCCCACTCACGCAGCGCGGCGAACTGCGACGCGAGGTCGTGCGGGCCGTCCCCGACGGGATCCTTGAAGAAGAACCCGAACTCCGCCACCGGCCCGGCGACGCCGTCGCGGCACGCCTTGCCGGTCAGCCGGGCGAGGTCGAGCACCAGCGGCGCGGCGAGCGCCGAGTCGCAGCCCTGCCAGGTGAGCTGCAGCGTCATGCGCGTGCCGAGGAAGCCTTCGAACAGCACGTGGTCCCAGGCGGTCTTCCAGTCGCCGAGGGCCGGGACGTAGTCGATGTGGACCTCGCCGTCGACCGGGTGGCCGAGATTCTGCTCGAGCACCTGCTGCTTCGAGGCGTTCTTGCTGGACGCGGCGCCGGGGTCGGCGAGCGTGGCGCCGTCGCCGCCGCCGAGCAGGTTGGTCCCCGACCAGGACAGGACGTTCAACGCGCGCTGGGCGAACATCGGCGCGAGCACCGCCCGCAGCAGCGTCTCGCCGGTCTTGCCGTCCCGGCCCGCGTAGGGCTGTCCGGTCGCGCGGGCGAGCTCGTCGAGCGCGGGCAGCCGCGCGCCCGTCGAGGGGGTGAAGTCGACAAACCCACACTCGGCGCGGAACGCGGCGTAGGCGTACAGCGCGCTCGCGGGGAGCACGTCCTCACCCGCGTCCAGCGCAGCTTCGAGCGCGGTGAGCGACGCGTGCGCCGGGTGCGGCGCGCAGGGCGGCTCGGTGGAGGAGACGTTGACGACGACCACGTGGTCGAGCCCCTCGCGGAACGCCGTCAGGTCGGCGACGGCCCGGTCGATCGCCGCGCGGCCACCGCCGTCCGGTGCGGGCCGCAGCCGCGCCTCGGCGGCCTCCAGGTCCGCCGCGACCGGGCCGGGCAGCGTCGCCGGCAGCACGCCCGCCGCCACCAGGTGCTCGGCCCGCTTGACCAGCGGCGTATCGACGACGTCGTGGCCCCCGAAGACCAGGTCCCCCAGCCCGGGCAGCGCGGCCCCGGCGAAGTCCGGCAGCTCGGTCACGCAGCCCGTGCGCGCGGCCAGTCCCGCGCGCATCGCGGCCGCCCCGGCGATGGCCGTCGTGGCCACCGATCCGCGGGCCCCGATCAGCCAGACACCGATCTTCCCCATGTTTCCTCCACCTGTTCGGTTCAGCCCGCGCCGAAAGCTCCTCCGGTGCCGCGGGGCGGGGCACCGCACGCGGCGCTCGTGTCGCCGCGCGTGCGGGTGCCCGCCAGAGCTACATCGCCGGAGTCGATCACGTGTTTCCACCCAGTCGTGAACGCGGCCCAGTCTGCCTGCTGGATCCGGCCCTGACACGTCCCATCTTGCGGACCGGTCGATGGGGCCTCATCCGCTGTCCCTTTCCGCTCGCACCGGCACCAGCGCCGGGTCGTCGAACACCGCCTGGAGCGCGACGTGCGCCCCGCCGCGCGAAGCCGCGGAGAACCCGAGCCACGACAGCTCGACGCGGCAGCCCCCGATGCCGGGGGCGATCACCCGGGCTTCCAGCTCGGCCAGCATCGGGCCGAGCAGGTACGGCCCGAGCTGGGCGAAGTAGCCGCCGAGCAGCACCACCCGCGGGTTGAAGACGTTGACCAGCGCGGCCGCGCCGACGCCGAGCCCGGTGCCCACCTGCGCGAGCGCGTCGAGCGTCCGCCGGTCCTTCCGCTCGGCGCGGCGGCGGATGATGTCGAGCCGCTGTTCGAGGTCGAGCGACGGGTCGTGCACCGGGTCGGCGGGCGACGCGGCCAGGCGCAGCATCCCGGCCAGCCCGACGAGCGTCTCCCAGCACCCCCGGCGCCCGCACCCGCAGAGGCGGCCGGCCGGGTCGACCTGGATGTGCCCGATCTCACCGGCGAACCCCTCGGCGCCGCCGAGCAGCCGGCCGCCGGAGATCACCCCGCCGCCGACGCCGATCTCGCCGGTCAGGTAGACCAGGTCGGCGGTGCCGGCGACGCTGCCCATCGCGTACTCGCCGAGCGCGCCGAGGTTGGCGTCGTTGGCCGTGCGGATCGGGAACGACGGCGGGCCGAGCCGCCGGGTCAGCCGGTCGGTGATGCCGCGGACCACCGGGACGTCGGTCCAGTGCAGGTTGGGCGCGAAGGCGACCGTGCCGCTCGCGACGTCGACCAACGCCGGGATGCCGACGGTCACCCCGGCCGGCGTGACGCCCAGGCGACGGCACTCCCGCAGGGCCCGCGCGGTCAGTTCCGCGCCGGCGTCGAGGACTTTCGCGACGGGGAGCGCTTGGACGTCCAGCGCCACGCGCTGGTCGAACAGGACGGTGCCGGTGAGGTCGAGGGCGAGCGCGGTCAGGTAGTCGACGTTGATCTCGACGCCGACGCCGCCGACGCCGCGGCCGTCCAGCTCGACGATCGTGCCCGGCCGCCCGACGGCACCGGCGCGTTCCCGCTCGCCTTCCCGCGCCAGCCCCCGGCCGACGAGCTCCGAGACGAGGCTCGACACGGTCCCCTTGTTCAGCCCGGTCTCCGCGGCGATCGCCGCGCGCGACCGCGGGCCCACGTCCCGCAGGTGCCGCAGCACCAGCGCCAGGTTGCTCCGGCGGACGGCGGCCTGGTCGGCCGGGCGCACCGGTTTGAGGGAGAAGGAGGAGTCCACGCCGACACCGCCCGGTTCGTCTGCTGGACCAACAAATTAAGACGGGCGAAACGGTCGGGTCAACGAGACCGGACAGCGGACGAAAGCCGGACAAACGGTGCTGACCAGCGAAACTATCGCACGCGGCAAGCGAAAGTGTCCCACGGATGGAGCAGGAGTTAAGGAGCCCGCCCGCCGTAATCCCCCCGCCGATCGGGCCGGTGCCGCCCGGCGGGAGTGTCGGCGGGATTTGCGCAAGTTTGCGTCAGGACGCGGGCACCGCCGGGAAAGAAAGCTTGCCCAGCGCGGCGACCAGCGGCGAAAGTTCCGGCAAGCCCTCAGCGTCCGCAAGGGCCTCCGCCAGCGCCGCGTCGTGCGTGGGACGCGCCGCCGTCAGTAACGCCTGGCCCGCCGGCGTCACCTCGGTGTAGATGCCGCGGCGGTCGTCGGCGCAGAGGTAGCGGGCCAGCAGCCCGCGGCCCTCCAGCCGGGTGACCAGCCTCGTCGTCGCCGACTGGCTGAGCACCACCGCGTTGGCCAGCTGGTTCATCCGGAGGTGGAAGCCGTCCTGGCGGGCCAGCGCGTCGAGCACGCTGTACTCGCTCACCGAAAGCTCGTGGTCGCGCTCCAGCGCGCGTTGCAGCCTGTCCTCGATCCGCGCGTGCAGCGCGGCCAGCGTCCGCCAGCCCTGCGCGCGCGCTTCGACGGCGTCGTCGTCCAGTGACACGGTTCACCTCTCCCCGGCTTGCGCGTGCTCCCTTGCACGCTGCACTATCAAGCCTGTGCAATATACGGCGTCTGCAACTATCTCGGACGCTTGTAGTTGCCAACGCCCTCAGTCTACCTCCGGAAGAAGGAAGCCCATGCCCGCCGCTCTGCTCGCACTGGCGATCAGCGCTTTCGGGATCGGCACCACCGAGTTCGTGATCATGGGCCTGCTGCCCGAGGTCGCGGCCGACTTCGGTGCCTCGATCCCATCCGCAGGCCTGCTCATCTCGGGCTACGCGCTCGGCGTCGTCGTCGGCGCTCCCCTGCTCACCGCGCTCGCTTCGCGGGTGCCGCGCAAGACCGTGCTCGTCTCGCTGATGGGCCTGTTCATCGCGGGCAACGTGCTCTCGGCGCTGGCCCCGAGCTACGGCCTGCTGATGACCGGCCGGGTCGTCGCGGCGCTGTCGCACGGCGCGTTCTTCGGCGTCGGCTCCGTCGTCGCCGCGTCGCTGGTCGCCCCGGCCAAGCAAGCCGGCGCGATCGCGCTGATGTTCACCGGGCTGACTGTCGCGAACGTCCTCGGCGTCCCGGCCGGCACCGCGCTCGGCCAGGCCTTCGGCTGGCGCTCGACGTTCTGGGTGGTCAGCGCCCTCGGCGTGGTCGGCGCGATCGGCATCCTCGCGCTCGTGCCGCACCAGGAACCCGAGCCGGGCGCGGGCCTGCGCGGCGAACTGGCCGTGTTCCGCCGCCCGCAGGTGTGGCTCGCGCTGGTCATGACGGCGCTCGGCTTCGCCGGCGTGTTCGCGTCCTTCACCTACATCGCGCCGATGATGACGGAGGTCGCCGGCTTCTCGAGCGGCGCCGTCACCTGGCTGCTCGTGCTGTTCGGCGCCGGCCTGTTCGCCGGCAACCTGCTCGGCGGGCGGGCCGCGGACCGCAAGCTCATGCCGAGCCTCTACGTCATCCTCGCCGCGCTCGCGATCGTGCTGGTCGCGTTCGTCTTCACCGCGCACGCGAAAGTCCCGGCCGCGATCACCATCGCGCTGTTCGGCGCGGCGGGCTTCGCAACGGTACCGCCGCTACAGGCCCGCGTGCTGGCCAAGGCCGAGGGCGCCCCGGCGCTGGCCTCGGCGGCGAACATCGCCGCGTTCAACCTCGGCAACGCGGGCGGCGCGTGGCTCGGCGGCCAGGCCATCGAGGCCGGCCTGGGCTACACCGCCCCCAACTGGATCGGCGCCGCGCTCGCCGCGGCGGGCCTCGCCGTGGCGTTCGTCTCCGGCCTGCTCGACCGCACGGCCCCGGCTAGTTTCGACGCCGGGGAACGGGTACCCGCCCCATGAACCACCCACCGAAAGGACCCCTCGTGACCAGCGTGCCCGTGATCGAACTCAACAACGGCGTGCGGATGCCGCAACTCGGCTACGGCGTGTTCCAGGTCCCGGACGACGAGACCACCGCCGCCGTGAAGACCGCCCTCGAAACGGGCTACCGCAGCATCGACACCGCCGCCGTCTACGGCAACGAGAAGGGTGTCGGCCAGGCGATCGCCGAGTCCGGCATCCCCCGCGACGAGCTGTTCATCACCACCAAGCTGTGGAACTCGGCCCAGGGCTACGACTCGACGCTCAAGGCGTTCGACGAAAGCATGAAGAAGCTGGGCCTCGAGCAGCTGGACCTGTACCTGATCCACTGGCCGACGCCCAAGCGCGACAAGTACCTCGACACCTGGAAGGCGTTCGAGAAGCTCTACGCCGACGGCCGCGTCCGCGCGATCGGCGTGTCCAACTTCCAGCCCGCGCACCTCGAACGGCTGATGGACGCCTCCGACGTCGTCCCGGCGGTCAACCAGATCGAGCTGCACCCGTACCTGCAGCAGCAGGAGGTCCGCGAGTTCGACGCGAAGCACGGCATCGCGACGGAGGCCTGGAGCCCGCTGGCCAAGGGCGGCTCGCTGCTGGGCGACCCGGTGATCGCGGACCTCGCGGTGAAGCACGGGCGGACGCCCGCGCAGATCGTGTTGCGCTGGCACCTGGAGCTGGGCAACGTGGTGATCCCGAAGTCCGTGACGCCGTCGCGGATCGAGGAGAACTTCGACGTGTTCGGATTCACCCTGTCGGAGGACGAGATCGAGTCGCTGGCCCCGCTGGACCGCGGCGAGCGCACCGGCCCGGACCCGGACACCTTCAACGCCGGCTGACCCGGATGACCCGTTCCTGTCCTGTCCGCCGGCGACAGGAACGGGTCATCCACGTCATTGCTTGCGGGCGACCCCGCCCAGCGTCAGGAAGTTCAGCTCACTCAGCGGGTGCAGGCGCGGGCCGTCCGGCCACCACTCGTGCAGGTAGACCAGCCCGGGCCGCAGCAGCTCCGTGCCGTCGAAGAACGCCGTGATCTGCTCGCGCGTGCGGTGCACGCTGCCCAGCCCGGTGCCCTGGAAGCTCGTCTCCAGCAGCCGCGCCAGCTCCTGGCGCGGGGAGTCCTCTTCCGGGTCGAAGTGGTGCGTGAGCAGCAGGAACGAGCCGGGCGCGAGCGCTGCCACGTACTCCGCGACGATCGACTTCGCGCGCTCGTAGTCGTCGATGTGATGGATGATCGACGTCAGGATCAGCGCCACCGGCCGCTTGAAGTCGAGGTACTCCTTCACGACGTCGTCGTTCAGCGTCTCGGCCGGCTTGGTGAGGTCGGCGCCCGTGACGTGGGTCAGGTAGTTCTCCTCCAGCAGCGCCCGGCCGTGCACCTGCACGACCGGGTCGTTGTCGACGTACACCACCTGCGCGTCCGGGTTGTACCGCTGCGCCACCTCGTGGGTGTTTTCGGCGGTGGGCATGCCGGAACCGAGGTCGAGGAACTGGTCGATGCCGCGTTTCCCGGCCAGGAACCGGACCGCGCGCACCAGCCAGTCGCGGTGTTCCTTCGCCATCGTGCGCGCGCCGGGCGCGATCGCCAGCAGGCGCCGCATCGCTTCGCGGTCGACCTCGTAGTGGTCGTGGCCGCCGAGCAACGCGTCCGACAGCCGGGCCAGGCTCGCCTTGGAGAAATCGAGGGACGCGGAGCCTCCCTCGGTTCCGGACCGCAGGTCGCCAGGCGTCATCGGCTGTTCTCCCTCGTCGTGTGGCGCCGGTCCCTGCCCGGGGCCCGGCCACCAGTGTCCGGCAACGGACAGTGCTCAGACTACGACATGCCGTTCACCAAGTGAACCGGGCCGAAGGGCCTTACCTGCCAGGCACAACTACTCGATCAGCAGCTCGCGCCACAAGTGTCCGCCGTCCGTGGTGCGGTACAGGGCGGACCCACCGTCGGCGTCCGGCTGGCCGTCGACGACCACTCCGGTGCCCCCGCCCGGGAAGTCCAAGTCGGTCAGGCTGAACCCGCGGTCCGGCAGCTCGGTCGTGGTCCAGGTGCGGCCGCCGTCGGTCGTGCTGTGCAGGAACCCGGTGCCGCCGCCCTCGGCCGCGACGGTCGCGGACGTCGGCGACGCCGCGGCGAACCCCTGGTTGATCCCGGCGTACGGCACCGCGTCCTCGCCGGCGAACGGCCCGCCGAGCCGGGGCGCGTGCCGCAGCCGCCGTTCGGTCGAACCGGGCTGCGGCGAGCCGGGGCTGCCGCTGCACAAGGCCACGACCTGCCGGTCGCGCACGCCGGCGAGCGAGGCGACCGTCCCGGCCGGGCACGGCGGCGCGGCCGGGGTGAAGCGGACGCCGTCGCGCGAGGTCCAGTACCGCTCGGTGCCGTAGTCCGCGCCGAGCGCGACCTGCAGGCCGCCGCCGACGGCCAGGTCGCCGTAGGTGAGCCCGCCGGTGACCGCGAACCCGGGCACCGGGACCAGCACCGGCGAGCCGGCGGCGCCGGAGTACAGCCGCGTCGAACCGCGGCCCTCGCCGTAGGTGGTGAGCACGGCGAAGACGCGGCCGCCGGTTTCGGTGATCTTCGAGAGGTAGTACGGCGCCCGCGCGCCGATCAGGCCGACCGGGTGCCAGCTCGCCCCGCCGTCGCGCGTCGTGAGGACGTGGACGCCGTCGCTGACGTAGGCGACGTGCTGGCTCGTGACCGTCAGCGCGACGTGGTTGTGGTTGTCGGGCAACGACATCGGCGGCGCGCCGAGACGTCGCCAGTGCGTCCCGCCGTCGGTCGTGCCCACCAGCGCCGGGCACCAGGACTTCCCGCACGGCGAGTAGCCCAGGACGTACCCGGTGGCGGAGCCGGTCCAGCTCGCGGAAGCGGGCCGGAACCCTTGCGGGACGGCGGTTTCCGCCGTCGCGGGCGAGACGGACACGGCCAGGAGGGTGAGGACGGACGCCAGCAGCGCCGGGATTCTCATGATCACCTGGACGCGTCGCACGGGAGGGGGTTGCGCGTCGTCGCGAGGTTCCGCCGCGTGGCCGATCCCTCAGGCCAGGCCTTCGGTGAACGAGGCGACGAACCGCAGCAGGTCGGCGCCGGCGGCGAGGTCGCCGAGCACGATGATCTTCATCGTGGCGCGCTCCTGGTCGTAGATGGTCTCGACGCGCAGGGGCCGCTCGCCGGCGTCCCGCGGGCCGTTCACCGACGCGACGACCACGGTGGCGATCCGGTCGGCGGTCGCCCGGTCGACGCCGGCGACCTCGGTGACGCTCGAAAGTTCGGCGATCGGCCGGTCCGGCCGCGGTTCCGCCACCGGCAACCCGGTGAAGGCCTCGAGGTCGTCGGCGGCGATGCGGTACTGCTTGCCGATCCGGACCGCCTTGAGCCGCCCGTCGCGCACGTAGTTCCGGACCGTCCGGACGTGCAGCCCGAGCTTCGCGGCGACCTGTTCGACGGAGAAGACCTCCATGACCCTCCTAGCGCGTCACGCAAACTACCGTATCACGCTGCTTGTCAGGGAAGTTTACGGAACCCACGGTTTGCTCACGCGAGTGAGGGGTATTCACCGGTGTTGCTTCCGCTCGCCCAGATACGTCCACATCGGACAGTCGAAAGGACGGCGCCGACGATGCCGTATCCCCCGCCCCAGGAGCCGTACGAACCGCGGTACGAAGCCGCCGAAACCGAAGAAGTCGTGGAGCGCACCCATCCGCGCATCCGGATCGTGCGGACGGTCAACGCCCTGATCCACCTCGTGTGCGCGGTGTTCGCGCTGGTGCTCGCCGTCCACATCGTGCTGGTGCTGGGCGAGGCGAACATGGCGAACGGCTTCGCGCACATGATCAACGAGTGGTCCGCGGGCGTCTCCCTCGGCTTGCGCAACCTGTTCACGCCGGATTCGGAGAAGCTGGCGACGTTCTTGAACGACGGCCTCGCGGCGGTGATCTGGCTGGTCATCGGCGCGATCCTGACCGACGTGATCGCGCGGATCGGCGTGCCGGGGCCCCGGCGGGTCTGGTACCGCCGCGGCTACCGCTACCACTGACCGGACGCGAAGAAGGCCTCCCCGGAAATCCCGGGGAGGCCTTCTTCACGCTCGGGAAACTAGCCCTGCGGCTGTTCCACGACCGGTTGCTCGGGCTGCGACTCGGGCTCCGGCTGCGCCTCGACGGCGTCAGTACCGCGGGGTGCGGGAACGCCCCGGGCGGCGGCGACCACGTCGAAGTGCTCCCGGCACCAGCGGCCGTAGCGGCGGGCCTGCACTGTCATCGCGTCCACCTCCTCTCCACGGGCGGTCCTGGTCACACCCTCAGCGTCCTCCGCCGAGGCGCCGAAAGCCAACAGATTTAAGCGGGACTTAACACACGGTCGAGTGAATGTCTACAAAGGACTTCAGCCCGCGAACTCCCGCACGACCGTCCGGCAGAACGCCGGCAGGTCGTCGGGGTTCCGGCTCGAGACCAAGCCGTTGTCGACCACTACCTCTTCGTCGACGACGGTGGCGCCGGCGTTACGCAGGTCGGTCCGGACGCTGGGGTACGACGTCAGCGTGCGGCCGCGCACGACATCCGCTTCGACGAGCGTCCACGGACCGTGGCAGATCACCCCGACCGGCTTGCCCGCGCGGACGAAGTCGCCGACGAACTTGACCGCCGAACCGTCCGTGCGCAGGTTGTCGGGGTTCATCGTGCCGCCCGGCAGCAGCAGCGCGTCGAAGTCGCCGACCTCGACGTCGGCCACCTTCCGGTCGACCGGGAACCGGTCGCCTTTGTCGATGTCGCCGTTCATCGCCTGGATCTCGCCGGTGTCGAGGGACACCAGCTCCACCGTGGCGCCCTCGTCGAGGACGGCCTGGCGCGGCTTCTCCAGTTCGACCTGTTCGACGCCGTCCGCGGCCAGGATCGCGACGCGGCGACCTTGCAGTGAGTTCGCCATCAGACTCCTCCGTCAGGATCAATGCACGGAAGAACTACCCGCTCGAAAACCGGCCAAACCCGGTCCACAGTGGACTCAGTCGGAGCACTCCACGGCCAGGACGGCGATGTCGTCGTGGGCCGAGCTCCCCAGCCAGTCCCGCACGGCCTGGCGCAGCCGCCGCACCACCTCGCGGGCCGGCTGCCCCGCCGCGGTCGCCAGCACCGCGCGCAGCCGGTCGTCGCCGAACAGCTCCGTCGGGTCGTGGCGGTTGCGGGCCTCGGTGATGCCGTCGGTGTAGAGGAGGCAGACGTCGCCGCGTTCGAGCCGCGCCCGCGCCTCGGCGAACCGGGCCTGCGGCGAAATGCCGACCAGCGTCCCCGGGACCGTGACCTCTTCGACGACGCCGCCCCGGCGGACGATCAGCGGCGCCGGGTGGCCGCCGGAGGCCAGCGTCAGCTCGACGCCGCCATCGGACGGCCGGGCCGAGCCCAGCACCAGCGTCGCGAACCGACTGCTGCCGCCGGCGATGAGCAGTTCGTTGAGCAGCCGCAGCAGCGTCCGGCCGTCGCGCTCGACCATCGCGAGCGCGGTCAGCGCGTGCCGGACGCGCCCGGTCAGCGCCGCGGCTTCGGCGCCCTTGCCGCAGATGTCGCCGAGCACGAGGAACGCGCTGCCGTCGTCGTGCGCGAGGACGTCGAAGAAGTCGCCGCCGACCGCGAGCACCCCGCCGGCCGGCTCGTACCAGGTCTCGAACCGGGCGCCGTCCAGCTCCGGTGGGTCGACCGGGCGCAGCGTGGTCTCCAGGCCGCGCGTGGCCTCCTCCTGGCGGGCGTAGCGCTGCGCGTTGGCCAGCGCCGTCCCGGCCGCCTTGGCGAACTCCACCACCGCGCGGGCCTGCTCGGCGCCGAACTCCGGGTCGGCGCGGCGGCCCAGCAGCAGCGCGCCGGTGACGCCGGCGCCGGCGCTCGGGCCCAGCGACACCACCGCGACCTCGGCGTGCCCGGCGAACCGGTCGGCGACGACCGGGGGCAGGGTCGCCATCTCGGGCGCGGGGACCGGGGCGGGCTCCGGCTTCCCGGTGGCCGCGAACGTCGCCGCCAGCACCGGGGCGACCTGCGCCGGGACGCGCCGGATCCGGCCGTGGCCGTGCGCCGACGGGCGCTCGCAGCTCCACCACTCCCACCGGCCGCGGGTGGTCGGCAGCAGCACGAAGACGGTTTCGGCCAGCGCGGACGCGGCCAGCTCGGCGATCACCCGCGCGGTCCCGTGACGCCCGCGAGCGGCGGCGAGCCTCGGCCCGGTCTCGGCGAGGAAGTCCCCGACGTGCCGCTGCGGGACGTCCTCCGCGGGCACGGTCCAGGCGTGCCAGCCGCCGGGCAGGGCGCGGATCCGGGCGGGACGACGATTACCCGCGACTTCGACGTGGCCCACCACAGTCTTTCCGGGGGTCCGGGTGGCGGAGCCCCCGGCTTGGGGCGAAGCCCCGGATGTCGCAGTTTCCGCGAGGGGGTTCAGCAGCGGCTCGCCGCCGCCGGTCAGCGTCCGCGCGGCCGGGTTCGCCCAGCGCAGCACGCCCTCGGCGTCCTGGAGGAACACCGCGTCGCGCACGTCCTCGAGGACGGCCCGCCCGAAGGCGTCGAAGCCCGGCGGCGCGTCCTCACCGGTCATCGGTGGCAGGGCCGCCGACGCCGGGGCCGGACGTGACACCATGCACGGACCTCCTGCCTCCGGACTGCTATCGCACGGCTACCGCGTGAGCGGGCGGACTGGCTCGAAGTGTAGGGCGAATCATGACACGCTGGGTCGTGGACCATGGCTGGCGCATGCGTGGTGGAGAGGGTCGGCACACATGACAACGGAATCCCAGAGCGAGGCGGCGGCGCTGGAGCGGCTGCTCGTGGCGGTGCGGGATCTCGGGGACGGCAACTTCCGCCGGCGGCTCGTCCCGCACGGCGACGGCATCTCGGCGCAGCTCGCGGTCGCGTTCAACGACATCGCCGAACGCAACCAGCGGCTGGTCAGCGAGCTGCTGCGGGTGCGCGCGGCGGTCGGCCAGGACGGCCGGCTCAGCGAGCGGCTCGAGGCCGAGGTCGGCCCGGGCGGCTGGACCACGGCCGTCGAAAGCGTCAACGGCCTGGTCGAAGACCTCACGCGGCCCACGATCGAGCTCGACCGGGTGCTCGGCGCGGTGGCCGACGGCGACCTCTCCCAGCCGATGACCATGACGCTGGACGGCCGTCCGCTGCAGGGCGCGTACGCCACGCTCGCCAAGACGGTCAACGGTCTCATCGCGCAGCTGTCGCGCTTCGCCGCCGAAGTGACGAGGCTCTCCCGCGAGATCGCGGGTGAGGGACGTCTCGGCGGCCAGGCGGTCGTTCCGGGCGTGTCCGGGACCTGGCGCGACCTCACCGACTCGGTCAACTTCATGGCTGACAACCTGACCGAGCAGGTCCGCAACATCGCCCAGGTCACCACCGCCGTCGCCCGCGGCGACCTGACGCAGAAGATCAACGTCGACGCCCGCGGCGAGATCCTCGAGCTCAAGAACACCATCAACACCATGGTGGACCAGCTGTCGTCGTTCGCCGACGAGGTCACCCGCGTCTCGCGCGAGGTCGGCTCGGACGGCAAGCTCGGCGGCCAAGCGCAGGTGGCCGGTGTCGCGGGGACGTGGCGCGACCTCACCGACTCGGTCAACCAGATGGCCGACAACCTCACCGACCAGGTCCGCGGCATCTCGCTGGTGGCGACCGCGGTGGCCAACGGCGACCTGACGAAGAAGATCGACGTCGACGCCCGCGGCGAGATCCTGCAGCTGAAGAACACGCTGAACACGATGGTCGACCAGCTCTCGGCGTTCGCCGGCGAGGTCACCCGCGTGGCGCGCGAGGTCGGCAGCGAGGGCAAGCTGGGCGGCCAGGCCGAGGTGGCCGGCGCGGCCGGGACGTGGCGCAGCCTCACCGACTCGGTCAACCAGATGGCCGACAACCTCACCGACCAGGTCCGCAACATCTCGCACGTGACCACGGCCGTGGCGAAGGGCGACCTGACGCAGAAGATCACCGTCGACGCGCGCGGCGAGATCCTCGAGCTCAAGACGACGATGAACACGATGGTGGATCAGCTGTCCGCGTTCGCGGACGAAGTCACCCGAGTGGCGCGCGAGGTCGGCACCGAGGGCCAGCTGGGCGGCCAGGCGCAGGTCCCCGGCGTCGCCGGCACCTGGCGTGACCTCACCGGGTCCGTGAACTTCATGGCGAACAACCTGACCACCCAGGTCCGCAACATCGCCCAGGTCGCCACCGCCGTCGCGCGCGGCGACCTGACGCAGAAGATCGCCGTCGACGCGCGCGGCGAGATCCTGGAGCTGAAGGACACCCTCAACACGATGGTGGACCAGCTGTCCGCGTTCGCGGACGAGGTCACCCGAGTGGCGCGCGAAGTCGGTACCGAAGGGAAGCTCGGCGGCCAGGCCACCGTGCCCGGCGTCGCCGGGACCTGGAAGGACCTGACCGACAACGTCAACTCGATGGCGAACAACCTGACCGACCAGGTCCGGAACATCGCCCAGGTGACGGCGGCGGTCGCGCAGGGCGACCTGACGCAGAAGATCACCGTCGACGCGCGCGGCGAGATCCTCGAGCTCAAGACCACGCTGAACACGATGGTGGACCAGCTGTCCGCGTTCGCGGACGAAGTGACCCGAGTCGCCCGCGAAGTCGGCACCGAAGGCATCCTCGGCGGCCAGGCCCGCGTCCGCGGCGTCGCGGGCACGTGGAAGGACCTCACCGACAACGTCAACGTCATGGCCGACAACCTGACCGACCAGGTGCGCAACATCGCCACCGTGGCGAGCGCCGTGGCCAACGGCGACCTGTCGAAGAAGATCCGGATCGAGGCCCAAGGCGAGGTCGCGGCCCTGGCCGAGACGCTGAACGGCATGGTCGAGACGCTGCGCGCGTTCGCCGACGAGGTCACCCGGGTCGCCCGCGAAGTCGGCACCGAAGGCATCCTCGGCGGCCAGGCCCGCGTCCCCGGTGTCGCCGGGACCTGGAAGGACCTGACCGAGAACGTCAACTTCATGGCGCACAACCTGACCAGCCAGGTGCGCAACATCTCGCAGGTGACCACCGCGGTCGCGAAGGGCGACCTGACGAAGAAGATCGACGTCGACGCCCGGGGCGAGATCCTCGAGCTCAAGACCACGATGAACACGATGGTCGACCAGCTCTCGGCGTTCGCCTCGGAGGTCACGCGCGTGGCGCGCGAGGTCGGCACCGAGGGCAAGCTGGGCGGCCAGGCCGAGGTCGACGGCGTGTCCGGCACCTGGCAGCGGCTCACCGAGAGCGTGAACCAGCTGGCCGGGAACCTGACCACGCAGGTCCGCGCGATCGCGCAGGTCGCGACGGCGGTGACGGCGGGCGACCTGACCCGGCACATCACGGTCGACGCGTCCGGCGAGGTCGCCGACCTCAAGGACAACATCAACCAGATGATCGCGAACCTCAAGGAGACGACGAGGACCAACCGCGAGCAGGACTGGCTGAAGACGAACCTCGCGCAGCTGTCGGGCCGGATGCAGGGCCACCGCGACCTGGCGTCGGTCGCGGCGCTGATCCTGTCCGAGCTGGCGCCGCTGGTCCGGGCGCAGCAGGGCGCGTTCTTCCTGGCCCGCGACGACGACCGCGACGGCACGGTGCTCGAGTGCATCGCCGCCTACGGCCTCGCCCAGTCCCGCGCCGGCCTGCGGTTCGCGATCGGCGAGTCGCTGATCGGGCAGGCCGCCGTCGACCACCGCACGATCCTCGTCCAGGACGCGCCGCCGGAGTACGCGCTGGTGTCGTCCGGGCTCGGCTCGGCGTCGCCGGTCAACCTGATCGTGCTGCCGGTCCTGTTCCAGGGCGAGGTGCTCGGCGTGCTGGAGCTGGCCTCGGTCAACGAGTTCAGCACGGTCCACCAGGACCTGCTGGAGCAGCTGCGGCACACCATCGGCGTCAACGTGAACACGATCCTGTCGAACTCGCGGACGGAAGCGCTGCTGACGGAGTCGCAGCGGCTGGCGCAGGAGCTGCGGGCGCGGTCGGAGCAGCTGCAGGCCCAGCAGGGCGAGCTGCGGCGGTCCAACACCGAGCTGGCCGAGAAGGCCGCGCTGCTGGCCCAGCAGAACCGCGACATCGAGGTCAAGAACAGCGAGATCGAGCAGGCGCGCCAGGAGCTGGAGGAGCGCGCCGGGCAGCTGACGGTGGCGTCGCAGTACAAGACCGAGTTCATGGCGAACATGTCGCACGAGCTGCGGACGCCGTTGAACAGCGCGTTGATCCTGGCGAAGCTGCTGTCGGAGAACCCGGAAGGGAACCTGACGGAGAAGCAGATCCAGTTCGCGAAGACGATCTACGCGGCCGGGTCGGACCTGCAGCAGCTGATCAACGACATACTGGACCTGGCCAAGGTCGAGGCGGGCCGGCTGGACATGCAGATGTCCGACATCACGCTGCCGGAGCTGGTGGACTACGTCGAGTCCCTGTGCCGGCCGCTGACCGCGGACAAGGGGCTCGAGTTCGCGGTCCACATCGACCCGCCGGTGCCGGGGAGCGTCCACACGGACGAGCACCGCCTCCAGCAGATCCTGCGCAACCTGCTGTCGAACGCGGCGAAGTTCACCGACGAGGGCGGCGTCCGCCTCCACATCCGCTCGGCGGACCCGGCGGAGGTCGAGCAGGAGGCGCTGCGGAACGCGCCGGGCATCATCGCGTTCGCGGTCGAGGACACCGGGATCGGGATCCCGGAGGAGAAGCTGGCGGTCATCTTCGAGGCGTTCCGCCAGGCGGACGGCACGACGAGCCGCAAGTACGGCGGCACGGGCCTGGGGTTGAACATCAGCCAGCAGCTGACGGAGCTGCTCGGGGGCGAGCTTCGCGTGGTCAGCGAACCGGGCGTGGGCTCGACGTTCACGCTGTACCTCCCGGTGGCGGCGGCCAACCTGGTGGACCCGGCGGTGACGGCCCTGTCATCCCCGCGGCTGCCGGCGGTCCCGAGCACGGTCCTGGTGGCCGCACCCGACGTCACACCGAAGCGCTTCCACGGCGAGAAGGTCCTGATCGTCGACGACGACCTGCGCAACGTGTTCGCGCTGGCCGCGGTCCTGGAGCAGGCGGGCTTGGAAGTCGTCTACGCGGAGACGGGCGTGGACGGAATCCGGGCCTTGGAGCGCCACGAAGACACAGCGCTGGTCCTGATGGACGTGATGATGCCCGAACTGGACGGCAACGCGACGATCGCGGCCATCAGGGCGGAAGCGACCAACGCGGACCTGCCGGTGATCGCGGTCACAGCCAAGGCCACCCAGGAGGACCGAGCCCGAACCCTGGCCAGCGGCGCGGACGACTACATCACGAAGCCGGTGGACACGGACAAGCTACTGGACGTGATCGCGGCGTCCCTGGAGGCGGACGCCGCGTCCTACGGTGGAGCGGGTGACGGGAATCGAACCCGCGTAGCTAGTTTGGAAGACTAGGGCTCTACCATTGAGCTACACCCGCGTGCCCCCAAGGTACCCGGGTGCGAGGTCAGCTTAGCGTGACCCGCTAGGCTGACCACACACCCCCCTGGGGGTGTCACGGGATGTGGCGCAGCTTGGTAGCGCATTCGCTTTGGGAGCGAAGGGTCGCAGGTTCAAATCCTGTCATCCCGACACAAGGGGCTGGACTTGCGGTTCAGTCCGAGAACAAGAGCCCCAAGACGATCCGGTGCTACGCCGATGGCGAGCATCGACGTCGCACGCCGTTGTCGGACAACGGCATCAAGATCATGCTTCGGCGCCGAGGGCGCTGGCGCGCTCGAAGACTCGGCCGTGATCTGCACGCACACCTTGGTCGCCACTTCCAATCGCATCACTTTCTGAAAGCCGGCGGCAGCGAAGGAGACCTCATGCTGCTGAACGACTGGACCACTCCGCAGATGGCTCGCCGATACGGGAAGAGTGCTGCAACAGACAGGGCGCACGAAGCCGCGCACCGTATTCGCGTCGGCGAACTTCTGTAGTCACCCCCACAAACCTCACACCGGACCACAGGTCATGCGGGCTAGCGTTTTGTGAGCCAGCCGACCGGGCCTCCACCGGCAGAAACCGGGCCGAAAGTGCGCCGAAACAGGCTATCTCGCCCCAGACCGCCGGGATACAGCGTGACACCAGAGCGGTATCACCGTGGCGGGTCAGAGCCGCGAGGCCGTCCGGACCAGCCCGGCCAGGGCGCGTGAGCGGCTGTGCGCGGGCCACACGATGTGCGTGGTGACCGGTGGTGCGTCGCTGAGAGGGACGGCGGCATGCTCTTCCCACAGCCACGTGCGGGCGGACTCGGGGAAGACCGTCATGGTGCGGCCGAGGGCGATCAGCTGGGCCAGCTGCGTCTGGTCGTGGACCTCGGGCCCCGGGCCGGGCGGGTAGGTGTCGTGGCGTGGCCAGCGGGCGAGCGGCAGGTCGGGAACGTCGGAGATCTCGGCCAGGGACAACGTCTTGCGCGCGGCCAGTGGGTGCCTCGCAGGCAGGATCGCCACCTGTGTCTCCGTCTTCAGTTCGACGCTGTCGAACCCGGCCAGGGAGTTGAACGGCGTGTGCATCAGCGCCACGTCGGCGCGGCCGTCGCGCAGCATCCCTTCCTGCTCGCACATGCCGCTCGGCAGGACCTCGATCCCGGCGGCGCCGGGCTCGGCCGCGTAGGCGTCGAGCAGCTTGTTCAGCAGCTCGTGGAACGCGCCGGCCTTCACCGCCAGCACCAGCCGATCGTGGGAGCCACCCGGTCCGCCGCCCCGGCGGGTGCGGCGGACGGCGGCGGTGGTCGCGTCGAGAGCCGCGCGGCCTTCCCGCAGCAGGATTTCCCCGGCTCCGGTCAGGGACACGCCGCGGCGGTTGCGCTCCAGCAGGGTGACGCCGAGTCGGCGCTCGAGCTGCTGGATGGCCCGGGACAACGGCGGCTGGGCCATGCCGAGCCGCTCGGCGGCCCTGCCGAAATGCAGTTCTTCGGCGACGGCGATGAAGTACCGCAGCTCCCGGGTTTCCAAGGTGTCCACACCACAGCCTACCTTGTTGTGATACCTCCCCGGTATCACAGTCCACCGGATCGGTGTTGGCCGCCGCCCCCGGCCGCGCACGAAGATCGACGGCATGAGCACGAACACCGTTTTCCTGCCCGGCGGCACGTGGTCGCTGGGCGAGCTGACCGTCACCCGGTTCGGCTACGGCGCCATGCAGCTGGCCGGCCCCGGGGTCATGGGGCCGCCCGCCGACCGCGACGGCGCGCTCGCCGTCCTGCGCAAGGCCGTCGACCTCGGCATCACCCACATCGACACCGCGGACGCCTACGGCCCGCGCGTCACCAACGAACTGATCCGCGAGGCACTGCACCCCTACCCCGCATCGCTGCACATCGTGACCAAGGTCGGCGCGCACCGCGACGAGCACGGAGGCTGGCCCCCGGCCCGGCGGCCCGCGGACCTGCGCCGGGCGGTCCACGACAACCTGGAAACCCTCCGCCTCGAACGGCTCGACCTGGTCAACCTCCGCCTCGGCGACGCTACGGGACCGCAGCCCGGCTCCCTCGCCGAGGCGTTCGGCACCCTGGTCGAGCTCCAGCAGCAGGGCCTGATCCGGCACCTCGGCGTCTCCAACGCCACCACCGAACAGGTCGCCGAAGCCCAGGCGATCGCGCCGATCGTGTGCGTGCAGAACATGTACAACCTCGCCCACCGGCACGACGACCGGCTGATCGACGAACTCGCCGGCCAGGGCATCGCCTACGTACCCTTCTTCCCCCTCGGCGGGTTCAGCCCGCTGCAGTCTTCGGCGCTGTCGGCCGTAGCCACCCGGCTGGGCACGACACCGATGTCGGTCGCACTGGCCTGGCTGCTGCGGCGATCGCCGAACATCCTGCTCATCCCCGGCACCTCGTCGGTGGCGCACCTGACCCAGAACATCGCGGGCGCCGGAGTCCGCCTCTCGGAGGACGACGTGGCCGAGCTGGGCAAGATCGGCGCAACGCAAGGGACTGCCGGGTGATCCGGCGCGCACAGCTCTGAGTACTGCGTTCGACAGACCGGGAAAACGCGCTACCGGCCGAACTCAGCCGTGCAAGGCGCTGCCGGCCTGCCATGCGGCCCAGCTGATCGCCCAGTCGCCGTGACCGTTGTCGATGGACAGCTGCGGGCCGCCCGAATTGGTGATCTCGACGACGTCCCCGACGTTGAAGTTGTCGAAGAACCACTTGGCGTTCTCGGTGTTCATGTTGAGGCAGCCGTTGGAGACGTTGTCGCTGCCCTGCACGCCGACCGTCTTCAGGTTCTCGTGCAGGAACTCGCCGTCGTTGGAGATCCGGACGTCCCAGTTCTCCGGTGCCTTGTAGTAGCCGGGGTCGCCCTCGCACACGCCGTAGGTGCAGGAGTCCATGATCGTGTGGTCGACCTTCGCCAGCACCGTGTGCGTGCCGTTGAAGGTCGGCGTCGGGCCCCGCGGCGGGGTGTCGACGGTCTTGCCCATGCTGATCGGCGCGGTCTTCACCAGCTGCCCGTTGTGGAACGCCTTGATCTGGTGCGTATTGCCGTCCGCCTTGGCGACCCAGGAGTCATGCACTTTGTAGGTGGCCGTGACGTCCTGGCCGCCGTACACCCCGCCGCCGATCGGCGTACCGAAGGTCGTGGTCTCGAGCTTCACCGTCGAGCCGGCCTTCCAGTAGTCCTGGGGCCGGAAGTGCACCTCGCGCTTGCTCACCCAGTACCAGCCGCCCTCCTGGGCGGGTGAGGAGGTCACCTTGAACGACTTCTCGGCTGCAGCCTTGTCGGTGATGTCGTGGTCGAACTTCAGGCCGATGATCAGGCCGACGCCGACATCACCCGACGCCGGTTGGAAGAGCGCCGGCGTGGCGACCCCGGCCGGCTTGAGCGTGTGCACTTCCCCGCGCTGCTCGGTCGCCGCACCCGCCTGGTTCACCGCGGTGGCGACCACCTGGTAGGTGGCCGCGTACCGGAGGTGGTCCGTGCTGGTCCAGGTCGTCTTGTCCGGTGAGAGACCACCCTGGACGGCGTTGCCGGTCTGCGGGTTCGTGACCGTGACCGCCTGCAGTGTGCCGCCCGAGGCTTTGACGACGATCGGGTCCTTCGGGTTCAGCTGGTCCGCGGGAGCGAACGCCACCGTCGCGGCCGGTGCTCCGGGCGATGTCGTCGTCGCGGTTGCTCCGGCAGCTCCGGCCGGATACGAAGTTCCGATGGTCTGCCCGCTGCACGCAGCCAGGACCAGGACACCCAAGCCGAGCCCGGCGATACGGATCACTCTCACGATCACCAGGACGTCTCACCGCCCCGGGCGTTGCATGACCATCCGAACTTCGATGCACCGCTCGCCGACGCACGCCTCCTCGGTCTCGTCCACGCTCGTGCCGGCGGGGTCATCGGTCGCCTCGGCCGTAGGTGAGGCGACGTAGCAGTTTCTCGGCCGGTCCTCGGTAGGCGTGCCGTTGCATTGCATACGCGGCGAGGACCGTGATCAGCCAGACGGCCACCGCGGCGATCGCCGCCGTGAACGTGGGGCTTGCGCTTCCAGTACCGAGCGAGAGCAGGAACGGCGAGGCCAGGACCGTCCAAGCGAGGGTCTGGAACAGGTACCCGCTCAGCGAGCGCTGCCCGAGGGCGGCGAGGGCTCCGACGACGGCGTTGGTGCGGGAGGATCTCGTGAGGGCGAGCGCGAGCAGGCCGAACAGGCAGAGGTAGCCGATTCCGCCGAAGAAACCCGACGCTTCGTAGAGCAGCTTGACGGCCGGGCCGGTCTCGGCGTCGACCTCGAGGAACCCGCCGGCGAGCAGACCCATCGGCAGGCCACCGGCGACGGCGACGCCGAGCCCTGTCGCCGCGCCCCATCGCAGCAGCCGCCGGTGGTTCCGCGGTTCTTCGAGCACACGCCGCCGCGCCGCCCACGCGCCCACCCACACGAACAGGATGAACGGCAGCATCGTGAGCACGGTCATCGGCCACTCGGTCAGCCTGGCCGCCACCGCGGCGGTGAAACTGCCTGCCGCCATGGACGCGGAGTCGCCGGTCGGGATGACCGAAGGGCCGGCTGGGCCGGACACGAGCCCGGCCACCACCACGACGGCGAGGGCCACGACGGCCAGCGCCGCGAAGCCCAGATATCCGAGCGGAACACGGTACAGGCGCTCGCCACGCTGCAGCAGAACCAGGGTGAACACGATCCCGACCAGGCCGTAGGCGCCGAGAATGTCTCCCGCGAAAAGCAGGATGCCGTGGACCGACCCGAATGCGAAAAGCCATCCGTTGCGCCGCACCAGCACCCGGCGCACCGCGGCCGGTGAGGCACCCGCTGTCTGCTGCCGCCGGGCGAGTTGGACCAGGCCGTAGCCGAACATGATCGCGAACAGCGGGATCCCGCGGGCGTGGACGAACAAGAACAGGAACACGTTGTAGCCGCGTTCAAACCCGTGCGGGGTCTTGTCGATCCCCGGCGCGGTGGCGAAGAAAACGTTCGCGCTGTTGGCCAGCGCGATGATCAGCAGCATGGCCCCGCGGGCCAGGTCGGGTGCGAGCGCTCGTTCACCCGCTCGTACGGGCCCTCGTGCTGGATGCGGTCCGATTTCCGTGGTCATGCCCGGCCCCCTGTTGTCCTCTGTCCGAAGAGTTAGTGTCCTATAGATACTATCCATGGGACACTAAGTCCACCGGGGCGGACCCTCGAGACACCACGACCAGGAGGAAACTGCATGTCATGACCGAGGAGAAAGTGCCTGCCGAACTCGCCAGGCTGTGGCGGCTGCCGAGTGGGTCACGGCTGGGCCGGCCGGCCGGGCTCGACGTCGACCAGGTGGTGCACGCCGCGGTCCAGCTCGCCGACCGCGACGGCCTGGACGGCGTGACTCTCTCCAAGGTCGCGCAAGAACTCGACGTGACGAAGATGTCGCTCTACCGCCACGTCGGCTCGAAGAGCGAACTGTTCGTGCTGATGGGCGACCTCGCCGCCGGGCCCGCTCCCGGAATCGAGCCCGGCACCGGCTGGCGCGACGGCCTGCGAGCGTGGGCTTACGCCCACCGGGAGATCTTCCTGCGGCGCCCATGGATGGTGCACCTGCCGGTGTCCGGACCTCCCGGCGGCCCGAACGCGATCGCCTGGATGGACGCGCTACTGCGCGTGCTACGCGACAGCGGACTCGACTGGACCACCAAAGTGAGCCTGCTCAACCTGCTCGGCGGGTACGTGCGCCAGGCCACCTTGCTGACCCAGCAACTCACGGACGGCCGACGCGACGCCGGCATCGACCAAGCGCAGATCGAACGGAACTACGGCCGGACCTTGGCGAGCCTCGTCGATCCCACCCGCTTCCCCGACGCGGCGAAACTCTTCGCCTCACCCACCTTCGACACGCGCGAGGACGGGACCGAGCCGTCGGACCACGAATTCGCCTTCGGCCTGGAACTCATCCTCGACGGCGTTGCCGCGATCATCGCGCGCCCGGCCGAGTAGCCCCATCGCAGCACCGACGCCGCCGGGGTGCGAGCGGTGGCGAAGCGGAATCCGGCCTCGACTGGGCGGCGCTGCAACCCGCGGATTCATGCAGAACTTCCGCACCGGCGCGGGTTCCTTCACCGTCGACGGCAACCCCATCGGCGCTTACGGCACCGGACGCGTGTCCTACGTGGACACCCGAGACACCGCCGCCTGCGCTGCCGAGCTGCTGACCGCACCGGGACGACCCGCCTCACGGGCCGGCGACCACGCACGTTCGACGAGTTCCTCGCCACCGAACCGCCCCGTTGACCAGCGGGCGCGGCCGCGGACGTGCAGCTCACCCGCGTTCTCCCCGGGGCTCGTGGCGATGCCGAAGAACTCGCTGCCCACGCGGGCCGAGCTGAACCCGATCCGCACGCCGGCAGCCTCCACGTCGACCTGGTGGGGCTCGCCACGCGAAGGGAAGCGGAACTTTTCGGGCATTCCGAGCCTCCGGAAGCCGGCGACCTAGCCCAGGAACTTGTCGACGACCGCGTCGAAGGCCACCGGGTTCTCGAGGAACACGAAGTGCGAACTGGCCTCGATGGTCGGGAAGATGTGCAGTTGCGCGTCCGGGACGCGTTCGGCGATGTAGCTCTGCGAGGCCGGGCTGACGTGGCTGCCGTCGCAGCCGAGCACGAGGGTGGGGATGTCGATGCGCGGGAGCACGTCGCGCCAGTCTTGGGCGCAGTGGTCGAACAGGAGGGGCACGCCGGCGTGGGCCGGGGTGGACTTGATCTCGTTGACGACGAAGTCCCACACGGCGGGGTCGGTGTCGCCGGAGAACATCGACTTCTCGAATGCTTCCACGGCGGCGAACCCGTCCGGGCCGTTCATCGCGGCACCGAGATCGAGCAGGCCGGCGACGTCGAAGATGGCGCCGGAGTCGGTCTGCTCGGCTTCGGACATCCACGGCACGGCGGCGACCGCGGCGGGCTGGTCGACGACGACGAGCCTGCGCAAGCGGCCGGTGCCGTGGTTGTCGAGGTAGCTCCACAGGACCGAGGCGCCCATCGACCAGCCGAGACCGTCGACCTGGTCGAGGCCGAGGTGGTCGAGCAGCTGCTCGAAGTCCTGCGCCAGGCGCGCGATGCGGTAGCCGTGGTGCGGCTTTTCGGACACCCCGTGCCCGCGCTGGTCGTAGGTGATGACACGGCGGTGCTCACCGAGGCCGGTGAGCTGGTTGCGGAACATCGCCTGCGTCTGGCCCCAGCCGTGCACCAGCACCAGTGGCGTGCCGTGGCCACCGGTGTCCTCGTAGGTGAGGGTCACCCCGTCGTTGGTGGTGAAGGTGGGCATGAGAGCACTCCTCGTTGGTCGCGGCTGAGCCGTCACACGCCGTCGTTGCCGAACAGTTTCAGCCGGGTGTTGCCCAGGTCACTACCTTCACCTGACGGAAGTTGGCCGCGTCCGTTGCTCCGATTGTCGAACGCGCGTGGTCCGGGCTACTCCGATTGCGCCGTGATGACGTCGAGCATGGCGAACCCGACGTGCGCGGCGAGCCGGACCTGGCCGTTCGTGATGTCGATCCCGGTCAGTTCACGGATGCGGCCGAGGCGGTAGTAGAGCGACGTGCGGTGGATGTGCAGCTCCTGCGCCGCGGCCGGGCCGTTTCCGGCCGCGTCGAGGTACGCGCGCAGGGTCGCGGTGAGCTGTCCGTCCGGGTCGACCGCGCGCAGCTGCCGCAGCTCGTGCGGCAGGGCCGCTTCGGTCAGCTCTCGCGGCGGGATCGACAGCACCGGCCCGTAGACGCCGAGCGAATCCCACGACGCGACCGGACCGCGCAGTCCCAGTGCGGCCGCGCGCCGGGCGAGCCGGGCCTGGGCGAGCGACTCTGCGGCGTGGTCGAGCCCGTCACCGATGCTGCCGATCCCGGCGACGCACCGGAAGCGGCCCACCGCCAGCTCGTGGGCGCGGTCGAGGATCTCCTGGGCGCGACGCTCGACCGGATCGGGCATCGCCGGCCGGGTGCCGATCAGGACGACCGCGGACTCGCCCGTGACTGCGTGAAGCACGTCCGTTCTATCGGCTCTGGGTCTGCCGGACAGGGCGTTGCGGAGCGCGATCTCGATGTGCGGCCGGGTGGTGGATGCCCTACCGGCGATCGCGATCTCGACCGCGGTGACGGTCGGGAACCGGTCGGCGCGGCCACCGGCCCGCAAGGCGGCGACGGCGTTGCGCCGCGTGGCCGGGTCGGCGCTCACGAGGTCGAGAACGGCCTGGTCGTCGTCCTCGCCGCGGCCGGTCCGCCGGAGGTCGTTGTGCAGCGCGAAAGCAAGCTCGGTGGCGACCTCGTTGACGCGTCCGAGTTCGGCGGTCGTGATGCTGCCGTCGGCGTCCATCACCATCAGCAGCGCGAGCAGCTCGCCCTCGAACCGCACCGGGACGCAGACCCGCGGGTGCATGCCGAGCTCGTCGTTGGGCGGGATGAGCCCGGCGCGGGTCCACGTCGAGACGCCCTGGGCCAGGACGTGCCCGCGGGCTCGGGGTTCGGCGCCGTGGTTGAGCAGTGCTTTCACCCGGACGGGGTCTTCGTCGCCGTAGTGCGCGCTGGCGTACAGCATCTGCATCGCCGGGTCGTTGATGACCACCGACCGGGTGAGCTCTTCCGCCAGCTGGTCGATGACCGTGGACACCACACCGGAGGTCATGCCGGGGATTCTACAAACGGAGCAATGCACTCCCCGGATCTCTCGTCTACGGACGGTAGGCGCAGTCACCTCGGAGCGGCACAGTGGTGAGACACCCGGGACGGCGCCACGCCCGACGTCGCGGTCACGGCCGAACTTTTCTCGTCACGGAGGTCAGCCGGTGAACGAACGAGAGCTGGCCGGGCGGATCGTCGTCGTGTTCGGCGCGGGATCCTCCGGAACCGGCATCAGCAACGGCGAAGCAGCCGCACTCGCCTACGCCGAAGCCGGCGCCACGGTCGCTGCCGTCGACCGCGACCCGACCGAAGCCGATCGGGTCGCGAAGGAAATCATCACCGCCGGAGGAACAGCCCTGCCGGTGACCGCCGACGTCACGGCCGAGGCCGACGTCCGCAACGCCATCGCCCAGGTAGTCGCCGCTCTCGGCGTTCCGCACGTGCTGCACAACAACGTCGGCGCCTCGATCGTCGGAGAAATCACCGAGCTCGACCTCGACGCCTGGAACCGCGGCGTGGCCCTCAACCTCACCAGCGCCTACCTGACGTGCCGGCACACGATCCCCTTGATGAAGCAGGCCGGCCGAGGAGCGATCGTCAACGTGTCCTCCCTGTCGGCGATCCGCGACACCGGCTACGTCTACCCCGTCTACAGCGCCGCGAAAGCCGGCCTCAACCAGCTCACCGTGTCCCTCGCCCTCACCTACGCCCGCAACGGCATCCGAGCCAACGCCGTCCTGCCCGGCGTCATCGAAACACCCATGGTCTCCCGGCAGCTCACCTCGGACCCCGCCGAACTCGCCGCGCGCCATGAGCTGAGCCCCACCGGCCGCATGGGAACCCCGCGAGACGTCGCCAACGCCGCCGTGTTCCTCGCCTCCGACCGCGCCGCCTACATCAACGGCGTCTGCCTGCCGGTCGACGGCGGACTGTCGAGCCGCTGCAGCTGACCCGCTTGTCACCATGCTGCTCGCGCGGCGGCAGGTGACGCGCTGGTCGGCAACGACCCGGTCGATAGCAGAAGGTCGTTGAGATCTTCCTGAGAGTGCGGCGACCCGGGGGCGTGAACTCTCGGCGGCCGGTTCACGTGACCCCGGGTAGACGATCAACCCCAGGAGGTCACGCATGACCGAAACGATCGAGGTCCGGCGCGCGGCCGTCGTCCGCAGCGACGGCGAGTACCGGCTCGTGACGAACGAGGCGGTCCCGGCCGGCACGCTGCTGTTCACCCTGGAGGGGGAGCTGACGGCGACGCCGACCCGCTACACCGTCCAGCTGGACGCCGACCGCCACATCGACATGCCCGCGGGGTCGCCGCTCGAGGAGGTGCTGGACCGCTACTACTGGCGGTTCATGAACCACGCCTGCGAGCCGACGGCGGTGATCCGCGACCGATCGGTGCTCAGCCTGCGCCCGATCCCCGCGTGGTCGCAGATCACCTTCCACTACGCCAGCACCGAGTACGACATGGCCGAGCCCTTCGCGTGCGAGTGCGGCAGCGGCCGCTGCGACGGTGTCGTCCAGGGCTTCCGGCACCTGGCCCGCGAGCGGCGCGAGGAGCTGCGCCCGCTGCTTTCGCCGTACCTGCTGGCCGTGCTCGACGGCCGGATCGCCGAACCCGTCGGAGTGTGACGGTGAGCGAGGCGCTCCAGCCGGCCGTGACACCCGGGGCTCCGCCCCGGCCCGGGGCTCCGCCCCGGGCCGGGGGCTCCGCCACCCGGACTCCCCGAGAAGCTGCCGAACCCGCCCTCCTGCACCAGTTCTTCGAGCAGTCGGCCCGGCGGTGGCCGGACGCGGTCGCCGTCGACCTCCCGCCGTCCGGTGGCCGGCCCCGGCGCACCGTCACCTACGGCGACCTGCACCGGCGGTCCTCGGCTGTGGCGCGCGCGGTGCACCAGGCCGTGCGGCGGCCGGGGATCGTCGCGATCCTGTTGTCCCGCGCGACCGAGGACCTCTACCTGGCGCAGCTCGGCGTCCTGCGGTCCGGTTCGGCCTACGTCTGCCTCGATCCCTCGTTCCCCGACGAGCAGCTGGCCCACATCCTCGGTGACGCCGCGCCGGCGTTGCTCGTCACCGACCGGGCCGGGCACGAACGGGCCGCGCGAGCCGGCTACACCGGCGCGGTGCAGCGCGTCGACGGACCGGCGGAGCCCCCGGCCCAGGCGGTCATCGCACCCGCGGCGCCGCCGGGACTGGCCTACGTCATCTACACCTCGGGCACCACCGGCAAGCCGAAGGGCGTGCTCGTCGGTCACCGCGGGGTGGTCAACCTGATCCGCTCGGACGTCGCGGAGTTCCGGCTCGGCCCCGGCGACCGCGTCGCGCAGGGCTCCTCCCCGGCCTACGACTCCTCGGTCGAGGAAGCGTGGATGGCGTGGGCGTGCGGCGCCACCGTCGTGGTGATGGACGACGAGACCGCGCGCCTGGGTCCCGACCTGGTGCCCTGGCTGCGGCGCGAGCGCGTCACCGTGCTGTGCCCGCCGCCGACCCTGCTGCGCGCGACCGCGTGCGAGGACCCGCGGCGGGAGCTGCCCGACCTGCGCCTGCTCTACGTCGGCGGGGAGGCGCTGCCCGCCGACGTCGCGGAGCGCTGGGCGCCGGGCCGCCGGATGGTCAACGGCTACGGGCCGACCGAGTGCACGGTGACCTGCCTGCGCGCCGACGTCGAGCCGGGAAAGCCCGTCGCCATCGGCAAGCCGGTGCCCGGCATGCGGGCCTGGGTGCTCGACGAACGGCTGCAGCCCGTCAAGCCCGGGGAGAAGGGCGAGCTCTGCATGAGCGGCCCGGGCCTGGCGCTGGGCTACCACGGCAAGCCGGAGCTGACGGCGGAGAAGTTCCCCCGGCACCCGCGGCTCGGGCGGCTCTACCGCACCGGCGACCTCGTGCACGCCGAACCGGACGGCACGCTGTTCTACCACGGCCGCATCGACTCCCAGGTCAAGCTGCGCGGCTACCGGATCGAGCTGGAGGCGATCGAGGCGTCGCTGGCGCGGTTCCCGGGCGTGCGGGAGGCGGCGTGCCGGGTCCAGGGCGAAGGCGCGGGCCAGGTCATCGCCGCGCACCTGGTGCCGGACGGCGCCATGCCGGATCCGGCCGCGCTCAAGGACCACCTGCGCGCCGCCCTGCCCGCCTACATGATCCCGGCGGTCTTCGGGGCGGCGGACACGCTGCCGCGCAGCGCCGGCGGCAAGCTGCGCCGCGACGACCTGCCGGTCCTGGCCACCGGGCGGCGCCACGCCGTCAAGACCGCCGGCACCGCGACCGAGGAGTTCATCGCCGACGCCCTGCGCGACGTGTTCGGGACCGCGGACATCGGCGCCGACGACGACTTCTTCGACGACCTCGGCGGCAGCTCGCTGCAGGCGGCGATGCTCATCTCGAAGTTGCGCGCCAACCCGCTCACCGAGGCCATCGCCGTCCGGGACGTCTACAGCGCCCGCACCGTGTCCGGGCTCGCGAAGCTCGCGGCCCCCGCGGTCCACGACGAGCTGGACGCAGTCGCGGCACCGTCGCGCGGCGCGATCGCCGTCACCGCGGCGCAGGCGGCCTGGTTGCTGGCCGAGCTGGCGATCGCCGCGCCGATCGGGTACTTGGCCGTGTTCGTCGCACTCCCCTGGCTGGCCGAGCGGATCGGGCTGGTCCCGCTGATCGTCCTGCTCCCGATCGCGGCGCTGGTGGCCGGGTTCGGCTGGACGCCGGTGGCCGTGTTCCTCGCCGTCCGCGCGAAACGGGTGCTCATCGGCAAGTTCGAACCGACCCGGGTGCCGGTGTGGAGCGGGTTCCACCTGCGGCTGTGGATCGTGCGGCACCTGCTGCGGTTCGTGCCGTGGGGAACCATCGCCGGCACCGAGTTCCAGAACATCGCCCTGCGTTCGCTCGGCGCCCGGATCGGCAAGCGCGTGCACATCCACCGCGGCGTCGACGTCGTGCAGGGCGGCTGGGACCTGCTCGACCTCGGCGACGACGCCACCATCGCCCAGGACGCCTCGCTCGGCCTGGTCCAGCTGTCCGAGGGGCACCTGACGATCGGGCGGGTCACCGTCGCGGGCGGGGCCACCGTCGACGTCCGCGCGGGCATGTCCCCGAACACCCGGCTCGGCCGCGGATCCTGGCTGGCCGCGTTGTCCTCGCTGCCGTCGGGGACCGCGGTGCCCGACGGGCGCCGCTGGGACGGCGTCCCGGCGCACGACGCGGGCCCGGCACCCCGCGCCCCGGTCCCGGTCTTCTCGGGCAGCATGCTCTCGCCGTTCGCGCACGGCCTCGCGACCATCGCGGCGCGGACGGCCTTCGCCTGGCTGTTCGCCCTCCCGTTCTCGGCGGTCATGATCGCGCTGGTGCTGACCTTCGGCGTCACGTACCCGTCGCTGCTCGACGCGCTCACCCAGCCGTGGGCGCACCTGGAGTTCCTGCTCGTCCTCGCGGTGGCGACCTGCCTGTCGCTGCTGGTGTCGGTGTGGTGCGAGGCGCTCAGCGCACGGCTGCTCGGCCGTGTCGGCGACGGCGTCATCAGCCGCTGGAGCCTCGCCTACATCCGGATCGGGCTGAAGACGAATCTGGTCACCACGGCCGGGAACTGGCTGTCCGGTGGGCTGTTCTGGCCGGTGTGGCTGCGCTGGGCGGGGATGAAGGTGGGGCGCGGCTGCGAGATCAGCACGATCATCGACGTCGTCCCGGAGCTGGTCGAAATCGGCCCGGACACGTTCTTCGCCGACGGCATCTACCTCGGCGGCCCCCGGATCCAGCAGGGCACGGTCGCCCTGGCACCGGTCCGCCTCGGCCACGACACCTTCCTCGGCAACCACGCCGTCATCCCGGCCGGCCAACGCCTTCCCCCGGACATCCTGATCGGCGTCTGCACGGTCGCCGACGACCGCGTCATGCGGCCCGGCACGTCGTGGTTCGGCCACCCGCCGATGTTGCTGCCGCGCCGGGAAATCGTGGAAACCGACCGCGCCCTCACCCACGACCCGTCGTTCGCGCGGGTCGTCACGCGGGTGTTCTGGGAGTGGCTGCGGTTCGCGCTGCCGGTCGTCCCCCTGGCCGTCATGACGGCGTGGTTCGCCGGAATCGCTTACGTCGCAATGACTCTGCCGCTTCCTGCCGTTCTCTTCCCGGGCGCCGCCGTCGTCACGCTGGCGAGCGCGATCCTGCCGTGCCTGATCGTGCTCGCGTTGAAGTGGGGCCTGCTCGGCCGGGTCAAGCCGGGCGTGCACCCGTTGTGGTCCTGCTGGTGCAGCCGGTGGGACTTTCTTTACGTCGCTTGGGGTGTCATCGCTTCCGGCGTGCTGTCGGCCTTCGAAGGGACGTTGATGCTGCCGCTGTACCTGCGCCGCATGGGCATGACCATCGGCAAGCGCGTCGTGCTCGGCGAGGGTTTCGCCCAGGTCGTCGACCCCGACATGCTGCACTTCGGCGACGGGGCGACGGTGAGCGCGATGTTCCAGGCCCACACGTTCGAGGACCGCGTCCTGAAGATCGACCACGTCCACGTGGGCGCCCATTCGACCCTCGCCCACGGCACGGTCCCGTTGTACGGCGCCGAAATCGGCGAGCACACCTACGTCGCACCGCACAGCGTGATCATGAAGCAGGAGCACCTGCTGCCACGGCTGCGGTACGCGGGGGTGCCGACGAAGGAGCAGAAGGCCCCGTCGCCGAGGGCGAACCCCGACCCGCCGACGCAGCCGCTTCGCCAGGCCAGGCGAGTGAAGGCGGACCCGGTACCGCCGACCCAGGCGTTCTGGCAGTTCGACCGGACTTTCGCCGTCCCGGGCGAGCAACCGGCCAGGCAGCCGCGGGCGGCGGGCCGCCACCGGGCGGGGCACTCGCCGCACGGACGTGCCGACGTCCCGATCACCTGACCCCGGTCCGCGGCTGTACCGCGCAAAAGCACGACGTGAAAGCTGTCCACTCGGGAATGATCGGGGAAGGCGCGCTTCTGCCGCTGAGAAGGTGATCGGCAGCGCTCGCGTGCCCCGAGCGGATCACCGCAGGGAGACCACCCGGCCGGCGGCGACGAGGAGCCTGCGGAGCTCGCGCCGGTCCTGTTCGTCGAGCTTGGCCAGGACCCGATCCTCGGGGTCGAGGCGCGCGAGCAGGGTCACGCCCTCGCGCGTCAACGTGGCGGGCAACGACCGCCCGGATGACACCGTGGCGGGTCGCGTCACCAGGCCGCGCCCCTGCGGCAGATCCGTCTCCGATCTGGTCGACTCCGACCACCGTGGGGACGCCGCCATCGCCTGGCACTACGAACACCTCGCCGACCACACCATCACCTGGGCCCCCACCCTGGTCCCCGACCTGCTTCGCCTCCCCCAGCACGACCTCGACCTGCTCAACCACCCACTGGCCGAACCCGACCACGCCGACGCAACCGCATGCGCAATGCCCCAGCGCCGCGCCGACCTCGCCGAACCCTGCCGGCGCTACACCTTCCTCGTCGGCGAGACCGCGCTGCAGTCCTGCCCCGACCACCTCCGCGGAGACCAACTCGATCACCTCACCACCCACGCCGCACAGCCGAACATCACCGTCCTGCTGCTGTCCAATGAGCTGCGCCCGCCCGGCCTCATCTCCCCTTTCACCCTTTTCATCAGGCACAGGGCAACCATCGCAGTCGTCTCCCACCAACTCCACGCCACCAGCTACCTCACCCGATCCGACGCGCTACGCCGTTACCTTGCAACGGCAACGTGGTTGCGCAAGAACGGCACCACTGGGCGCACCGAACCCTGCCACCGCAACACCGCGCAACGAGCTACCCAGACGCCCGCCAGCCGATCCAGGGAGCCGCAACACCACGGTGACGCCGCCGACGACCACCGGCGCCACGCTCGCCCCACCGACCACCTGCCGCGATACCGCACCACGCCATCACGCCCGCCCGATCACCCTCAACCACCCTCGGACCGCACGTCACGACGCTGCGGACCGCACGCGAGCTGGACCACGCCGAGCTCGCCGCAACAACCGCCTATCCGAGTCCAAGCTGAAGAAGCTGGAACGCGGTGCCTATGTCGCCTTCTCCCTCGCCGAAATCGCTGCCCTGGCGGACACGCTCGCCGTAGCGCGATCCGACCTTCTCCGCCTACCGCGAGCGCGAAGACGGCGAGATCCCCTTCACCCTCGATGACACCATGAAGTTCGCCGACGCCCTCAGCGTCTCACGTCACGCCCTGGCACTCCGGGCGATGTCTGCCGTCCTCACTGGCGAACCCCGCGAAGAATCGCCCTGAATGGAGTAGCCACCGATCGCAGACAGACCGCGTGCTCGAATCTCGGCTCGACCAACAACGGGCCTGGCCCCTAGATGAGTAGGCCGCACGGGGAGAATCCACCGGAGTGGTAACTACGAAGGAGGCCACCGTGCTGTCCGCTGTGTCCATCGAGCTGAACCGGCACGACTGGGGATCGCTCGCCACCGTCGACGGCACAGCCGCCGGCGTGCCGGCGGAGGTGCTGGCGCTGGTCGCTTCGACCACCGAGGCGGAAGCCGAGCGTCACTACGACTACCTCGGCAACAGTGTCGTCGTGCAGGGCAACCTGTACGAGGCGGCGGTACCGCTGATGTCGGTGCTCTGCGCCGCGCTGACCGAGGAGCCGCCGGCTGCGGCCCGCACGGAGACGCTGCGGCTGGTGGCCGAAATCGTCCTTGGTGATACCCACTACTCCGAGGTCAAGGCAGGCCGGCCGGACTTGCCCGAGCGTGCCCAGGAACTCGCGCGGGCCGGCCTGTGGCTGTTCTACCGCGAGCTGTTGCACGGGTCTGCGGCCAACACCGAGTACGCGGCGGACATCCTCGACTACATCGAGACCGAACGGGGACGGTACAAGCTGTTCCTAGCGCAGGCCAAGGCCAGGTAATTCCGACCTGCGGCGCTGGAGCCTCTCCCGTCGGGCCAGGGCACCGCACCCGTCGAGGAATTGTAGAGACCTGGATGAAAGTTCGGACGGCCGTGGATGGGGCGTGCTCGTCGGGTTGTTTGACGCGTTTGCCGTTCTCGAAGCGAGCGCCAGCGCGGACCAGTGCGACGGGTTCGGGTGAGTTCGCGGCGCGCCGGCGGGTTTGTGCTGACTCGAGGAGTTCAAAGCCATAGTCAGCCAGGGCGCTGTTCTTCCTGCTGACCGAGCGCACACCCGAGGCGTACCTGGACTACCACGGAAGGCCGATCGCCCTCGACGCGGTGCGGCACATTCACGCGGGGCAGACGTTGAACGCCGGTGTCGTGACCGCGCTCGACCCCGCCACCACCCTGCCGCCAACGCAGCCCGGTACCGAAGGCCGTCCCCGTCATGCGGACTCAACGGCGAACGGGACCGACGCGCTCGCCCCGCGTCCGATACTCCGACCCGGCACAGTGGCTTAGCGACGTCCGATCAGCCGGCTCAGAAGCCGGAGGTCAGGTAATGGGCGTAGCTCACCGGGGGTGCGACGTCGACCGTCTTGTCCGCGCAGCCGTCGGCGCGACTCAGCTGCCACTGCGTCAGGTAGAACACGACCTGCCCGGTGTCGCGGATCGCGCGGGCGATGCCGTCGGCGGCCGCCCCGTCGTCGTAGTACGCCTCGCCGATGATCCAGCCCTGGTGGTAGCCCTTGCTCGCCAGCTCGTTGTGGGCGTCGACGAACTGCTGGTACTCGTCGCCGTTCCCGTTGTCGTCGCCGTACAGGTGGACGTCGAAGACGTTGGGGACGTCGGCGCCGTAGACGTCCGGGATCTGGCGGGCTCGGTCGGCGATCCAGACCGTCATCGAGAACCCGACGGTGTCGGCCTTCCCGTGCGCGGTCGTGTAGTCGTGCCAGAGGCGCTTGGCGTAGTCGCGCAGGGTGGTCTGCCCGCTCATCGGCATGCCTTCGTTGAGCAGGTCCAGCTGGTAGGGCAGGCCGGCCGCGCGCACCACCGAGCGGACGTCCTCGACGATCGAGCGGTTCTCCTGGTACTGGTCCTCGTTCCACTGGGTCCAGTCGTGCGGGTCCGCCACGCCGATGGGGAAGAACCCGAGCTCGATCTCCTGGTAGCCGGTCGCCTTCACCGCGGCCAGCAGGTCGGCGAGGTTCTTGCGGTTCTGCGCCGAAAGGCGGCCGCCGGTCGAGTTCATCACCGTTCCCGAGTCCGGGCCGTGCTGGTGGAACAGGGGAATCCTCAGGCGGCGCTGCCCCGCCGCGTACATCTGGCGGAGCTGGGCGCCGATCGTCGCGGGCGCCTTGTCGTAGCTGTTGACGACGCCGTAGGGCTCGCGGTCGCACCCGCCCGGATCGTGGTCGATCTGGTAGAAAGCGTAGTTCGAGCCGCCGTGTCCGTCGAGGGCCTGCGCGGGGGCCGCCGTCAGCACCGAGCACAGCAGCACCACAGCAGACAGCACGAGCCCGGAACGCGTCATGAAGCCAGCCTGGCGCCCGCCGCCGCGCGGCGCCAGGCTTTCGAACGTGCTCGAAAGGGTCAGCACAGCGGGCGGAACGGCAGGTCGGGCACGTAGTGGCTCCACTGCGCCGGCGTCAGCGGCGGCCCGGACAGGGCGCAGATCCGGGTGGCGACGTCCTCGGGTTCGGTGGTCCACAGCCGGACGGTGTGGTCCTCGCCGGCGGTGGCGAGCCGGCGGCTGTCCGGGCTGAACGCCACCGAGATCACCAGGCCGGCGTGCCCGGTCAGCACGGCCAGCGCCTGCGGGCGGGCGCGGTCGGAGACGTCCCACACGCGGGCCGTCGCGTCGAACCCGGCGGTCGCGAGCAGGTGGCCGTCCGGGCTGAAGGCCGTCTGGGAGATCGCGTCGGCGGGGCCGGTCAGCTCGGCCACCTGCACCGGGTGCTCAGGGTTCCGGACGTCCAGCAGGTGCACGGTGTGGTCCTCCGACGCGGTGGCGAGCGTCGTGCCGTCCGGACTGAAGTCCACCGACGCCACGGCGTTGCTGTGGTCGGTCAGCCGGACCAGGAAGCGCGGGCTGCGGGGATCCGACACGTCCCAGATCCGGCTCGAGTAGTCGTCGCTGCCGGTCGCCAGCAGCCGGCCGTCCGGGCTGAACGCCAGGCCGTCGACGGCGTTCGTGTGCCCGGTCAGGTCCGGCAGACGGACCGGGTGCGCCGGATCGGCGACGTCCCACAGGACGACGTCGTGGGCCGTCCCGCTCAGGGCGAGCAACTTGCCGTCGGGCCGGAACCGTGCCGTGTAGACGGTCGCGGCCTCGCCGAGCGACGAGACCGCCCGCGGCCGGGCGGGATCCGAGACGTCCCAGAGGCGGGCGACCCGGTCCGCCCCGGCGACCAGCAGGAGCGGCGCCTTCGGCGCGTAGGCCAGCGCCCAGACCTTCCCCGGGCCGTCCGCGATCGTCCCGAGTTCGTGGTGGTCGGCCAGTGCGCTCAGGTGCACCACGCCGTCCTCGGCGCCGAAGGCCAGCTGCGGGCGGTGCGGGTCGAACACGGCCATCGCGGTGCCACCGCGGTTGGCGAAGGTCGGCGGCGGCAGGTGCCACAGCCAGAGGCCGCCGAGGTCGTCGCCGGTGACGAGGGTGGTGCCGTCCGGGGCGAACGCGGCGAACCGCGCGGGCGCGGGCTCGGACAGCGACGTCAGCGTGGTGGCGTCCGCGGTGTTCCACAGCCGGACCGTCTGGTCGTCGCTCGTGGTGGCGACGGTCTGGCCGTCCGGGCTGAACGCGAGCCCCTGCACGGCGTTGGTGTGCCCGGTCAGCTTCCGCAGCAGCGCCGGGTGGTGCGGATCGGTGACGGCGAACAGGTCGATCGTCCGGTCGTCGCTGCCCACCGCGGCCGTGCTGCCGTCCGGGCTGAACGCCACGCTGCGGATGGTCGCCGTGTGCGTGTCGAACGCCGGTCCGGGCGCCCCGGCGACGTCCCACAGCCGGGCGGTGAAGTCGTCGCCACCGATCAGCAGCTCCGCCGAGACCGGCGAAAACGCCAGCGCCCGGACGGCCTTGCCGGTGGGCGGCAGCGTGCCGGCCCGCACCGGTCGCGCGGGTTCGCGGACGTCCCACACGTCGACCCCGCCGTCCTCCCGCCCGGCCGCCAGCAGCGTCCCGGCGCGGTTCAGCGCCAGCGCCAGCGGCTGTTGCGGAACCGGGACGCTGCCCAGGAGCGCGGGCCGGTCCGGGTCGGCGGTCGACCACAGCCGGGTGGTGTCGGCCTCGTCGGCGGTCGCGAGCAGGCGCTGCCCGGATGCCACGGCGAGTGCGGTCACCGATGCGGCCCCGCCGCGCAGCACCGCGTGCGGAACCGGATCGCCCGAACCGGACAGCGCGAAGAACCGGGTGGTGCCGTCCAGGCCGGTGGTGACGAAGCCGGGGCCGCCGGTGAACGCGATGCCGGTGATGCTGCCGGGGTGGGGTTTGAAGCGGGTCACCGAGGTCGAACCGGACGCGCTGAGCAGGCTCCCGCGGGCTTGCGGGGTGTCGGCGACGCGGTAGGCGGCGAGGCTCAGCTGCGTCGCCAGTTCCGGGTCGGTCTGCCGCAGCTGGTTCGCCTCCGAGGCCAGCTCGCGCGACACGGCGATGTCCCGCTGGGTATCCGCGGCCCGGCTCTTGCTCACGGCGACCGTCGCGGCGACGGCCACCAGCACGCTCAGCACCGCCAGGCCGGTGACCAGTGACCGCAGCCGACGGGTCTGCCGCCGTTCGCGCCGAGCCTCCTCCTCGGCCGCCTCGCGGCTCGCGGTCAGGAAGGCGCGCTCCGCCGGGCTGAGCCGGTCGTCGTGGTCGGCGGCCCAGTCTGCGGCCAGCGCCAGCCGGGGGCCGCGGTAGAGCAGGCTGGCGTGCTGCTGTTCGGCTTCCCAGGTTTCGGTGGCTTCGCTGAGCCGGTGCTGCACGCGCAGTCCTTCGCGGTCCGCGGCGATCCACTCGCGCAGGCGTGGCCAGGCGTGCAGCAGGGCCTCGTGGGTGATGCGGACGACGTCGGCGTCCACAGTCAGCAACCGCGCGGAGGTGAGTTCCTGCAACGCCGTCCTCGCCTCGCCGGGCAGCTGGCGCAGCAGCTGCTCGCGGCGCACCGGACGGCGGGTGTCCTGCTCGTGCACGCCCACCCGGACCAGGCGGAGCAGCAGCCGCCGGGCCGCGTCCTGCTCCGCGGGATCCAGCGAGCCGAACGCTTCCTCGGCCGTGGACGTGACCGCGCCGGCGATGCCGCCGGCGCGCCGGTACCCGGCCACGGTCAGCGTCGAGCCTTCCCGTTCCTGCCAGGTCGCGAGCAACGCGTGCGACAGCAAGGGCAGGGCGCCGGCCGCGCTGTCGCCGATGTCGGCGAGCAGCACCTCGACGAGCCCGGGCTCGAGGTCGAGGCCGGCCGCGTCCGCCGGGCCGGCGATCGCCGCCGCCAGCTGCGGCTGCGTCATCGGGCCGACCGTCACCTGGTGGTGCCGCAGGGCGGCCACCAGCTCGGGGTAGGCCAGGCAGCGGTCGTAGAAGTCGGCGCGCAGGCTGAGCACGACCAGGCTCTCGCCACTTGCAGCCAGGCCGGCGAGCGACTCGATGAACTGCCGTCGCGCCGGTTCGTCCTCGCACAGGGTGAACAGCTCTTCGAACTGGTCGACGACCAGCACGCGAGGGCCGTCGCCCGGCGACGAACGGCGCCACTCGGCCATCGGCTGCGCGGTCGGCGTGATCGTCACGACCGGCCGGCCGGCCATCCCGGGCAGACCGCCCGCGGCCAGTGCCGGCTGAAGCCCGGCGCGGACCAGCGACGACTTCCCCACGCCGGACGGCCCGACGACCACGACCGGCCGCCGGCCCGCCAGCGCCGCGAGCGCGGCGTCGAGCAGGTCGGCTGTCGTTTCTTCGCGCCCGAAGAACCACTGCGCGTCGGCCGCGCTGTAGGGCTCGAGCCCGCGGTACGGGCAGATCGGCCGGTGCTCGGCGGCGACCAGCTCGACCAGCCGGCCGCCGGTCTCGAGTGCGTCGTCGAGGCGCGCCGCCAGCTCCACCGACGCGCGCTTGGCGCCGGTCTCGAGCTTGCTGAGGTAACCCTTGCTGTAGTGCGTCCGCTCGGACAGACCGGCGAGCGACGTGCCCCGCTCGGTCCTGAGCCGCCGGAGCTCGGCTCCGAACGACGGCACTGCGTCCATGCCTTTTCCCTGGTCGGACGAGGTTTCCCGACGTCGCCGACGAAGAGTCAACAGTCGCGCTCTTCTCGCCGGTCCCGTGGCCGTCCATGATCGAACGCGCCGCCGCCCAGGCTATCGGACCGCTCCTCCCGCCCACCGTCCCCCGGAAAGGGGCTCCCTGCCATGCCGTTGCGCATCCGTTTCTCCGCGGCGGACCTGACCCGGCTCACCTTCGCCACCCGGCCCGATCCGCTGTGGGAGCTCCTGCTCAGCCTGCACGCCCTGCAGACCCGCACCCCGGATCCACGCCTGGACCGCTGGCGGGCCGGCGTGACGCTCGACAGCGCGACGCGGTCGCTGCTGCGCCTGGCCCCTCCCCGTGGCTACTCCCCCGACTTCCTCACCCCGGGCGAAGCGTCGGCGGGCCTGGCCGCCGGACTCGACGAGGTGCTCCGCACGCCGGCACGGCGGATCGGGACGGAGCTGGCACTGCTCACCCACCGCCCGGCACCCCCGCAGTGGGGCGCCCGACTGGCGTCCGGTGACCGGTACGAGCTGGCCGACCTCGGGCGCGCCCTGGCCCAGTACCACCGGCGCACGCTGCGGCCGCACTGGGCCTCGATCGAGAAAGTCGTCGATGACGAGCTCACCGCCCGCACCCGCGTCCTCGCCGTCCAGGGCACCGACGTGCTGCTGAACTCGCTGCATCCCGCGCTCACCTGGCGCGACCACGCCCTGGAAGTCGGTGGCGACCACGTCACCGGCGAACTGGAGCTCGGCGGCCGCGGGCTGCGGCTCGTGCCCGCCTACTTCTGCCGGCAGGCCCCGACGCTCCTGGCCGATCCCGGACTGCCGCCGGTCCTCGTCTACCCGGCCGAAGCCCGGCCGGAGGCCACCGCGGCTTCCGAGGCCTCCGGTGACTCCGCCGCGCTGGCGAACCTGCTCGGCGCCACCCGGGCGACGGCCCTGCGCGTGCTCGCCGAGGGCTGCACGACGACCGAGTTGGGCAACCGGGTCGGCATCACCACCTCGGCGGCGAGCTACCACGCTTCCATCCTCCGGTCGTCCGGGCTGGTCACCACCGAGCGGACCGGAACGGCGGTCATCCACCGGCTGACGGTGCTCGGCGCCGATCTCCTCGGAGGTCGCGAAGCCCGCGTGTGACACCGGTCGGTGAGCGTGGGGCCCCTCCCCCCAGTACTGAGGCCCCACACTCACGCCGCCTTCTGGTCACCGGCGCCCGCCTGTCGGGCGCGGTGTCCGTCCCGGACCCTCCCCGGTCGCCCCCGAGACTGCGGGAGGAGACCATCCCGCCACAAGCTTTTCGATCGTGGTTCAACCCTCTCGACGGCGATGGGGGTGCCCTTGGGAACGTCCCATCGCCGGCGCGGCCCTACGGCCCCGCGACGTTGGCGCGGGCGGAGTAGACCACTTCTGCGGCGGGCTGCCGTACGGGATCCAAGTCTGCGGGCGTTGGCGTTGGCCGCGTTGTCGTTCTGGTCGTCGAGAACCAGTTGCGTACCGACGTTGACCAGGCCGTTCGGCTGGACGTCCTGCTGCTGGGTCGCCGAGCTGCAAGCAGGCGGACTTGGTCATCCCGCGGCCAGCCCCGATGGCCATCGCGTCCAGGCTCTTGCTGTACACCTGGGAACTTGCCGTCGTAGATGGAACACCGAGTTCTGCGTCGGGTCGTTGTTCGGCACATCGAGACAGCACCCGCCCGGGCCGGCCAGTTCCCCGACCACGCCGCGCTGGGCCGGCGCCTGCCAGCCCTGCGTCGACCCGCTGCCGGCGACGGCCGGTTCGAGGTCCGGTTCGCCAGCACGGCCTGCTGCGCCCGCTAGACGTGGCCGAACTCTCCGACGGAACCCTGCGCTACCTCCTGTGGGTCACCGCGCTCCTCAACCCGCGCCCGCCCGAAGTGCTGACCCTCAACGATCCAGCGACACATGACGTTCAGGGCCGCGACTCCCATCTCGCATGCAGATCTTCACAGGTAACATCGATACTTCCGCCTGTCATCTCGATCTCATGCGTGCAGCCTCCGTCACCGGGCAGTATCTCATCCAACTGAACATCGCCCAGCCTGGGAGTCGCCGGCCATACGCGCACATCGGAACCCAGCCGACCGACATTGACCTTTATGCTCGTTACACCATCATATCGAATAGACAAGCCCGTTAAATGCTTGAATCGATTCGGCGCGAGGGTCAGCTCTACCGTCAACTTCGCATGTTCCGCTTCTTTGAGTACGAAAGTTCCCAAGCGCAGATCCTTGACACATCGCGAACTGGTGAAATCGTAGTGATCGGGATCAGTCGCAAACTCCCGCGCGCCAGGGGGAAGCTCAAGCTGAATCCTAGGCAGCTCGTTGAGGTATGGCCCGGGATCAAGAACGTTGGCAGCAACCGGGTCTTGGGATGCGGCAACGCGTACATAGCGCATCAGCAAGCACCCGTTCCCCGCATCGGCCGCTTCCAGTTGTCACCCTTGACGCTATCGCCAGAACTAAGTTGCTGAATATTCCGCATCTTGGCGATAGCTATACCCTTCAGACGGTTGTAAACCTCATCCGGAACGGAGATATCCGCCGCATTGATGCCGTGCTTGTTGAAGAAGCCGTTGCTGCCGAAAACACCGACTTCGTTTCCCTTGAAATAGAGATGGATCTCGAACGACGCCTCATTGCCGCGAACATTGAACTGATCCATGCGCGCAGTGTAGTCGCCATAGAGGTGAAGGTTGTCACCAAGCCCACCGTTGTCGTTGTGCACCAGCACCGGCGTGGCACCGGCCAGCACGTAGTACGTGTGGACGCCCTCGATCGTCAGGTCGTAGACCAGGCGGACCTGCGTGTAGTGCCGGACGGCCGTGACCGCCGAGTGCGTTCCGTCAGCCGACTTCACGTGCTCGCCGACGACCAGCTGACCGATCGGGACGAACTGCCCCAGCTCATCCACCCACACCGGGTGCCACGACGTCGCGTCCAGCGAACCGCCGCCGGAGATCGTCAGGTGGGTCAGGTCTCCCTCGTCACCGTGGACGATGGTGGCGAGCACCTTGTGCGGCCCCGTCTCGCCGGTCGCCGGGTCGGTCGCCTCCACTACGTCGCCGACCTTCATTTGGTCGATCGGCTTCGTCGTGCCATCTGCCAGCACCACCTCTGTGCCCGCTACGAAACTGTGCAGCAAGCACGACGTGGCACCCTTGCCGACCCGGTCGGCGTCCTTATCCGCCTTGTAGGCGTCCAGGATCCCCTTCAGGATCTCGTCGCCGACCTTGACGCCCTTGAGGATCTTGCCCACCGGAGCCACGGAGGCCAGTTCGAGGAGACAACTGCCGACGCTCGCATCGGCGCCTATACAAGCGCCCGGATCGAAGATCACCGCCTTGGCGAGATCGGCGAAATCGCTGAGCGAGGGACCGCTGGGGCGCCCTGGCTCGTACTTCCCGGTGTCGTCGGGACAGCCGACGACGCCCCCGTTCTGCCCCTTGCCCTGGCAGACGTAGCACGTGGTGCTGACCAGCACGCTGTCTTCGACCGTGACCATCCTCGGCGGAGCGCACGGGCCGATGAAGCCGGCCGGGCAGTCCCCGCCGATCTCCAAGTCGATGTACGTGGTCTCGTAGGTCTCGATGACGCCTTGGTTGTTGTACCCCTTGGACTTGAAGTACGACTGGCGCTGCGTCCTCGTGTCCTTGACCTTCACCGTCGGCGGCTTCGGCGGTGTGCTCGACGCGCCGCCGCCCGTGCCACCGCCGTGGTCGTAGTCGGTACCGTCGCTGTTGCCGCCGTCCGGGCCGGTCCAGCCCTTGCCGTCGTTGCAGCCGTCGCACCACATGCCGCTCGGGTCGCTGAACGTCTTCGGGCTGTTGCCGGCGTAGGCGTAGCCGTTCACCGACTGCGGATCCGAGATGTCCAGCTGCGGGTCGACGGCCAGGAAGCGGCCGGCGGAGGCGTCGTACGGGCGAGCGCCGATCAGGGTCAGGCCGGTGGACGGATCGTCGTTGCCGCCCACGAACCCCTTCTGATCCGGCCAGTCCGTCGGCGACGAACCGCGCTGGGCACCGAACGGGAGGAACCGGCGCTGCGACACCGCGAGCGTGCCCGCGTCGATCGACAGGCTCTGGGTGTTCTGGTCGTCACCCGCGATCCAGTGCAGCCCGCTGCCGGTGCGGACCGCGACCGTGCTCTTGCCCATCGTGTAGTAGCGGGTCGGCGTCGGGGTGTTCCCGGCGAGGTCGACGTGCAGTTCCTGGCCGTCCAGGTACAGCGTCGAGCCGGTCGGGTCGCGGCGGATCAGCTGGTTGCCGTTGGCGTCGCGCAGATAGCTGGTCGTGGTCTTCTTCTTGTTGTCGGTGACCGAGGCCAGCTCGTTCTCCGCGTTCCACACCAGCGTCTGGTCCACGGTGGACCCTTGCTGGCGCGACTTCGTGTTTCCCACCTCGTCGTAGGTGTACGCGTCGTGCTGCTTGCTGCCGTCGGGCAACGTCGTGTCCACGCTGGACAGCGTGTGCGGCTGCGGGCCGCCCGCCTTCGGGTAGTTGAACGTCTTGACCGTGTTGCCCGCGCCGCCGATGCCGTAGTCGGTCTCGCTGGTGCGGTTGCCGGTCAGGTCGTAGCCGAAGCTCTGCCGGTACGGCGCCGCGCTGCCCAGGGTGGCCTTGTCCGGCGAGACGGTGCAGTCACCGTCCGACGGCGTCCAGGAGTTCGACAGCCGTCGCAGATAGTCGTAGCCGAAGCACTGGGTGTCGGCGGTTTTGCCCAGCGGGGTATCGGCGATCTTGGTGACGTTGCCCGCGTTGTCGTAGCTGTAGTTGACGTCGGCCTGCATGGGCGCCGGAACCTCGGCGTCCACGATCTGGCGGTTCAGGCGCCGCGTGGTGTCGTCGTAGTAGAGCGAAAGCCACGTGCGCTTGCCCGTGTCGCCGAGCTGGATCCGTTGCGCTTCACCGTACTTCGTGTACTGCACATCGGTGACGTAGTCGAAGGTGTCACCGTTGTAGCCGCCGTTGAGGGTGAGGGCGTGCCCCAGATCGTCGTAGGTGTACAGCAGCGGTTCCTGCGGCAGCGAACCGATCGCGGGCAGCGAGCTGCTGGCCAGGCTGGCGTCCGGGTTGTACCGCGAGTACGTCGTGTAGCTGCCGGCGAGGCCTTTCTCGACGGCCGGGATGGTCAGCGTGGAGGACAGGACCTGGCCCTGCTTCGTGTAGCCGCCGATCGTGGTCGTGTACGCGTTTCCGTTGTCGTAAAGGGTTTCCGACGCGGGCAGGCCCCTGCCGTTGGTGGCCGTGTCGAACTTCCGCTCGGCGAGCAGCGGTCCGGTGAGCGAGTCCTGGTGTTCCTCGACCTGCCGCCCGAGCGAGTCGTACTTCGACACCACGGTCACCCCGCGCGCGTCCTTGACGCTGACCGGGCGGCCGTCGTCGTCGTAGGTGGTGGTCGTCGTGCCGGTGTCCGGGTCGGTCTTGGCTGTGACCTGGCCGCGCAGGTCGTAGCCCCACATCCAGCTGTTGCCCGCGGCGTCGGTCATCGACTTCGGCTCGCCGACCTGGTTGAAGGCGTAGCTGGTCACGTCGTGATCGCCGGTCGGCGTCGGGCCGTGGTACTGCCAGAGCGCGGTCTGCCTGCCCCGCTCGTCGCTCCAGGACGTCGTCGGCGTGCCCCCGGCCGGTGGCGTCGCGTCGACGTGGTCACCGTGGTAGGTCATGCTGCTGTGCCACTTCTCGGTGCCGTAGCCCTGGGTGACGGCGGTGACCGGGCGGCCCGCGCCGTCGAACTTCGTCACGTTCGACAGCGGGATGCTGGTTTCGGTGGCCAGCACCAGGTTCGTGTCGACCGCGCCGTCGTTGTAGTACGGCGCTGTGGTTTCGTACGCGGTGCCGTGGGTGTTGTAGCGGACGTCGCTGATGAGCCGGCCGCCGCCGGGCGCCGGAGCCTGGATCTGCCGCTGCCGGTAGAGGCCGTCGAGCAGCGTGTTCAACGTCGCGTAGTTGCCGTTGGGACCGATCTTGGTGGTCGTCACGACGGTCGGCGCGTCGTTGTGCACCGCATAGCTGTACTGGACGCTGCCGCGTTGCTTGCTGCGGTCGCGATCCGGCCCCCACACCTCGACGAGCCGGCCGAGCGCGTCGTAGGCGTTCTCGCTGACGCCGTTGTTCGCGTCCACGTCCTTCACCGGGACGCCCCACGCCGGATCCAGCGTCATCTTGCGGGTGAACCCGGCCGGGTCCGTGGTGACGGTGCCGGTCACCGGGCCGCCGGTGTCCGGGACGAAGTCCGCCTTCGTCACGTTCCCGACCCCGTCGGTCGACGTCCGCGCCCGGCCGTAGGCGTCGAAGGTCGCGCTCGCCTTGGTGTAGTACTGCGGTTTCAAGTCCGCGTCGTACCCGGTGAGCGACTGCTGGCCGAGCGGGTCACCGACGGCGTTGTACGTGGTGACCGCGTCGACAACGGCGTTGTCCGGGTACTTCGGCGTCGTCGCGCAGCCGACGGAGACCACCTCGACCCGGGACGGGTAGTCGATCAGCCAGGCATCGGTGTTGCGCTGGTAGCTGGTGCGGACGCACTTTTCGTCGTCGGGGGCGGCGTAGTCGTCGACCTGGGTCGGGAGGCCCTTGTCGTCGTAGCTGGTGTCGGTGTGCGTGGTCCGCCAGCCGCTGTCGAGGGCGGTGTAGTTGACGACGTGGCCCGGCCGGACCAGGTACGCCTGGTACGCGCCGCGTACCGACGTGGGGCCCTGGACGACCGGGGTGGTGATCGACTTGGCGATCACCGGGCCGCTCTCGCCGTTGGACGTCGCGGATTCGTAGCCGAAGCCGTCGAGCCAGTCGGAGTCGTCGCGCTGGCCGCCTTCGGAGTCGGCGACCTGGACGTGCCGGGTGCCGGTGGGCGTCTTGTCGCCGTCCATGCCGCGGTAGAAGCGCTGTTCGCTCATCGTGACCGGCGCGCTCGGGTCGTCCGGTGTGCCGGTGCGGATGCGGACGCGGTCGTAGCCGCGCCATTCGTCCCAGGTCTTCTTGTTGTCCCGGACGAACTCCGAGGTGTTGTAGTGCCACGCGGCGCCGTCGAGGTACTCGTAGCTCACGACCTGGGTCGGGCTGGACGAGTACCTGTCCGTTGTGGACACCTTGGCCACGGCGTACTTCTGGAACCAGTCGGCGCGCGGCGCGTAGTCACGGGGTGCCCACGTCACCGGGAAACAGCGCTGCGAGTTCGACTCCGGCTTGGGCAGATTCGCCGCCGTGCAGTCGGCACCCGCGTACTGCACCGCGGTGACGCCGCCCGCCTCGGACACGACACCGGTGATGCGGTAGCGGTTGAGGACGGCGAGGCCGTCGACCTTGACCACGCGGTTCGGGTAGGCGGTGCCCTGGAAGGTGACCTCCGGAACCGCCACCGAGCCGCCGACCTCGCCGGTGTGCGTGACGCCCTTCAGCCACAGCGCGGCCTTCTCGCCGTCCCCGGGATCCGGGTACTGCTGGTCCAGCGTCCACGAGTCGACATCGCGGAAACCACCCCCACCGTCGGAGATCTTCGTCGTGACGGTCGTCAGCCGCTTCGTGGAGAAGAAGCTGGGCGAGTCCTGCTTCTTGGTGTCGCAGGTGTCCCCGGTGCAGGAGGATTCCCACGGCACGTCCGGCCAGTTCGCGGGCTTGGACTGCACGCAGTCGCTGCCCGGCACGCACCGGTCGGCCAGTCCGAAGTCCACCCGCGCCACGGCCGCCGCCGACGGGTCGTCCGCGCGCAGGCCGTACTCGATGTGGTCGAGCGTGCCGCCGCGGACGTAGGACACCCCGGCGGCCTTGCGGTCCAGGGCGTACTTGTTCGTCTCGGCGTTGTAGTAGTAGCGGATCTCGTTGCCGTGCCGGTCGATGACCTTGTCGAGGTTCCATCGCCAGGCCTGGTTGCAGGAAGACGTCTCGAACGTCGCGCCGTGGCAGCGGATCGCGTCACGGAAGAACACCGGCACGGTCCACGTCGAGTTGGACGACGGCTCGGAGCCGAAGAAGTACTGCGTGCCGTCGACCGTGGTGATCTTCCAGTACTCGCCGTTCCACGCGCCGTTGGCCGCGCCCCACAACCGCTCGACGCGCGACCCGTCGTCGGACTTCGGCCGCCACTTCTCCGGCGACGCCTTGTCGTCGCGGATCAGCTGCCCGCCGCCGCCGGAGTACGTGGCGGTCGCGTTGTCGCTGCGCCAGCACATGTCGGCGGTCGTCTCGGGAGTCGGGTTGTCGATGTCCAGACAGGACGCGTAGGTGCGGTCGACCGCACCCGGCCACATCGACCAGCCGTCGCCGAGCCACCCCGGCTGGTTGTTCGTCACCTCGGTCTGGCCGTCCACGGCGGACGACGTGTAGGACAGCGCCAGGTTCGGCGTGAGCCCGCCGGGCACCGGCGGCACCCGCATCGGGTAGTTCCACGAGAAGTCGCCGGTCTGCCCGGAGACCTGCCAGGTGGCGCTCGGCGAGAGCGGCGTCGCGCCGTTGTTGCCCGCACCCGCCTTGCCGGACGACGCCGGCTGGTCGCCGTGCAGGGCCGACGACCCCGCGGCGTCCGGTGGCGCGGCGACGGTGCCCGCGCCGGATACCGGCACTGAACTCGTGTTCGGCAGCGGCACACTCGGGCCGCCAGCGGCGGCTTCGGCGGGCAGCGCGACAGCCTGCGCCATGGTCACGGTCAGCACCACGGCCAGTGCCCGGGCGAGCACGCGTGTCCAGGCCCGGCGGCCGGTCACGCGGACGTGCGAGTACGACATGGGAGTCCCTCCAGGCGAGGAGCTAGTGGGCGACCGGCGGGTAGGACTTGTAGAGCGCGGTGACGCGGTCTTTGCTCAGCGCGCCGGTGTAGAGCCGGGCGTCGGCGACGCCGCCGTTCCAGTACTGCGCCGGGTTGTCGTCGACCTTCGCGCGGCCGATCTGCACGCCACCGCCGGCGTTCCACGGATTGGCGAGCGTGCCCTGGCCGATGCGGGTTCCGTTGACGTAGAGCCAGAGCGACTTCGTCGCCGCGTCGTAGACGCCGACCAAGTGCGTCCAGGTGCCCACGTCGGACGGGATCGCCGACACCGCGGCCTTGGTGACCACCGCGCCCTTGCTGTCGGACTCCGGCATGTCGAACACCCAGACCCCGTTGGCGTACTGGTCGTCGTCGATGACGTAACCGAGCCGGAACTTGCTGCCGTGCTCGCCGTCCAGGCTGACCGCGGTCAGCTGCGCAGGCGGGGTCGCCGCCTGCTTCAGGTTCACCCACGCGCTGACCGTGAAGTTCTCGTCGGTGCGCAGGTCGGTCGGCGCGGTGGAGACGACGCCGCTGGAACCGTCCAGCTGGACGGCGTTGCCGAACGGGCCCGGCCCGAACGACGCGCCGCCGCTCAACGTGCCCGGCTGCGCGCCCGCGGCATCACCGGCGGTGGTGCCGCTCTTCTCGGTCAGCGGCCAGTCGTGCACCAGGTTGAGGTCGCGGCCGGACAGCGCGGCGATCTCGTCGGCGAACAGCACGCGGTTGTAGACGTTGACGCCGTCGATCGCGCCGGGGAAGAAGTCGGCCGGCGCGCCGTTCCACTTGCCGCGCCCGATCACGAAGTTCGAAGCGGCCCATTCGAGGTGAGTCAGCCCCGTGCTGCCCGCGGCGACGCCGTTGACGTACAACGAGGCCTGATACGTCGCGGAGTCGACGACGCCGACCAGGTGCACCCAGGTGTTCGCGGTCGCCGTCGGGCCGACGATCTGGTCGGCGTCGCTGCCGGTGGCGTCCGTGCCGGTCACCGAAAACGCCCAGTGGCCGTCACTGGTCAGCCGCAGCATGAACGCGCTGTTCGTGGCGCCGTCGGCGGAGAGGACTTCGCGGTAGCTGCCGCCGATCTTGGTCGCGTTCGCCCACGCCGAAACGGTGTAGCTGCCGGTGGTGTCGACCGCGTGCGGCGTGGTGATCGAACCGGTGCTGCCGTCGAGCACCGCGGCCTTGGCGTTGTGCACGGTGTCGTGCCCGCCGCCCCAGGTGACCCCGCCCGAGACCGTCCCGTCGAGTGCGGGGACGTGACCGGAAGCGTCCTTCACGTCACCGTTCAGCGCCCAGGATCCCGCCTTGACGTTGTCCTGCTGGAGCAGGCTCTGCACCTGGCTGCCGGACACGCTGTACGGGAACACACGGACCTCGGCCACGCTGCCGGGGAAGAACGCCGCGGGCGCGCCGTTCGCCTGCCCCCGACCGATCACCAACGAGCCCGCGGTCCCCGGAGTGCCGTCCTCGGTGCGGACGTTGTAGCCGATCCGGCCGTCGACCCAGATGTTGGCGAACGCACCCTGGTCCGTGACGTCCAGATCGCCGACCACGTGCGTCCACACCCCGGCCTGAGCCGGATAGTGCGCGCAGGCGCACCGCGGCTGTACCGCGTTCGCCTTCGCGGCCGAGCCCGAACCCGGTGTCCGCAGCAGCATGGACCATTCGCCGTCGTGGACGCCCAGCGCGAAACCGCTGCCGGCGCCGTCCTGCGACACCGCCACCGCGTCGGTTCCCTCGGCGGGCACCTGATCCAGCTTGACCCACGCGGAGACGCTGAACGAACTGTCGGTGCGGACCGCGGGGGCGCCGGTGTCGATCGCCCCGCTGGTCCCGTCGAAGTGCGCGGAACCCTTGATCGGGCCATCCGGGACGAAGGCGGCGCCGGCGTTCAACGTGCCCGCGGGGCCGCCCGAAATCTCGTTGCGCGCGGTCTTCCCGCTGCCGTCACCGAGCTTCCAGTAGCCACTCATGACGTTGTCGCGCCCGACCTGCTCGGCGATCTCGTCGGCGCTCAGCACCCGGTCGTAGAGGCGGACCTGGTCGACCAGTCCCTTGAACGGGCTCGCGCAGGCATTGTTGTCCCAGTACGTACAGCCGATCTGGATGGGCGCGTTCGGCTCGGCCTGCTGCGTCCAGTCCATGGCGGAGTCGTACTCTCCGTTGACGTACAAGGAAATCTCGTGCGTGTCGGCGTTGTACACCCCGTCGAGATGAGTCCAGGCACCAGGCAGCGCGGTCGCCTTCGAGGTCAGCCAGCCGCCGGCGACCGGGCTGCCGCTCTGCATGCCGAACTGCCAGTGCCCGCCGTTTTCGGGCCGGTACATCAGCGACATCTCGGCCAGGCCGGGCGTCACCTCGGACAGGATGGTCCGCACGGCGTCCTTCCCGGTGGGGTCGACCTTGGCCCACGCGGAGACCGTGAACCCGGCCTGGGTGTTGAAGATCGACGGAGCGGTCAGGTGCCCGCCGTCACCGGCGAGGGAGGCCGCGGAGCCGACCGCGCCGGCGGTGTAGGTGACGTTTCCCGAAGGCGTCGCGTCGCGGCTGCCGAGGTAGGCGGTGTCCTTGCCGGTGCCCTCGAAGTCGTACTGGGCGAGCGGACCGGAGCCGGCGCGGACGTAGAAGTGGTAGGTCTTGGTCGGGCTGGGCCGGCCGCCGCGCGTCACCCCCTGCACGAACAGGTCGTGCGGGCCGTCGCCGGGCGGGGTGAGGCTGATCGTGGCGTTGCCGCCGAAGCTGGTCGCGTCGATCGAATTCGTCGGCGGGTTCTGCCAGCCGTAGAGGTAGTGGTCGATGGGCTGGGTCAGGCAGTGCCCGGGGCAGAGCGTGAGCGCCGGCGAGAAGGTGAACGTCCCTGGCGTGTTCACGCCGCCGTGCCAGGCGTTGTCCGCCGGGTAGACCGGGCTGTCCACCTGGGGCGGGCTGCCCAGCGTCGTGTGGTCGACGATGAACGGCGCGCCGCCGGACCAGTTCGTACCGGGGCAGCCGTTCGCTTTGCCGTCACAGCCGCGCAAGGTCCACTCGACCTTCGTCCCGGTGAGCAGCGCAGAGGTGTCCAATGTGGTGCTGTGCCAGGAATCCGAGGGCAGGTAGTCGCCGGTGTCGCGGTGGTCGTCGGACCGCGTGGTGGCGCCGGGAGCGGTCTCGTAGATGTCCCAGACCGGGCGTACCGGGTCGCCGTCGGCGTCGTGGATCTGGCCCTGCAGCCGGATGGAGTTGTCGGCGAGGTAGGGGATTCCGTCGCACCAGCGGCACGGCGCGGGCAACGTCGGGTCGGTGGCGGTCGCCGACGGCGAGTCCGGCGGGAAGTTCCAGGTGATGTAGAGCGTGGGGTTCGTGATGAACTTGCGCCAGTCCAGCGCCTTGCCCTCGTTGCTCGCCTGGAGCCAGTAGCTCGACGCGCCGTTCGGGTTGACCGCCGGCGCGTTGCCGAGGTTGAACCCGACCGCCTTGTGCCCCTGGCAGCCGTAGTTCCAGTTCTCCTTCTCCACGCTGTTCACGGTGTCGAGGAGCGACCCGTTTCCCGGGCCCGACCAGTTGTTCCAGCTGGCGTCCGGATTGACGTCGTGGTTGGTCACCCACAGCTGGTCGGACCCCGGGGTGTTCGAGTCGCAGTTCGGGCTGTACACCACCGCGGTGTTGAACGCACCGGTCAGCAGCGGCTTTCCGGCCAAGCTGCTGGTGTCGAACTTGAAGAACGACCGGGTGGTGACCGTCGGCGAGTCCCAGTTCGAGTAGCCGACCCGCGCCACCAGGGCGCCGCCCAGCCCGTTGGAGTACTCCGGGTCGGTGTTCGCGCCGTTCCAGTGGGTGCTGCTGGGAATGCTGCCCGGCCCGTTGAAGATCGTCGTCCAGCCGAGGTTGTTGTTCGTGGTCCAGTTCGGCGACATGACCAGCGGGTACTGCGCGTTCTGGTCCGCAAGGAGCTTCTGGTCCGTGCTCGTGGTGACGGCGTTGCCATCCACAGTGGACTTGCTGGCCGCGGCCTTGCGCGTCGGCTTGCCCGCCGGGGCGTCGCCGGGCAGGGGCGCGGAGTCCTGGAGCTGCGTCACCGGCGAGCTGAACACGGCCTTGCCCCCGGCGTCGACGGCGTCCACCGACCCGTCGTCCTTCGCCTTCAGGCTCAGCCCGGTGGTCTTGACGCGGTGCTGGATCCGCGCGAGCGCCGGGTTGGCGGCGGCCTCGCGGGTCTTCACGACGAGGCTCTCGGCGAAGTCGTCGGCCTGGGCCCGCAGCTTGAGATCGACACCGGGCAGGATCTCGGGATAGGTGACCGTGTCCCCGGCGACCACCGGCTTGGGCAAGGCGGAGGGCCAGCTCAGCTCGAGCCGTTTTCCGTCCTTTGCCAGCGTGACAAGCGGCCCGCCGCCACCGCCGGAGAACGTCATCGCGTTGACGGTGACGTTCGGCGCGAGGCTGCCGTCCGGGCGTGTCGTGAGCTTCGTGTCGACCGGCACCCAGTTCGCGCCCCTCCGGACCTGGAAGTCGCCCGTGTGGAAGACCGAGCCCATGACACCGGTGGGTTCGGCGAACACCTGCGCACTCGTCGTCTCCAGACCGGTGACCTCGACCCGGTGGTGGAACTGCCGCGCCACCGTGGTCGCCGTGACCGCGTCCGCCGCGGTCGTCACATCACGCGGCTGTGCCGCCGGCGCCGCGGCGAGCGCGGTGCCCGGCACGATCACCGCCGCCCCCATCAGCCCGACCAGCACACCAAACCGCAGCAGGCGCCCAGCACCCATGAGTTGGATCCTCCCCCAGCAGGACCGGTACGACGACCGGTTCGACCGCGCGACACGAGCGCACGTGGGCCGATCATCGGATCGCCGCGAGGAGCCGCGCAAGCCTTTCGATTCTGCTGGAAGGCCTTGATTCCCCCATCCACCCGAGAGGCAATTCGGACGCCACTGGTGTCCGTTACATCACTTTTATTGCTTTATTCGGATATCTGCCGATCCGTGACCAATGACGGCACTCCTGACGGCGCGACCGCGCTTTACTCCGGCCAGCACGTGTCGAGCGTGCGGACTCCGGCGGGTTGAGAAGGTCTGCCGGGTTCGGCAAGATCCCACATAAGCGCCGGGCTTCGCGCTGCCCGTCCGCGTGGCCACCGCTGTGTCGCTGAGCGGAACCGGCACGGCGGCGACCGCGCTGGCGGGTGCAAGGACGCCGGAAAAGCGCCGACGTCCAGATTCTGAAGCCCGCGGTCAAGGCCCCCGCCTGCGGCGAACCAGGAACTCCGGACGACTGCTCGGGTGGGCGGCGAAACCGACTTGGACGTGGCGATGTTCCACGCCCTCGCGCCCAAGGCGAAGATGCTCGTGGTGGCCACCCCAACGTCGGAAACCCAGGGCATGGACGGCCGCTTCGCGCACGGAAGACTTGTTGTCATGAAAAGGACTCCCGTCGACTCTGGCGCCTCACGAACCCTTGCCTCGGGTCTGGAACCTCACCACCCGTCGAAAGCGCTCCGCCCCAGTCGTGGCCCACCAAGACCACGTTGTCCAACGACAGGGCGTCGAACCACTCCTCCAAATAGCGCACGTGGTCGGCGAACGTGTAGTCGATCGGCGGCCTCGGTGAAGCTCCCATGCCGATCAAGTCCGGGGCCAGTCCGCGTCCCGGCACCGCGGGAATCACGTTGCGCCACAGATGGGACGACGTCGGGTTGCCGTGCAGGAACACCACCGGCGCGCCCGTTCCGGTGTCTACATAGGACAGTTTGCTCACTTGAACGCCGCCGCGTTGCGGGCGGCCCACTCCGCGAACGGACGCGGCGGGCGGCCCAGTACCCGTGCCACGTCCGGGCTCACCCGCTGCTCCGCCGGCGACGGCGTCCCCAGGATGTCCAGCGTTGCCTCCGCCACCTCGGGGGGCATGAAACCCGTCATCGCCGAAAACGCTTCCGCCCGCGTCTGCGAGATGAACCGCACCGGCTCCCCCAGCGCCTCGCCGATCGCCGCCGCTTGGTCGCGCGGCGTCACCGGCGCGGGTCCCGTCAGTTCGTACGTCCGACCCGCGTGTGAGGCGTCCACGAGCGCCGCCGCTGCCACCGCGGCGATGTCCGATGGGTCGATCACCGGCAATCCGACGTCGCCGAACGGGGCCGCCAAAACGCGGGACGAACGCACGCTTTCCGCCCACTGGAACGCATTCGACGCGAACCCGCCCGGACGCAGGATCGTCCACTCCGGACCCGACACCCGTACCGCGTCCTCGAAGACCGCCGGGTGGCGGCCCGTTCCGACGCCCTGCGACGACAGCAACACCACCCGGGCCCCGGCGGCCTCGTCCAGCACCGGCTCCAACGGCCCCTGGAAACCCGGTGGCAGCAGCAGGAACACCGCCGACGCGCCGGAGAACACCGGACGCAGCGACGCCGCGTCCGTCAAGTCGGCCGAGATCGGCCCGCTGCGGGACACCGCCCGCACCTCTTCACCCGCCGCCGTCAGCGCCTCCACCAACGGCCGTCCGATATTGCCTGTAGCTCCCGTAACAACGATCATGCCGACGACGCTACATTCCGACGTATAGTAGGTACCTAGAGGAAAGTAACGGCGGGAGGCCCCGAACGTGACCGGAACCACACCCGAGCTGGCCTGTCCGATCGCCCCCGTGGTCGACATCGTCTTCAGCCGGTGGACCACGCCGATCCTGTGGACGCTCAACGAATACGGTCGCCAGCGGTTCGTCGAACTCGAACGCCGCATCGCCACCATCACGCCGAAGGTGCTCACCCAGCGGCTGCGGCAGCTCGAACGCGACGGCCTGGTCGTGCGCACCTACTACGCGGAGGTGCCGCCACGGGTGGAGTACGAGATCAGCGAGCTGGGCCGCAGCCTGGGGCCTCTGTTCGCCAGCCTTGCCGAGTGGTCGCCCAACCTCGACGAAGTGGAAAAGGCCCGCGCGGCCTACGACTCCCGCGGCTCGGCCAGGTAAGCGCCGGCCGCGGGCACCCCGGCGGCGAACGGGCTCCGGGCGAAGCCGGCGGTACACCCGCTTCGCCCGGAACTCCGCGACCTCCCCGCGCTAGGGCGAAACGTCCAAGTAGTCCAGGTTCGCCGGGCCGTCCGCGGTCGTCGCCGTGAGGCGGACCGTGTGCGGGCCCGCACCCAAAGCCGCCGTCTGCGAAACCGTGCTCCACGTCGTCCACGCGCCCGTCGGCGGGAACTGCACTCCCGTCGACGCCACCGTGCCGTCGATCGTGAGGTCCACCGGGCGCGCCGCCGCCGTGCCGTTCGCGTAGCCGAACGTCAGCGTCGATGCCGGGCCCGTCACCTGCCACTCGACGTAGCTACCCGCCGCGTTGGCGCCGTTCGCGAAGCCGGTTCCCGAGAAGCCCGCGTGGTTCGAGTCGACCGTGCCGCCCGCCGACAGCGAAGCCGACTCGGCCTCGTAGCGCGTCGAACCACCGGCGCGGGACACGCGGTAGAGCACCGTCGCGTGCGAGGGCACCGACGCGCTGATCGACCCCGAAGTCGTGCGGACCGCCTTGCTCCACAGGTCCTTCAGCGTGTACGACGACGCGCTGCCGATCCCGGTCGCCGACGCGGAAGTGCTGATCGTCGCCGTCGCCGCCGTTTCGTTGGACAGCGCCACCGCGCGGTCGCCGTTCGCCAGCACCTTGCTGTAGACGACCAGGCCGCCGTTCGAGCTCAGCACGGTCGCCTGCTTGCCCAGCGGGTCCTGGTCCAGCGCGATCACGTCGGTGTTCTTCAGGATCGAGAAGCTGTCGTCGGACACCTTGCGCAGGTCGCTGCCGATGAGCAGCGGCGCGGCCATCATCGCCCAGAGGCTGAAGTGCGTGCGGTACTCGGCCGCGGTCATGCCGCCGTTGCCGACCTCCAGCATGTCCGGGTCGTTCCAGTGCCCGGGGCCGGCGTACTGCGCGAGCCCGCGATTCGTCTGAGCTTTGCCGATCATGCTCGACCACTTGTCGGAGATGTCACCGGTGGTGCGCCAGAGGTTGCCGACCGGCGCCGCCCAGGTCCACGGCTTGTTCTGGCCCCACTCGCAGATCGAGTACGCGATCGGGCGGCCGGACTTCGCGAGCGCGTCGCGCATCGCCTTGTACCGCTGCTGCGCGTCGACACCCTGGTTGTTGCAGTTGTCGTACTTCAGGTAGTCGACGCCCCAGGACGCGAAGAGGTTCGCGTCCTGCTGCTCGTGGCCGAGCCCGCCGGGGAAGCCCGCCTTGTTGCACGTGTGCGTGCCGGCGCTCGTGTAGATGCCGAACTTCAGCCCCTTGCCGTGGACGTAGTCGGCGAGCGCCTTGATGCCGTGCGGGAAGCGCGCCGGATCCGGGACGAGGTCGCCCTTCGCGTCGCGGTCCGGCAGCGCCCAGCAGTCGTCGATGTTGACGTAGGTGTAGCCGGCGTCCTTGAGCCCCTTGCTCACGAAGATGTCGGCGATGCCCCGGATCATCGCCTCGTTGAAGTCGGCCTTGCACTGCGTCGAGTTCCAGTTGTTGAACCCCATCGGCGGGGTGCGCAGGAGCCCGTTTTCCAAGGCGGAAGCCGGGGTTTGACTCAGCACGGTGCCGCTGGCCGCGAGCGCGAACGCGGTCGCCGCGACCGCCGTGCGCCGAAGGAAGGACATGCTTGCTCCCTGGTGGAGACATCGGAGGTCTACACCAGTTAGTAAAGAGTCCTACCTAACCGGAGGTCAAGAGATCATGTATCAGATATGAAAATTGGTTGCCGCTGGCCGGGACGCTACTCCGTCACCTGCCGGGCCGTCGCCATCGCGCGCTCGGTCTCCCAGAACGCGCGCATCGACGTGATCAGGCCGTCCTCGCCGACGCGGTAGACGAACACCCCGTCGGTGTCGACGCGGTAGCCGCCCGGCAGATACGTCGTGATCGTGCCGACGTTGGCGCACTCGTCCCCCGCCGCGTGGGAGTCGCGGATCGTGAACTCGAAGCGCTCGACGTTGCCGATCGTCTTGTCCCAGAACGCGCTGATCCCGTCACGGCCGTGGTGCCCCTTGCCCTCCTCGTCGAAGAACGACGGCCCGACCGGGTCTTCGACGACGCCGTCCGGGGCGAACAGGTCCAGCCAGGCCTCCTTGTCCCCCGCCGCCACCGCGGTCATCGACGCGAACGCCGCGCGCCGCGCCGGCGGCTGTTCCGCCGCCGTGTCCCAGCTGACCTGCACGCCCATGCCCGTCACTCCTCGAACTTCGCGATGATTTCGGTGCCGAACTTGCGGATGGACTCGAGCTTCGGCTCGATCGGGGCGTCGAACCCGACGCCGTCGAACACCCACGGCATGGTGATGATGTCGGTGACGCCCACCTCCGCCTGCTCGCGGTAGCCGTCGAGGCCGAACTTGTCGATGCAGACGGCCTGGTACTCGAACGGGTCGCCGGCGCGGCCGCGCTCGGCCAGCAGCTCCTTCAGCCGGGCGATGGTGTCGCGCAGCTCTTCGAGCTTCATCATCGCCGAGGACCAGCCGTCGGCGACCCGGGCGGCGCGCTTCAGCGCGACCTCGGTGTGGCCGCCGATGTAGAACGGCACCCGCGTCGGCGGCGCCGGGCTCATCTGGATCTTGTCGAAGTCGTAGAACTCGCCGTGGTACTCGACCATCCCGCCGTCGAGGATCAGCCGGAGGACGTCGATGGCCTCGTCGACGCGCTTGCCGCGCCGCTCGAACGGGACGCCGCAGTACTCGAACTCCTGCGGCAGCCAGCCGACGCCGAGCCCGAGGCCGAACCGGCCGCCGGTGAGCACCGACGCCGAGCCGACCTGACGCGCCAGCAGCACCGGGTTGCGCGAGCCGAGCTTGAGCACGGACGTGTAGAAGTGGATCCGGCTGGTGACCGCGCCCATCGCGGCGGTCGCGACGAGCGGGTCCACCCAGGGGGTCTCCGCGGTCCAGAACCGGCTGCCGTCGGGGGTGTACGGGTAGTCCGTGTCCACCGTTTCGGCGTAGAAGAGCGAGTCCGGCAGGGCGATGGAGGCGAAGCCGGCCTCTTCGGCGGCCCGGGCGAGCTCGCCCAGCTGATCGAGGGGGTTCATCGCGATCGACAGGGTGAACTTCATGGTGTCGAACTATAACGTGTTCTAGTTTCCTCGGCCAGCTCTGACGGTGTGCCGGGTCACTCGCCGGGAACCCTCCGCGTAACGTCCGCGTTGTCCGAATCAAAGGTGACTTCCGGTCACCGAGCCCCGAACTTCTGGGAGTGGTCCATGGGCACCGCGATCTTCCTGATCGTGCTCGTCGTCGTGATCGTCGGTGGCGGCCTCTATTTCTCGCGGCAGCGCGCCGCGGCCCGGCAGCGGGAGCTCGACGACGCCAAGGCCGACGCCCGGCGCCTGGTCGAGCGGCTCGGCGGCCAGGTCCTCAACCTCAACGGCAACGACACCGCGTCGATGCAGGCGATGGCCGACGCGAGCGAGCGCTACAACGCCGCCGGCTCGCAGCTGGAGCAGGCCCGCACGATCGAGCAGGCCCGGCTGGTCAAGGACACCGCCGTCGAAGGCCTCTACTACGTCCGCGCGGCTCGGGTCGCGATGGGCATGGACCCCGGCCCGCAGCTGCCGGAGGAGGCCGAGCGCGAGCGCGCCGGCAAGGTCACCGAACGGCGGGACGTCGACGTCGAGGGCCAGCACTACTCGGCCTCGCCCGAGGCCGGGCAGGACACGCCGTACTACTACCCCGGCGGCCGCGTGGCCGGGCGGCCGGTGCCGCAGGGCTGGTACAGCGAGCCGTGGTGGAAGCCCGCGCTCGTCGCCGGCGCCTGGGGCCTCGGGTCGATGTTCCTGTTCAGCGCGATGTTCTCCGGCATGAGCGGCATCGCCGGCGCGTCGGCCTGGGAGTCGGGCTACGACGCGGGCCAGCAGGACGCGCTCGAGTCCGGCGACATGGGCGGTGGCGACGACTTCGGCGGCGGTGACGGCGGAGGCGACTTCGGCGGCGGCGACGCGGGCGGCGGCGACTGGGGCGGCGGCGGTTTCGACGGCGGCGGCTTCGACGGTGGGGGCTTCGACGGCGGCGGCTTCGACTTCTGACCCCTCGTGAGTGGGAACAGGGTTCTGCCCCTGTTTCCCACTCACGAGCGTTTCAGGCCGGCTGGCAGGTGGGGCACCAGTAGAGGTTGCGGCCCACCAGCTCCGAGTTCGCCACCGGCGTCCCGCACACCAGGCACGGCTCGCCCGCGCGCCGGTAGACGTAGACCTCGCCGCCGTGGCGGTCCACCCGCGCCGCGCGGCCCATCGCCTCCGGCAGGTGCTCGGGCCGGACCGTGTCGATGCGGCCGACGCGGACGCCGTCGCGCATCAGGACCACCAGGTCGGCCCACATGTCGTCCCACAGCGCGCGGTCGAGCGCGCGGCCCGGCGTCAGCGGCGCGACGCCGTGGCGGAACAGCACCTCGGCGCGGTACACGTTGCCGACGCCGGCCAGCACCGCCTGGTCCATCAGCAGCGCCGCGATCGACGTCTTCGAGCGCGAGATGCGCGCCCACGCCTGCTCCGGTTTCGCGTCGCGGCGCAGCGGGTCGGGCCCGAGACGCGCCTTGATCGCGTCGGCCTGGTCCGGGGAAAGCAGCTCGCAGCGCGTCGGGCCGCGCAGGTCCGTCCAGTGCGTCCGGCCGGCCAGCCGCAGCCGGACCTGCCCCACCGGCTCCGGCGCGGGCAGCGGGGACTCGCCGAACGTGCCGTACAGGCCCAGGTGGATGTGCACGATCCCGGCCGGGCCGTAGTCGTGGAAGAGGTGCTTGCCGTACGCCTCGGCGCCGGCGAACACCCGGCCGTCCAAACGGGACGCTTCGGCGGCGAACCGGCCCTGCGGGCTGCTCACCGCGACCGGCGCGCCGGCGTACCGGCGCTTGTGCAACCGCGCGAGCCGGTGGAGCGTGTGCCCCTCGGGCATCAGGCCTCCGGCAGCGCCGGCGGCTTCCCGGTGCGCTCGTAGTCGAGCAGCTGCTGGACGCGGCGGGCGTGCCGCTCCTCCGGCGAGACCTCGGTCGCCAGGAACGCCTCGACGATCTCGGTGGCCTGCTCGACGGTGTGCATCCGGGCGCCGACGCCGATCAGCTGGGCGTGGTTGTGCTCCCGGCACAGCTGGGCCGTCTCGACGCTCCACGCGAGGCCGCACCGCGCGCCGGGGACCTTGTTCGCGGCGATCTGCTCCCCGTTGCCCGAACCGCCCACCACGATGCCGCGGCTGCCCTCGTCGGCCACGACGCGCAGCGCCGTCTCGACGCAGTAGGCCGGGTAGTCGTCGGCCGCGTCGTAGACCCGCGGGCCGATGTCGGTGACCTCGTGGCCCTGCTTCTCCAGGTGAGCCACCAGGTGGTTCTTCAGCTCGAAACCGGCATGGTCGGATCCCAAGTAGACACGCACGGCTGGAGTCTGCCATCAGGTCCGGTTTCGGGCATGCTCCGGGGGGTGGGGATCTGGGAGCAGACCGGGTGCGACGTCCGGCTCGACTGGGGCGGCGAAGGCGTCGCCGCGCTCGGCCGGGAATGCGCCGTGCTGGTCGTCGTCGACGTGCTTTCCTTCAGCACCACCACGGATCTCGTGGTCGGCCGCGGCGGGCGCGTGCTGCCGGTCCGGTGGCGCGACGAACGCGGGGTCGCCCAGGCGCGGGCGGCCGGCGCGGTGGTCGCGGGCGAGGGCGCGTTCACCCTCCGGCCGTCTTCTGTGACGGAAATCCCGCCCGGGACGCTGCTCGCGCTCCCCTCGCCGAACGGCGCCACGCTGTGCGCCGCCGCCGCGGCGACCGGCGCGCACGTCCTCGCGGGCTGCCTGCGCAACGCCTCCGCCGTCGCCGCGAAGGCGCACGAGCTGGGCGGCCCGGTCGGGCTCATCGCCGCCGGGGAACGCTGGGGGGTGGACATCTCCGGCCACGGCGAGGCGTTCGGGCCGCTGCGGCCCTGCGCCGAAGACCAGGTGGGCGCGGGCGCGATCGCCGCCGCGCTCGCGAGACTGGGCTGTTCGCTGTCCCCGGAAGCCGCGCTCGCCGCCCGGTCGGTGGACGTCGACGCCTTGGCGGCCTGCGTCTCCGGACGTGAGCTCACCGAGGCCGGCCACGGCGGCGACGTCGCGCTGGCTTCCTTGCTCGACGTGAGCGATGCTGCCCCGATGATGGGTGAAGGAGTACTGGCATGACCGGCCGCTGGATCGAGGTCGCCGACGGCGTGCACGCGCGCCGCTACGAGGAGCTGGACCTGACCGTCGGGCTGGTCCTCGGCGCCGACCGCTGCCTGGTCGTCGACACCCGCGGCGACCTCGAGCAGGGCGCCGAGCTGGCGGCTGCGGTCCGCGAGCTGACGCCCCTGCCGTGGTCGGTCGTCTTCACCCACGCGCACTTCGACCACACCTGGGGCACCGAGCCGTTCACGCCCTGCGCCGTCTGGGCGCACGAAGGCTGCCGCGCCGAGCTGACCGAGTACGCGGAAGACGCCCGGGCCAAGTGGATCGCCTACTACCGCGAACAGGGCAAAGCGGAGACCGCCGACGCCATCGCGCGCACCACGTTCGTGGTGCCGGACCACCTGTTCACCGACCGCACCGAGCTCGACCTCGGCGGCCGGACGGCCGTCCTGCTGCACCCCGGCCGCGCCCACACCGACCACGACGTCGTCGTGCACGTGCCGGACGTGGACGTGCTCTTCGCGGGTGACATCGTCGAGAACGCCGAACACGGCTTCAGCGCGTTCTCCTTCAGCACCGAGTCGGACCTGACCGCCTGGCCGGACACCTTCGACCGGCTCCTCGAGCTGCGGCCGCGGGTCATCGTGCCCGGCCACGGCGACCCGGTCGACGCCGACTTCGTCCGCTACCACCGCCACGGCCTGCACGAGCTGATCGCGCTGAAGGCGGCGATGGGCCGCGGCGAGACGACCGAGGTGGCCGCCGTGGCAGCCTCCCGCTACCCCAGCGACGTCACCTTGGCCGCCCTCGCGACGCCTTAATCGAAGTTGAGCTCGCCGCTGCGGGTGCGCTTGAGCTCGAAGAAGTCGGGGTAGCTGGACAGCGCGACGGCGCCGTCGAACACCTTCAGGGCGTCTTCGCCGCGCGGGATCGAGCTGAGCACCGGGCCGAAGAACGCCACGCCGTCGATGTGGATCGTCGGGGTGCCGACGTCCATGCCGACCGGGTCCATGCCCTCGTGGTGGCTCTTCCGCAGGGCCTCGTCGTACTCGGTGGAGTGCGCGGCGTCGTACAGCTCGGCCGGCGCGCCGATGGCGGCCAGGGCCTCCTTGATCACCGCGTCGCGGTCCTTGTTGTCCTGGTTGTGGTAGCGGGTGCCGAACTCGGTGTAGTAGTCGCGCAGCACCTCTTCGCCCTTGAGCTGGGACAGCGCGACCGCCACGCGCACCGGGCCCCAGCCCTGCGCCAGCAGCTCCTTGTACTTCTCCGGCAGCTCGTCGCGGCCCTCGTTGAGCACCGACAGGCTCATGATCCGGAAGTGCAGGTCGAGGTTGCGGTGCTTCTCCACCTCCAGGATCCAGCGCGAGGTGATCCAGGCGAAGGGGCAGATCGGGTCGAAGTAGAAGTCGACCTTCGTGGGCTGCTCGGCAGCGGTCATCAGGCACTCCTGTGCGAAGTCAGGTCAGGTCCCGGGGGTGGGCACAACCCCCTCACAGCGGGCCAACACCCGCGGACGCGGGCTTGTTCCCTTATCGCCCGCCACCCCGTCCCCATGATTGGATGCGGGGAGTTGAAAACCGATACCAACGACCAGAGGTGCCTGTGCCCGCCCCCAACCTGACCCGCGACCAAGCCAAGCTGCGCGCGGACCTGCTCGAAGTCACCGGATACGACATCGAGCTGGACCTCACCGACGGCCACGGCGGTCCCGGGGAGAAGACCTTCGCGTCGACGACGACCGTCCGGTTCTCGAGCGCCCGGGCCGGCGAAGACACGTGGGTCGACCTCGTCGCCGACCGCGTGCACTCGGCCACCCTGAACGGCGCGGACGTCGACGTCAGCGCGTACGTCGAAGACAAGGGCATCGCGCTCGCCGGCCTGGCCGAGGCGAACGAGCTCACGGTCACCGCCGACTGCCGGTACATGAACACCGGCGAGGGCCTGCACCGGTTCGTCGACCCCGTCGACGACGGCGTCTACCTGTACACGCAGTTCGAGACGGCCGACGCCAAGCGCATGTTCGCCTGCTTCGACCAGCCCGACCTCAAGTCCGTCTACCGGCTCACCGTGATCGCGCCGAAGGACTGGAAGGTCATCTCGAACACCGCCGCCGAGTCCACCGAGGAGACGCCCGAAGGCGCCGTCCGGACGGTGTTCAAGGAGTCCGAGCAGCTCTCGACCTACCTGGTCGCGCTGATCGCCGGCCCGTACGCCGAGTGGCGCGACGAGTACTCCGACGAGCACAAGACGATCCCGCTGGGCATCTACTGCCGCGCGTCGCTGGCCGAGCACATGGACGCGGACAAGCTGTTCACCGAGACCAAGCAGGGCTTCGGCTTCTACCACGAGAAGTTCGGCACGCCCTACCCGTTCTCCAAGTACGACCAGCTGTTCGTGCCGGAGTTCAACGCGGGCGCGATGGAGAACGCCGGCGCCGTGACGTTCCTGGAGGACTACGTCTTCCGCAGCCGCGTCACGCGCTACGCCTACGAGCGGCGCGCCGAGACGCTGCTGCACGAGATGGCGCACATGTGGTTCGGTGACCTGGTCACCATGCGCTGGTGGGACGACCTGTGGCTGAACGAGTCGTTCGCGACGTTCGCGAGCGTCCTGGCCCAGGCCGAGGCGACCGAGTACAAGAACGCGTGGACCAGCTTCGCGAACATCGAGAAGTCGTGGGCCTACCGGCAGGACCAGCTGCCCTCGACGCACCCGATCGCGGCCGACATCGTCGACCTGCACGCGGTCGAGGTGAACTTCGACGGCATCACCTACGCCAAGGGCGCGAGCGTGCTCAAGCAGCTCGTCGCCTACGTCGGGCTGGACCACTTCCTCGACGGCCTGAAGGTGTACTTCGGCAAGCACGCCTGGGGCAACGCGACCCTGGCCGACCTGCTGGGCGCGCTGGAGGAGGCGTCCGGGCGCGACCTGTCGTGGTGGAGCGCGCAGTGGCTGGAGACGACCGGGCTGAACTCGCTCAGCCCGCGCTACGAGGTCGGCGCGGACGGGACGTTCACGTCGTTCGCCGTCGTGCAGTCGGGCGCGAAGCCGGGTGCCGGTGAGCTGCGCACGCACCGCGTCGCCGTCGGGATCTACGACGAGGACGGGGCGGGCAAGATCGTCCGCACCCAGCGCGTCGAGCTGGACGTCGACGGCGAGCGCACCGAGGTGCCCGACCTGGTCGGCCGGCCTGCGGGCAAGCTCGTGCTGGTCAACGACGACGACCTGACGTACTGCACGATGCGGCTCGACCCGGCGTCGCTGACGACGCTGATCGACCGCGTCGCCGACATCACCGAGCCGCTGCCGCGGACGCTGTGCTGGTCGGCGGCGTGGGAGATGACGCGCGAGGCCGAGCTGAAGGCCCGCGACTTCGTCACGCTGGTGCAGCGCGGCATCCACACGGAGACCGAGGTCGGCGTGGTCCAGCGGCTGCTGCTGCAGGCCCAGACGGCGCTGAACTCCTACGCCGAGCAGGAGTGGGCGGCCTCGACCGGCTGGCCGGCGTTCACGGCCCGGCTGCTGGAGCTGGTCCACGGCGCCGAGCCGGGTTCGGACCACCAGCTGGCGTTCGTCAACTCCCTCTCCGGGTCGGTGCTGGACGCGGCGACGCTGGACGTGGTGGCGGGCTGGCTGGACGGGTCGGCGCCGCTCCCCGGGCTGACGGTGGACACGGACCTGCGCTGGCGCCTGCTGCACGCGCTGGTGGCGCACGGCAAGGCGGCGGCTTCCGAGATCGACGCCGAGCTGGCCCGCGACAACACGGCGACGGGTCGCCGCCAGGCCGAGCGCGCCCGGGCGCTGCGCCCGACGGCGGAGGCGAAGGCCGACGCGTGGCAGCGCGCGGTGTACGACGACGAGCTGCCGAACGCGGTCAGCGACTCGCTGATCTCGGGCTTCTCGCACCCGGGCCAGAAGGCGCTGCTGGGCTCGTACGTGGCCAAGTACTTCGAGGTGATCGACGAGGTGTGGCAGCGCCGGTCCAGTGAGCGGGCGCAGCCGATCGCGATCGGGCTGTACCCGTCGTGGGCGGTGGACCCGGGGACGGTGTCGGCTTCGGACGAGTGGCTGAAGGGCGAGCACTCGCAGGCCCTGCGGCGGTTGGTTTCCGAGGGCCGGGCGGGAATCGTGCGCGCCTTGGCGGCGCGGGACTTCGACGCGCAGGCCTGATCGGACGTAAAAGGGCCCCGCACCAGCCGGTGCGGGGCCCTTTTCGTGGCTACGTCAGCGGGGCGCGGGGCCCGCCTGGTCGGACAGCATGCGCAGCGCGTTCACCAGGCCGTTGACCAGCCCGCGAACCAGGTCGCCCTCCTTGAAGGACGCCACCATGCTCGCCACCGCGAGCTTGCAGCCGCGGTCGGGGAGGCGGACGTGCGCCGTCTTGCCCGTCACGATCTCGATCAGCTTCTCGCCCGGGGAGACCGCGATCAGGACCGAGTTCGCCGGGTCCGCCGTCGTCGCGTGCAGCTTCTCCGCCGCCGAACGGCTGTCCTCGCCCAGCTCGCCGAGGTACAGGCTGAAGTCGAGGCCGGTCTCGCGGCTCGCGAACGTCAGCGCCTCGTCCAGGCGGCTCAGCTGGCGGGTGTTGAAGGGGCTCGTCGGCGCCTCGGGCTCGTACATCTTGGCGGCCGACACGCGACCGCTCGACGTCAGAGCCTCGCCGTAGCCCAGTTCGGACTCGTCGACGCGCTTCGTCAGCTCACCAGTTGCCACGAGCGCCTCCCGCCGCGGTCGGGGCGCCCTCGGGCGCGCTGTTCTCGGCGCCGGCGTGCCGGTGCCCGGTGCCGACCCCTTCGGGGTTGGCGCTCCACCACATGGCCGGGTACTCCCAAGCCTGGCCGGACCGGTACCGCGGGGCCCCACCGGACCTGCGCCGGAGCGTCAGCAGCCCGGCGAGACCGTAGATGGCCAGCGGGATCACGGCGAAGACCACGATCGTCTCGACGATGTTCACGGCGCTGAGCGTATCGGATGACCTCGGCGGCCACCGCGTGCGCCGCACTCGACCGTTCGTCGTAAGCCGAGTGCCGTCCGCCGCTTGGCTCGCGGCCACTGGAACGTTGGGGCGAAGACCGTCGGGCCGAAAGGTTGCAACTCAACGTACAGGCGGCCGCACCCGCCGCTGTCGTCTTGTCGCAGCCTTGAAATCCTCGTAGCTTTTTCACCTGTACGGGCCTTGCGCCCCGCTCCCCAGCCCCAGCAGGTAACGCACCGGTCCCAGGAGGCCTTGCCATGAACAGCGCCCACACCCCCGCACAGGCGATCACCGAGACCTTCTCGTCACCCAGCGACACCGAATTCGTGCCCGGAACGCGTGTGACGGCGGGCACAAGGGCTACCCGGGGTACACGCGTCACGCGGGGTACACGTGTGACGGCGGGAACGCGGGTCACGGCGGGCACCCGGGTGACGGCCGGGACGCGCGTCACCCGCGGTACGCGGGTCACCAGGGGCACCCGGGTCACGATGGGCACGCGCGTCACCTGCGGCACCCGCGTCACGCGAGGCACCCGCGTGACCCGCGGCACGCGCGTCACCATGGGGACCCGCGTCACCTGCCAGAGCGACTACGCGCTCGCTGCCTGACCCGTACTCCAGGGCCGCACGCACTACCTGAACACGCGCAAGCACCCGGCTCGCCCCGGCCGCCGCACAGGCAGCCGGGGCGCCGGCATGTCCAGGGCTCCGTCAGCCGGCCGACCGCTGCTTCATCGGGGCTCCGCCCCGAGCCGGGGGCTCCGCCACCCGGAGCCCCGAAGGATGAGTCAGGCGGCGGAGCCCAGATACGGACGCCAAAGCGGATCGGCCTCCTTGGAGTGCGCGAGCAGCCGCCAATGCGGGCCGTGGGGCGCCCGCGGGACGACGCGCAGCCGCCAGCCGATCTCCGAGAGCAGCCGGTCCGCCTTGCGGTGGTTGCACTTGGCGCAGCAGGCGACGCAGTTCGTCCAGGCGTGAGGTCCGCCACGGCTGCGCGGGATGACGTGGTCGATCGTCTCGGCCCGCCCCCCGCAGTACGCGCAGCGGTACCGGTCGCGGTGCATCAGCCCGGCGCGGGTGAGCGGGACCTGCGCCCGGTAGGGCACGCGCACGTACGTGCTGAGCCGGATCACCGAGGGCACCGGCAGCGACACCTTGGCCGAGTGCAGCTCGATGCCGCCGGGGTCGCCGTGCACCACTTCGGCCTTGCCGCACATCACCAGCACCACGGCCCGCCGCAGCGGTAGCGCGGTCAGCGGCTCGAAAGTGGCGTTGAGCAGGAGCACCCGGCGCCGGCCCCAGGCCGGGGCGGCCGGATCCCGGCCTCTACTACGCTGTCCGGGCGGGCGGGTAACTCCCCCTGGGCGGTTCCCCGGCCCGGCCGGGACGGCTCCGCCGGATGCGGAACCCCCCGGATAGGCGCGCAGGACCACCTCTGGCGTCTCATCGGCCATGGCTTGGCCGGAGGCGCCGCGGGGGCTGGGTTGTCGGTCTGGCACTCGACCACCTCCAGGGGCGTAGGCATAGTCGACCACAGAACAGGCCCCCAGCGCACGTGTGTTACAAGACGTGTCACATCCGCGCGACCCGACATCCACTTACAGTTGGGCTCACCGACCTGATCGGAAGGATGATCGAACTCCGTGTCCCCTTTGTTCCCCACCGCTCAACCGCCGTGCGTCAACGACCCCAGCACCTTCTGCTACACGGTGTACAAGGCGACGAACAACGAGTGGCTGGCCGGCTCGGCGAACTGGCTTCTGACCAAGCCGCTGAAGATCCTGATGATCATCGTGATCGCGTTCGTCGTGCGGCTGCTGTTGAGACGGGTGATCAACCGCGTCACGACCTTCCCGAAGTCCGGCGGCACCCTGCCCGCGCTGCTGCGCCCGCTGCGTGAGCGCGCCCCCGAGGTGCTCGGCTCGGCCGTGTTCGAACGACGCCGCCAGCGCGCGCAGACCATCGGCTCGGTGCTGAAGTCGGTGGCGACGTTCCTGGTCTACGGCCTCGCGTGCATCCTCGTGCTCGGCGAGCTGGGCATCGACCTGGGCCCGATCATCGCGTCGGCCGGCATCATCGGCGTCGCGATCGGGTTCGGTGCGCAGAACCTCGTCAAGGACTTCCTGTCCGGCATCTTCATGATGGTCGAGGACCAGTACGGCGTCGGCGACGTCGTCGACGTCGGCGCGGCGACCGGCACCGTCGAGGCCGTCGGCCTGCGGATCACCACGCTGCGCGACATCAAGGGCACGGTCTGGTACGTCCGCAACGGCGAGGTGCTCCGGGTCGGCAACTCGAGCCAGGGTTTCGCGGTCGCGGTGGTCGACGTCCCGCTCGGCTACACGGCCGACGTCGAACGCGCGACGACGGTGCTCGGCGAGGCGGCCTCGGCCGCGACGGAAAGCGACGCGCTGAAGGACAACATCCTGGAGCCGCCGGAGATGCTGGGTGTGGAGAGCGTCACTCCGGAAGGCCTGGAGCTACGCCTGACCGTGAAGGTGCGGCCGGGCAAGCAGTGGGCGGTCCAGCGGGCGTTGCGCGCCCAGCTGCTGGCCGCGCTGGAGGAGGCGGGTTTCGACCCGCCGCTCGGCCGGCTGTTCCCGAACACGGCACCGGCCATCGAGAAGTAGCGGACCCCGGGGCCGGGTCGTGAACTGCCTCACTACCCGGCCCCGGTGGTTACGCTGGGAAACGGGTTCGCGACCTTCCGGCGAGGGGCGGGACCGGGCGTCGGGAACCCGAACCCGGAGGGCAAAATGGAAGGCGTGTCTGCAGTGAGCGAACCGGCGAACCTCTACGAAGCGGTGGGCGGCGAACCCACGTTCCGCCGGATCGTCGGGCGGTTCTACGAGGAAGTCGCGCGCGACGAGGTCCTGCGCCCGCTCTACCCCGAGGAGGACCTCGGCCCGGCCGAGGAGCGCTTCCGGCTGTTCCTGATGCAGTACTGGGGCGGCCCGCACACCTACTCCGACCGGCGCGGGCACCCGCGGCTGCGGATGCGCCACGCGCCGTTCAAGATCGGGCCGATCGAGCGCGACGCCTGGCTGCGCTGCATCCGGATCGCCGTCGACGAGGAGAACCTGGAAGAGCCGTACCGCGGTCAGCTCTGGGCCTACCTGGAGATGGCGGCGCACAGCATGATGAACAGCTTCGTATGAGACCCGGCGCCTGGTGGCGAGATGCCGTCTTCTACCAGGTCTACGTGCGCTCGTTCGCCGATTCGGACGGTGACGGCGTCGGAGACCTGGAGGGCATCCACTCCAGGCTCGGTTACCTTGAGCTGCTGGGCGTGGACGCGCTGTGGCTGACCCCGTTCTACCGCTCCCCGATGGCCGACCACGGCTACGACATCGCCGACCCGCGCGACGTGGACCCGATGTTCGGCACCCTCGGCGACTTCGACGTCCTGCTGACCGAGGCGCACAAGCGCAACATCAAGGTCACCGTCGACGTCGTGCCCAACCACACCAGCAACCAGCACTCCTGGTTCAAGTCGGCGATGGCGGCCGCGCCGGGCAGCCCCGAGCGCGACCGGTACATCTTCCGCGACGGCGTCGGCCCGAAGGGCGAAGACCCGCCGAACAACTGGGTCAGCGCGTTCGGCGGCCCGGCGTGGACGCGGGTGCCGGACGGCCAGTGGTACCTGCACCTGTTCGCGCCGCAGCAGCCGGACCTGAACTGGACCAACCCCGAGGTCGCCGCCGACCTGGAGCGGACGCTGCGGTTCTGGCTCGAACGCGGGGTCGACGGCTTCCGCATCGACGTCGCGCACGGCATGGCCAAGCCGCCCGGCCTGCCGGACATGGACCCGCGCGCGGACGCGCTCGGGCCGAGCCACTACTACGACCCGCGCTGGGACCGCGACGGCGTCCACGAGATCCACCAGATGATCCGCAAGGTGCTCGACGAGTTCCCGGACGCGATGGCGGTCGGCGAGATCTGGGTGACCGACGAGGAGCGCCTGTCCCGGTACCTGCGGCCCGACGAGCTGCACCTGGCGTTCAACTTCCGCCTGGTGCTGACCCACTTCGACGCGGACGCGATGCGCACGGCCATCGAGCGTTCCCTGGCGGTGCCGGCCCGCACGGGCGCCCCCGCGACCTGGACGCTCGGCAACCACGACGTCTGGCGGCAGGTCAGCCGCTACGGCGGCGGGGCGGCCGGTGTGCGGCGCGCCCGGGCGATGGCGCTCGTGGAGCTGGCGCTGCCGGGCGCGGTGTACCTGTACAACGGCGAAGAGCTGGGGCTGGCGAACGTCGAGCTGGCGCCGGCCGACATGGCCGACCCGCGCGCGAAGACCAGCGGCGCGGAGTTCGGCCGCGACGTCTCCCGGGTGCCGCTGCCGTGGGAAGGCGACCTGCCGCCGTTCGGGTTCTCGCGCAACCCGCGGACGTGGCTGCCGATGCCGCCGGCGTGGGCCGGGCTGACGGTCGAGAAGCAGATCGAGGACGCCGATTCGACGCTTTCCCTGTACCGCCAGGCGATCGAGCTGCGGAAGACGCATCCGGCGTTCGGCGGCGAGGAGCTGGAGTGGTACGGCGCGCCGGCGGGCTGCTTCGCCTTCCGGCGCAAGGGCGGCGGGCTCGTGTGCGCGCTGAACACGTCGGCGTCGCCGATCGCGCTGCCGCCGGGTGAGGTGCTGCTGTCGAGCAGCCCGCTGGTGGACGGGAAGCTGCCGGCGGATTCGGCCGCCTGGCTGGTTTAGAGCGGCACCCACCGGCCGGGCTTGACCACCTCGGCCGCCTCCGGGGCGGAACCGCGCGCGAGCTGGTTGACGCGCTGGTGCGACAGGCCGAGCAGATCGGCGATCGCGCGTTGCGAGAGCTGGCCGTTCAGCGTGGCGACCAAGCGGGCGCGGACGCCTTCCCGCCACTCGGCGACGTCTTCGGCGATCCGGTGCGCCTCTTGGTACTGCAGGACGAGGTCGGTGGCGTCCTGGTCCTCGAACTCGTAGCGCCAGCGGAGGAAGAACCGCTCGGGCGGGAGGCCGGTCAGGTTCGCGATGACCTTGCGCATGCCCGGATCGACGCCGGGGAACCGCTTGAACTCGCCCGCGGCTTCGACGCCGTCGGCCGTCTTCGCGATCCACTGGCCGGCCTCGCGGGTCACGGTCACGGTGAACGCCGGAAACCTCATCGCTCGCCTCTCCCACGGGAAGGCGCGGACTTTAACACGTCAGCCGTTCTGATCGCCCGAACCGTCGTCGAAGGCGCCACTGGCCAGCCACGCGACGAGGGCCGCGGCCTGGAGGTAGGGCGCGGCTTGGGCGGCCGCCCGGCCCGCCGCTCGCGCGCGGCCCCACCTCTCAGGACGCTCGGCGCGCTCCGGCGCCTGCTCCCCCGGCGGACGGTCCCGCCGCCACGGCGTTTCCTCGGCGCGGACACCGTCGAGGAAGTCGGCGGTCGGATCGTCGTCCGGGATCATGTGTCCAGCGTGCCACCGTTCCGCGCGAACGGTGGCCGCCGTAAGGAATCCGTCAGAACAGCAACGGCAGCAGCGCGTGCCGGCGCCGGACGATCGCGCCGTAGCGCGCGTCCAGCCGCAGCCACGAATCCGTCGCCGACACGCGGACGACGTCCTCGGCCAGGTCCGCGTCCACGAACCCCATCCCGGACATCGCGAACAGGCAGCGCATCTGGACCTTGACCTCGACCGCTTCGCCGGACACGGTCAGCACCGCCTGGTCCATCAGCGACGCCGGCGGGTTGCCGTGCGGACCGGCGTTGTCCCGGGCCAGGGTGACGCCGCGGTCGGCCAGTTCCGCGACGACCCGCGCGGGCAGCTCGTCGACCAGCGGCCAGCGGCCGGACGGCGGCAGCTCGCCGTGCCAGAGCAGGTCGCGGGCCGGGCCCGGGTCCATCCGCGGGCCGCCCGCGACGGTCAGTGCCGCCAGCAGCTCGTTGCCGGACACCGTGACGTCGCCGGGGGTGACGTCACCGGCCACCGCGCGGGTCGCGAAGCACTCGAACGGCGTCGCCGTCCACGCCTCGACCACGCCATCGCGGCGCTGCCGCAGCCGGACGGCCGTCTGGCCGTCCAGCCGGACCGCGCGGGCGACGAACGCGCCCAGGGTCTCCCGGTCGGCCGCGTCCGGCACGAACAACTCAGGCATCCGCGAACCCCTGCTTCAGAAACTCCGACTCGGGCGGGCTGAGCCTACGCGGCCGCAACGCGACCGTGTCGTACGGCGCCAGCACCGTCTCCGCCAGCACCGCCACCGGATCGTCCGCGGCCGGCCCGGTGTGGACCCGGTAGGCCAGCGTGAAGCTGGCCGCCCGCAGTTCCGTCAGGTCGATGTCGACGCGCAGCTGCTGCCCGGACACCACGATCGGCGCCTTGTAGGCCACTTCCAGCTTGACCACGACGATGCCCTTGGGCAGCTGGTCCAGCCCGGCCTCGACGGCGCCCTTGAACAGCAGCGGGATCCGCGCCTCTTCGAGCAGCGTCACCATCTTCGCGTGGTTGATGTGGCCGTAGACGTCCATGTCCGTCCAGCGCGGGCGGACGTGCGAAACGTAAGTCACCGAACCGTGCTCCGGATCTGCCGGGCCGCCACCGAAAGCGTCGCGAGGTCGAGCCGGCCGGACTTGGTGATCTCGTCCAGCGCGACGCGCGCCCGCTGCAGCCGCGAGGCGTTCGTCTTCTCCCACTGGGCGATCTTGGCGTCCGCGGACGAGCCGGGATCGCTGTGCCGCAACGCGTCCAGCGTGATCGCCCGCAGCGAGCCGTAGACGTCGTCGCGCAGCGAAAGCCGGGCGAGCGCGTGCCAGCGGTTGCCGCGTTCGAGCGCGCTGATCTCGGTCAGCATCTTGTCGACGTCCAGGTGGTCGGAAAGCGCGTAGTACAGCTCCGCCGTCTCCGCCGGGCTGTGCGGTGCGTCCACGCCGACCTGCTGCTCGGCGAGCTCGGCCACCTCGGTGACGTCCAGCAGGCCGTACGTGTGCAGCAGCAGCGAAACGCGGCGCGCCAGCCCCTCCGGCACGTTCGCGGCGATCAGCTCGCTCACGTGCTTCTCCACCGACTCGGCCTCGCGGCCGCGCAGCAGGTCACCGATCTTCGGGACGAGCTCGCCGAGCACCCGGCCGAAGCGCTTGATCTCCGACAGCGGCGCCAGCGGCTGCGGGCGGTTGGTGAGGAACCAGCGCGCGGCCCGGTCGAGCAGGCGCCGCGTCTCCAGCACCATCGCGTCGGCGACGTCGGTGTGCACGACGTTGTCGAGCGCGTCGATCTCCTGCCACAGGGCGGGCAGCTCGAAGACCTGCGTCACCACGGCGTACGCGCGCACCGCGTCGGTCGCCGTCGCGCTCATCTCCTCCATCAGCCGGTAGACGAAGGAGATGCCGCCGCCGTCGACGACCTCGTTGGCGATCATCGTGGTGATGATCTGGCGCTTCAGCGGGTGTTCGCCGATCGCGCTGCCGAACCGCTCGCGCAACGGCGTCGGGAAGTACTCGGGCAGCCGGGCCGCGAACACCTTCGAATCGGGCAGGTCGCTGGCCAGCAGCTCGTCCTTCAGCTCCAGCTTGACGTGCGCGAGCAGCGTCGCCAGCTCCGGCGAGGTGAGGCCCTTGCCCGCCTTCTCCAGCTCGCGGAACTCCGAGTTGCTCGGCAGTGCTTCGAGCTTGCGGTCGAACGCGCCCGCGGAGACCAGCGCCTGCACCTGCCGCGCGTGCACCGACAGCATCGGCGCGGCGTGCGCCCGGCTGACGCCGAGGACGGCGTTCTGCCGGTAGTTGTCCTTGAGCACCAGCGCGCCGACTTCGTCGGTCATCTCCTCCAGCAGCTCGTTGCGCTGCTCGCGCTCCAGCTTGCCGGTCTGCACGAGGTGGTCGAGCAGGATCTTGATGTTGACCTCGTGGTCGGAGCAGTCGACGCCGGCGGAGTTGTCCAGCGCGTCGGTGTTGATCTTGCCGCCGTTGCGGGCGAACTCGATCCGGCCCAGCTGCGTGAGGCCGAGGTTGCCGCCCTCGCCGAAGACCTTGACGCGCAGCTGCTTGCCGTCGACGCGGATGGCGTCGTTGGCCTTGTCGCCGGCCGCGGCGTGGGTTTCGGACTCCGCCTTGACGTACGTGCCGATGCCGCCGTTCCACAGCAGCTCGACCGGGGACAGCAGGATGGCCTGGATGAGGTCCATCGGCGCGAGCGCGGTGACGCCCTCCTCGAGGCCGAGCGAGGCGCGGACCTGCGGGCTGATCGGGATCGACTTCGCCGAGCGCGGGTAGATCCCGCCGCCTTCGCTGATCAGCGAGCGGTCGTAGTCGTCCCAGGAGCTGCGCGGCAGGTCGAACAGGCGGCGGCGTTCGGCGTAGGACGTCGCCGCGTCCGGGTGCGGGTCCAGGAACACGTGCATGTGGTTGAACGCCGCGACGAGCCGGATGTGCTCCGACAGCAGCATGCCGTTGCCGAAGACGTCACCCATCATGTCGCCGATGCCGACGACGGTGAAGTCCTCGGTCTGGGTATCCTTGCCCAGCTCGCGGAAGTGCCGCTTGACGCTCTCCCAGGCACCCTTCGCGGTGATGCCCATGGCCTTGTGGTCGTAGCCGACCGAGCCGCCGGAGGCGAACGCGTCGCCCAGCCAGAAGCCGTACTGCCCCGAGACCTCGTTCGCGATGTCGGAGAACTTCGCGGTGCCCTTGTCGGCCGCGACGACCAGGTACGAGTCGTCGGCGTCGTGCCGGACGACGCCCGGCGCGGGCACGGTCTTGCCCTCGATCCGGTTGTCGGTCAGGTCGAGCAGGCCGGAGATGAACATGCGGTAGCAGGCGATGCCCTCGTTCAGCTGGGCGTCGCGGTCGATGCTCGCGTCGCCGGTCGCGACCGGCGGGCGCTTCACGACGAAGCCGCCCTTCGCGCCGACCGGCACGATCACCGCGTTCTTCACCGCCTGCGCCTTGACCAGGCCGAGGATCTCGGTGCGGAAGTCCTCGCGCCGGTCCGACCAGCGCAGGCCACCGCGCGCGACCTCGCCGAAGCGCAGGTGCACGCCTTCGACGCGCGGCGAGTAGACGAAGATCTCGAACCGCGGCCGCGGCTCGGGCAGGTCGGGCACGCCGGCCGGGTCGAGCTTGATCGCCAGGTACTGGCGGGGGTTCCCGGCGTCGTCGCGGACGTGGTAGTTCGTCCGCAGCGTCGCCCGGATGACGGCCATCAGCCGGCGCAGGATGCGGTCCTCGTCGAGGCTGGTGACCTCGTCGATCATCGCGCTCAGCTCGCTCCCCAGCGCTTCGGTCGCGGCTTCGCGGTCGGCGTCGCCCAGCTGCGGGTCGAAGCGGGCTTCGAACAGCCGCAGCAGCTTCGTCGCGATCTGGGTGTGCTTCAGCAGCGTGTTCTGGATGTAGTCCTGGGAGAACGCGCTGCCGGCTTGGCGCAGGTACCGCGAGTACGCGCGCAGCACGGCGGCCTGGCGCCAGGTGAGCCCGGCGCGCAGGACCAGGCCGTCGAGCCCGTCCACCTCGGCGTCCCCGCGCCAGGCGGCCTCGAAGGCGTCCTGGAACCGGCCGCGCAGCTGGTCGACCGCGTGGTCGTCGGCCTCGTCGAGCATCTTCTGCGCGACGCGCAGGCCGAAGTCGTAGATCCAGCAGGCACCGCCGTCTTCGCGGTGCAGCTCGTACGGCCGTTCGTCGACCACCTCGACGCCCATGGCCTGCAGCACCGGCAGCACCTTGGACAGGGTGACGCCTTCGCCGCGCAGGTAGAGCTTGAAGCGCCGCTCGCCCGGCTCGGCGTCGGCCGGCCGGTAGAACGACAGCGCGAGGTCGCCCTCGTCGGTCAGCGAGTCGAGGGCGCGCAGGTCGGCCAGCGCCTCTCCGGCCGAGAAGTCCTCCTTGTAGCCCTCCGGGAAGATGCTCGCGAAGCGCTGGCCCTGCTCGGTCGCCGATTCCTCGCCGAGGACGCCGACGGCCACCCCGCCGTCCGAGCGCTCACGGCGTTCGTCGAGGACCGCCTCGACCATCCGGTCGTCCCAGCTGCGGACGGCGTTGTTGAGCCGGTCCTGGATCTTCGCCGTGTCCGGTTCGAGCCGGCGCGCGGGATCGGTGTGGACCATGAAGTGCACCTGCGCGAGGACGGTCTCCCCGATCCGCGCGCTGTACTCGAGCTGGGTGCCTTCGAGCTCTTCGAGCAGGACTTCCTGCATCGCCAGCCGCGACCGCGTCGTGTAGCGGTCCTGCGGGAGGTAGACGAGGCAGGAGTAGAAGCGGCCGTACGGGTCGCGGCGCAGGAACAGCCGCAGCCGCCGGCGGTCCGACAGCGTGATCGCGCCGGTGGTCGTCGAGTACAGCGAATCGGTGTCGGCGGAGAACAGGTCCGCGCGCGGCCAGTTCTGCAGCACCTCGAGCATCCGCTGGCCGGAGAACGACTCCATCGGGAACCCGGCGCGGTGGATGACCTCGCGGACGCGGTTGCAGACCACCGGGATGTCGAGGACGTTCTCGTGCAGCGCCGTGGTGGTGAACATGCCGAGGAAGCGGTGTTCGCCGGTGACCTTGCCCTCGGCGTCGAAGGTCTTCACGCCGACGTAGTACGGGTAGACCGGCCGGTGCACGGTCGAGGGCGCGCTCGCCTGGGTCAGCACCAGCAGCGACGGCGCCAGCGCGGACACGGCCGTGTCCGGGCCCGCGGTGAGGCCGCGGGCGGCCAGGCTGTCCTGGCGCAGCACGCCGAGGCCGGACGCCAGGACCGCACGCAGGGCGGGCTCCTCCGCGTCCGGGTGCGGGTTGTCGACCAGCTCGTAGCGGCGGTACCCGAGGAAGGTGAAGTGGCCGTCGGCCAGCCAGCGCAGCAGGCGGGCACCCTCGGCGACCTCGGCCTCCGGCAGGTGCGGCGGCTCGGTTTCGAGCTCGCTCGCGAGCTGGCAGGCCGTCTGGGCCATCTTCTCGGCGTCCTCGACGACCTCCCGGACGTCCCCGAGGACGCTGGAAAGGCGGTTGTCGAGCTCGCGGGCGCGGTTCGGGTCGGTGACGAAGTCGATCTCGATGTACATCCACGACTCGGCGGCCGAGTTCGCGGGCGGCTCGGCCGGGTCGGCCTCGGGGTGGACCTCCTGGAGCTCGCCGGTCAGGTCGCGGCTGACGACGACGATCGGGTGGACGATCCGCTGCACCTGCACGCCGTCACGGGCGAACTCGGCGGCGATCGAGTCGACCAGGTAGGGCATGTCGTCGGTGACGACCTGCACGACGGTGGCTTCGCGCGCCCACCCGTCCTCGGCGACGGTGGGGTTGAGCAGCCGCACGGCCGGGCGGCCGGGCATCCGGTGCTTGGCGAGCTGCAGGTGCGAGCGCACCGCGCCGACCAGGTTGACGGGCTCGTCGCCGACGATCTCCTCGGCCGGGATGTGCCGGTAGTAGAGCCGGATCAGCTCCCCGATCTCCGGCGCCAGCCCGGCGGCGGCGTCGATCAGGTCGTCCCTGATCTGCTCCGGGCTGGCCGGGGAGCGAAGGCCGAATTCGGGTTCGGTTTCGGCTCCGGGTGGGGACGAGACTCCGGTCGAGCTCATTCGAGGCAACTCTCCAGTATGCGTGAGGTGGCACCGTGCCGGTTCGGCGGTGAACCGGACCACCCCACACTAATGCGCCGGGGTCGGGGATCACATGAAGACCCGGGGGTTCCCCGGATCCGGAAAACCCTTCCCGGCCAGCGGATTCGCGTGATCGGTCAAGCTACTGACGGGTTGCGTTCCGGGGCGGTTCGCGGCGCTGACCAGCCGGGCTCGACGGGCGTTACCTGCTGCGGAGCCAACATGATCGGTTCAGTCGGGCCGGGTGGGTGCCGTTCGGCGAAGCCCGGCGGCCGGTCGGCGACCTTCGGGGTGCGACGGACGCCACTCGCCCGGCCCGGTGGCGAGTCGGCGACGAATAGGGGTGTCTCGGCGACCGGAGGCCGATCGGACCGACCTCCGGCGACGTCTTGACCGCGGCGGTGTGGGCCAGGGAGTCAGTCGCCCGAGCCGTGGCGGCGGGAGTCCGAGACCTCGGCTCCGTGGCCGTTGCGCCCGTGGCCGTTGCGGCGGCCGGTGTCCTGCGGACCCAGCTGCTTCACCAGCGCGGCCGCGCTCGCCGTGCCCGCCTGGTGCTCCGCCAGCGCGCGGGCGAGGAGGTCGGCGAGCCCCGCGTCCGGCGGGGGCTCGTCCTCCGCGATCGCGCGCGCGTAGCTCTCCGGGAACGGGGCCGTCGCCGGCGTCCAGTGGCCGAAGTCCTCCATCGGCTCCAGCGACGGCGGCATCCGCAGCCGCGGCAGCCAGGGCTCGGCTTCGTCGCGGTAGTCCGGCACCGACGGCGGTTGGTCCTCCGGCCGCGGCGGCGGGGCCAGCTCCGGGGCGGGCCGCGGTGGTGGCTCCTCCGCGCGGGTCTCGGCGTCCTCCGCGCGGCGGCGCCCGCCGCCCGCACCGCCCGACGACGAGATCCCCAGCCGGTCCAGCACCGACCGGGCGGCCACGGAACCGTGCTCGGCGTCGTGCCGCGTCGACGGCTGCGGTTCGCGCCGCGGCTCCCGCTCGGCGGCGGGCTCGGGCGCGAGCGGCAAGGCCGGCGTGATGCGCGTGGGCGCCGATTCGCGCTCGGCGGCGGTCTCCCGCAGCCGCTCTTGCGCGACGGCCGCCCACGAGAACTTGGGCTTTTCGCTTTCCACCGGGGCCGCCGGCTCGGGCGCGGTCCGGACTTCGCTCGGCTCGGCGGGGGCCTCCGGCGCACGACGGCGTCCGGACGGCTGCGCTTCGGCGGGTTCCGCCGGAAGCGGCCGCGCCTGGCCGGGCGACTCACGCCGCCACGGCGGGTCGGCGGGAGCCGACCGCACCTCGATGGGCTCCAGCTCACGCCGGCGTGCGGGTTCGACGGGCTCCGGCTCACGCCGGCGTGCCGGCTCGACCGGCGCCGACCGGACCTCGGTGGGCTCCGGCTCACGCCGACGTACCGGCTCAGCCGCCGCCGACCGGACCTCGCTGGGCTCCGGTTCCCGCCGTGCCGGCTCGACCGGAGCCGACGTCACCTCGATCGGCTCCGCCCGGACCTCCGGCTCACGCCGGCGGCCCGTCGGCTTGACCTCGACCGGCTCGGGCCGCCGCCGTTCGACGACCACCGGTTCCGGGCGCACGCGCGGCTCGGCGGGCTCGTCCCGCACCGCCGGCATCACCGACGTCTCGGCGGCGTCGGCGGTCACCCGCGGCCGCTCGAACGACCACGCGGGCGCCGGCTGCCGCGGCTCCGGCGTCTCCTCGCGGCCGAACGACCAGCCCGGCGTCTTCGGCGAAGGCGCCAGCGCGGGCGCGACGGGTTCGGCCGCCGCCGGCTCGGGGGCCACGACCGGCACCGGCCGCGACGGCACCGCCTTCAGCACCTCGTCGAGGTCGATCGACGCCGGCTCGCCCGTGCCGAACTCGCCGGCCAGTACGTTGCACGCCTGCCGCCGGGACCGCGCGTGCAGCTGCTCCGCCGCTCGCGAGCGGTACAGGCACGCGATCGCTTCTTCGGCCTGCCCGAACCGTTCCTCGAGCTGCGCCAGCTCCAGCCACAGCCGGGCGGTCACCGCGGACAGCCCGTGCCGGTCGGTGCTCGCCACGGCTTCGCGGACCAGCTCGGTGGCCGCTTCCCCGGCACCGGCGGGCAGGTGGATGCGCGTCGCGACGGCCAGCCGCAGCCAGCCCATCGGCGCGACCCCCGCCGCGCGCACCGGCTCGGCCAGCACCGGCTCGGCGATGTCGTACGCCATTTCGGTGTCGCCGCGGTCGAGCAGCGTGCTGACCAGCAGCAGCACCAGCCGGATCCGGACGAGACCGCCGTCGTCGGCCGGGTTGGTCAGCTTCTCCAGGAAGCCCAGGCCCGTCCGAGCGGCGTCGGCCGCCGCCGTCAGGTCTCCGTGGCGACGCCGGTGCGCCGCCGTGCCGACGCGCAGCAGCGCACGGACCAGCAGCTGGGTGTCGGCGCCGAGGGACTCGTCGCCGAGGACGAGCTTGTCCGCCTCGACGAGCACGCGGTCCAGCTCGGCCTTGCGCCCCAGCAACCCGAGGCAGCCGACCAGGTGGGTCAGCGCGGCGGCGCGGTGCACCGGCGAAACGACCGGGTCGGTGAGCACCGGCCGCAGCGCGGCGAGCCCCGTCAGCGGCACGCCCAGGCTGCGGGCGCACACGGCGAGGTCGATGCGCAGCCGGGCGGCGATGTCGCCGTAGCCGGCGTGCTCGGCCGCGCGCAAGGCCGCGACGGCGCGCCCGACCGTGCCCGGCCGGTCACCCAGCCGGACGCGCGCGGAGACGACCAGGCTCTCGGCCCGGATCCACTGTTCGTCGGCACCGGCGGCCTCCGAGAGCGCCGCCGCGCGCTCGCCGAGGACCAGGGCGAGTTCGGGCGCACGCAGGTGCAGCGCGTCCGCGCGTTCGATCAGCCGGCCGACTGCGGAGAGGGTTTCCCCGGCATGCGCGGAGCGCCCGCTCTCGTGGGAGAGCGGGCCCGTCCGGTGCTGTTTGCTGGCTTCCACGGGGAAACCCGCCCCCTCAGTCGCGGGTCAGCTTGCGGTGGGTGACACGGTGCGGGCGGGCAGCCTCGGCGCCCATCCGCTCCACCTTGTTCTTCTCGTACCCTTCGAAGTTGCCCTCGAACCAGAACCACTGCGCGGGGTTCTCGTCGGTGCCTTCCCAGGCCAGGATGTGCGTCGCGACCCGGTCGAGGAACCACCGGTCGTGGGAGATCACGACGGCACAGCCGGGGAACTGCTCGAGCGCGTTCTCCAGCGAGCCCAGCGTCTCGACGTCCAGGTCGTTCGTCGGCTCGTCGAGCAGGATCAGGTTCCCGCCCTGCTTGAGCGTCAGCGCCAGGTTGAGCCGGTTGCGCTCACCGCCGGAGAGCACGCCCGCCGGCTTCTGCTGGTCCGGGCCCTTGAAGCCGAACGCGCTGACGTACGCGCGCGACGGCATTTCGGTCTGGCCGACGTGGATGTAGTCCAGCTCGTCGGAGACGACCTGCCAGACGGTCTTCTTCGGGTCGATCCCGCCGCGGTTCTGGTCCACATAGGACAGTTTGACCGTCTCGCCGATCTTGACCACGCCGTCGTCCGGCTCCTCGAGCCCGACGATGGTCTTGAACAGCGTCGTCTTGCCGACGCCGTTCGGGCCGATCACGCCGACGATGCCGTTGCGCGGCAGGTCGAACGACAGGCCGTCGATGAGGACGCGGTCGTCGAAGCCCTTCTTGAGCTTCTCGACCTCGACCACGACGTTGCCCAGCCGCGGGCCCGGCGGGATCTGGATCTCTTCGAAGTCGAGCTTGCGGTGCTTGTCCGCCTCCGCCGCCATCTCCTCGTAGCGGTCGAGGCGCGAGCGGGACTTGGTCTGGCGCGCCTTGGCGTTCGACCGCACCCACTCGAGCTCGGTCTTCAGGCGCTTCGCGAGCTTCTGGTCCTTCTTGCCCTGGACCTCGAGGCGCTCGCGCTTCTTCTCCAGGTACGTCGAGTAGTTGCCCTCGTAGCCGACGACGCGGCCGCGGTCGATCTCCATGATCCACTGGGCCACGTTGTCCAGGAAGTACCGGTCGTGGGTGACGGCGAGGACGGCGCCGGCGTAGCGGGAGAGGAACTGCTCCAGCCACAGGACACTCTCGGCGTCCAGGTGGTTGGTGGGCTCGTCGAGCAGCAGCAGGTCGGGCGCCGACAGCAGCAGCTTGCACAGCGCGACGCGGCGGCGCTCACCCCCGGAGAGGTGCGAGACGCCTTCGTCCGGCGGCGGGCAGCGCAGCGCGTCCATGGCCTGCTCGACGGTCGAGTCGAGCTCCCAGGCGTCGGCGTGGTCCAGCTCCTCCTGGAGCTGCCCCATCTCTTCCATCAGCTCTTCGGTGTACTCGGTCTCCATGAGCTTGAGGACCTCGTTGTACCGGTCGAGCTTGACCTTGACCTCGCCGAGGCCCTCTTCGACGTTCTCGCGGACCGTCTTCTCCTCGTTGAGCTCCGGCTCCTGCATGAGGATGCCGACGCTCGCACCGGGCTGGAGGAACGCCTCGCCGTTGCTGGCCTGCTCGATCCCCGCCATGATCTTGAGAACGGTGGACTTACCGGCACCGTTCGGCCCGACCACGCCGATCTTGGCGCCGGGGTAGAACGCGGTGCTGACGTCGTCGAGGATGACCTTGTCCCCGACGGTCTTGCGCACCTTCTTCATGGTGTAGATGAACTCGGCCATACCGACGATCGTAGAGCGCACCTGATCGCGGCTCGACGCCGGTCACCGTCGGACTACCGAAAGTCAGTCCGGGATCACCGGAAGCACTGTTTTCCGCGGCCGAACGAGCCCTCAACCTCAACTGGAACCCGAGGGTCGCTTCCCCTCCGCGAGGTTCTTCAGCATCGCGTTGTAGGCGTTCAGCTCTTCGTCGCCCGTCACCGCTTCGCGCCGGTCACGCCGCTTCGCCTCGCGCTCGTCCTGGCGCGACCACTGCACCAGCAGCGCGATGAGCACGAGCAGCACCGGGAGCTCGCCGGACGCCCACGCGATGCCGCCGCCGAGCCGCTGGTCCGACAGCAGGTCGGTCACCCACGGCAGGTGCAGCTGGCTGTAGAACGCCTGCCCGATCACCGTCTGCTTGCTCATCAGGATCACGCCGAAGAAGGCGTGGAACGGCATCGCGGCGAACATCATCCCGAGCCGGCCGAGGTACGGGATCCGCCGCGGCGACGGGTCGACGCCGATCACCGGCCAGTAGAAGACGTAGCCGGCGAGCAGGAAGTGCGCGTTCATCGCCAGGTGCGCCCAGTGGTAGTTCAGCGCGGCGTCGAACAGCCCGGAGAAGTACAGCGCGTAGAACGAGCCGACGAACAGCAGCAGCGCGACGACCGGGTGGGTCAGGAACCGCGACACCGGGGAGTGCACCAGCGCGACGATCCACTCGCGCGGTCCCGGCGGGGCGCCCTTGCCCGCCGCGGGCAGGGCGCGCAGGGCGAGCGTCACGGGGCCGCCGAGGACGAAGAGCACCGGGGCCACCATCGACAGCAGCATGTGGTTGCCCATGTGGACGCTGAACATCGCGGGCGCGTAGCGGCCGATGCCCGACGACGTCGCGAGCAGCAGCACCACGCAGCCGACGATCCAGGCGACCGTGCGGCCGACCGGCCAGGTGTCGCCGCGGCGCAGCAGCCGCCGCACGCCGGCCAGGTAGAGGCCGCCGAGGACGAGCGCGAGCGTGCCGTAGACCAGGTCGAAGCGGGTGTCGAAGAGCAGGCGCCAGACCGTCGGCGGGCCGTCGAGGTTGTAGCCGATCAGCAGCTCGGTGGTGGACGGCTGGGTGATCGCGTCCGCCGGTGGCGGCGTCCTGGCCAGCCCGGACGCGATCCCGATCGTGACGAACATGATCAGGATCTCGACCGCGGCCAGGCGCAGCAGCTGCCCGCCGCCCTTGCCGTCGACGAGGTCCTTGACGCCCTTCTGCCGCTGCTGGTGGCCGAAGACGCCGAGCAGCAGCAGCGCGACCGTCTTGGCGACGACCAGGAGGCCGTAGTCGGTCGTGAAGAGGTCGTTGAGGCTGATCCGGACGAGCGCGTTGACCACCCCGGAGATCGCCATCACGATCCAGCACACCAGCGCCAGCCTCGAGAACCGCTGCGCGGCGAGGCGCAGGTGGTTGCCGCGCCGGTACCCGAGAGCCAGCAGCGCGATCAGGCCGCCGACCCAGAAGGACGCGGCGACGAGGTGGAACAGCAGGCTGTTGGTGGCGACGTCGTGCGAGCCGCCGCTGGCGGAGTGGCCGGTGACCGCGACCGGGACCAGCCCGCCGACGGCCAGGAAGAAGAGCACGGCCGTCCAGCCCCAGGACAGCGCGAGCCGGCAGCCGAGGGCGACGAGGACGGCGATCAGCGCCGTCCACAGCCAGGCCTTGGGCTGTTCGATGGCGCCGACGAGGTCGAGCAGCGTCTGCGGGTCCAGGACGTCGCCGAACGGCTTCCCGGCGGTGTCTGCGGCGGTGAACGCGACCGAGAACAGAGCCGCGGCGAACCACACCCAGGCGGCGATCCCGGCCGCGCGCAGGGCGCCGTAGCCCTCCGGGCCGAGCGTGCCGGACTGCTGCGGCGGCACGAGGAACGCGGCCAGCAGCAACGACCCGACGCAGATCACCGACGCGGCTTCCGAGAGCACGCGCATGACCGTGATGCCGTACTTGGTGACCAGCCCCGGATCCGGCAGGCCGGCGATGGCGTACCCGGCGCCGCCGGTGAGCGCGATCAGCCCGATCGCGACGACGGCGGCCAGCAGCACGCCGACCGCGAGCAGGGGCAGCACGCTGGCCCGGCGCTGCGTGGGGACGTCGGATTTCGTCGCGGACACGCCCCTGAGGGTATGCCCAGACCCGGTCAGGCCCGGGTGACGGGCAGGATGGGAGCGTGCGAATGATCCTGCTGCGGCACGCCGAGTCGCTCGGCAACGTCGACGAGCTCGCCTACACGCGGATCCCCGACCACGCCCTGCCGCTGACCGAGCGGGGCGAGCGCGAGGCCCGGGCGGTGGCACCGGAGATCGCCCGGCTGCTCGACGGCGAGCGGCCCGCCGTCTACGTCAGCCCGTACCTGCGGACGCGGGAGACGTTGCGGCTGCTGGACATCCGGGCCTCCTGCGAACGGCTGCTGCAGGAGCCGCGGCTGCGCGAGCAGGACTGGGGCAACCTGCAGGATCCGGCCGAGCAGGAGATCCAGAAGGCGCGGCGCAACGAGTTCGGGCACTTCTTCTACCGGCTGCCGTTCGGCGAGTCGGGCGCGGACGTCGACGACCGCGTCGCGGCGTTCCTCTCGGACCTGCGCCTGCGCGACGAAAGTCACCCCGAGACGGTCCTGATCGTGTCGCACGGGCTCACGCTGCGGCTGCTGTGCCGCCGGCTGTTCGGCTGGAGCATCGAGCTGTTCGAGTCGCTGTCCAACCCGGGGACCTGCGAATACCGCGTCCTCGAGGAGCAGGACGGCAAGTGGTCGCTCGACCGCCCGTTCGCGCAGTGGCGCGACTCACCCGACGGGGAAACGCAGCTCTAGCTGTGATGTCCGGGGAGGTTGGTCAGCCGGGTGACCGGCGGCTTGCCGCCGGTTGAGCTGTGGGGTCGATGATGATTGCAGAAATGCAGCCA
>NZ_JBVKDO010000016.1:0-254820 GCF_055633805.1 Amycolatopsis sp. NPDC114478 | reverse complement strand
CACTCCGGCCGCGACGCTGTGATCACCTGCACCACACCAACATGATCAACTACCGGCCCGGCCGCTCCGACACCGGGTTACGAGACATCCCTTAGACTCGCTCTATCCTCAGGGCCGCTCACTGTGAGTAGTTGACAGTATTGGGCGCGCCGGTTGGCGGACCGCGTTGGCCTGCTGGGTTGGGTGTCAGCGCGGTGGATTGCCGTGTGGTTGGGCGGACGCTTTGCCGGTTCCCGATGAGGCCGTAATAGGGACGCTGGTGGACGGGCCGGGGCCGCCGATGTTGGCCGCCCAGACTTGCATGTACATGTCGGTCGCCCCGATGGAGACGGTTGCGGAATTGACGTTGTAGTCGTATGGGCCGGCGACCGCGCCGCAGGGATGGGGGAATGTTGGGCCGCAGCCCACGTTCGGGCGCGCACTGCCCGCTCTGTCCCCGGAGGAGCTGTGGTTCCGGATGCGGGGGATCCTCGCCGTGACGGCCACGGACCGCGTCGAGGTCTACAACCAGCACACCCCGGCCGGCTTGTCCCCGGTGGCCGGCGAGGCCGCCCGACGTTGGGCGATCACCTTCCTGGCGGCAGCGATGAGCGCACCACCGACCAGGACCTGACGACCCGGGACGGTCGCTGCCGAGCCAACTGAATCCCACCGAGCAGACCCGGCGAAACCGGGCGAACCGGACGACTGTCACACTGATCCAGCAGGTGCCAAGGTCAGTCATTCGTTCAACGGCAACGAGTAGCGCCGTGACGCGGCCAACGAGATGTGATCACAGCTCGTGGCCTCCGGCAGTTCACGAAAACACTCAGCGTCCCCTCAACGTCGGCGTCCTACCATTTCCTACGCAGCACTGCGGCCATGCCACGAACTTCTACAGCAAAGTAGATGTTCAGCTTTCCGTTACCGGTTGTCTTCCCCGCGGCCATCGGCCGCGGCAAGCATGGCGACGGCCAAGCCGCCGTGCGGGCCGTTATCCCATGGCGAATCTCCGTGCTATGGAAGGACTTTAATGTCATCGGTGATGAATCTGCGCATCCCCGCGGCGGCCACCGCCGTGGCCGCCGTGGCCGCGGCCCTGGCCTCGTTCGGCTTCGCCGTACCGGCTGCGGCCGCGGCTCCGGCCGCCGGTGGTGTCACCGTTCCCGGAGGCTTCTTCGCGACCGTCTTCGCGCACGACGCCTCGCTCACCAGCCCCGACGATATCGCCCAACTCGACGGCAACCTGTTCGTGGCCTTCCAGAACGGTGTCGGCACGAAGGGGGAACCGGCGAAATCGGGACGTACCACCAGCACGGTCGTCGAGTACAGCCGGCAGGGCCGGGACGTAGCGCACTGGGACGTGACCGGGAAGGTCGACGGGATGGGCGCCGATGCCCGGACCCACCAGGTCGTCGCCACGGTGAACGAAGACGGCAACAGCAGCATCTACACCATCTCACCGGAGCGCCCGCACACTCAGGTCGCGCACTACGACTACAGCCCGACCCCGCTCCCCCACGGCGGTGGCACCGACAGTGTGACCGTGCGCAACGGCGTCGTGTACGTCGCTGCCTCCGCACCGGCGACGGATGCCAACGGCAGCGCCGCGGGCAAACCCGCGATGTACACAGTGGACTTCCGGGGTGCCACCGCGAAACTGACGCCGGTCTTCGACGACAACGTCACCGCCACCAACCTGGTCAACGGCAAGAAGGCCGCCCTGAACCTCACCGACCCGGACTCCAGCGGCGCGGTTCCGCGGTCCGTGCCGGGTGTCGGCGGAAGCCTGATGCTGGTCGGCCAGGGTGACCAGCAGCTGGTCTTCGTGCGGCACCCCGGCGACCGTGGCCAGAGCGCCTCGGTGCTGCCGGTGAGCGTGCAGGTTGATGACGTCGCGTTCGCCACGGCCACCCGTGGCACGCTCTACGTGGTGGACAACGCGGCCGGCAGCGTCATCGCAATCACCGGGAACTTCCGGCGGGGACAGGCTTTCGGCTCGGCGACCGGCCTCAGCACCGTCGACCTGAAGACCGGCCACGTCACCCCGTTCGGCAGCGGCGTCAAGACGCCCAAGGGCCTGCTGTTCGCCGCCGACGGCGGCAACGACGACGGCCAGCACACCGGCCCCGGCCACCACGGCTGACGGAAAGGGATCCGACGATGTCCCGATACGTCCGGCCCCTGCTGGCGTTGGCTGTCGCAGCAGCCTGCTCTCTCCTTCTGGTGACACCCGCGGGCGCCGCGCCCCAGGCCGCCGTCCCCCACTACGACCACCTGTTCGTCGTCGTGGAGGAGAACCACGGCTTCACCGACGTCATCGGCAATCCGGCGGCGCCGAACCTCAACGCTCTCGCCCAGCAGTACGGCCTGGCGACCAACTACTACGGTGTGGCTCACCCGAGCGAACCCAACTACGTCGCGATGCTCGGCGGCAACACGTTCGGGGTCAAGGACGACAACCCCTACTACCTCAACCGCGTCGACAAGCCGAGCCTCATCAGTCAGCTCGACCAGGCGGGCGTGAGCTGGAAGGCCTACCTCCAGGGCCTTCCGCACCCTGGCTACCAGGGAATCTGCTACCCGGCGAACTGCAACGGGGCGCCGGACAAAGATCCGCTGTACGTGTCGAAGCACAACCCCATCCCGAACTTCAGCACGTCGTTGAACGCCGCCGACTGGTCGCGGCAAGTGCCCGTGGAACAGCTCGGTGCCGATCTCGCGCACGGCACGGTACCCGCGTTCAACCTGGTGATTCCCGACGAATGCCATGACCAGCACGGTGATCCTCCGTACTGCATCGACTCGGGCACCCCGGGCGATCCGCAGGATCAGCGGCTCGTCGCGACCGGGGACCAGTACCTCGGGCAGCTCGTCAGCAAGATCACGAGCGCCGGCTTCTGGGCCAAGGGCAACAACGCCATCGCCGTCGTCTACGACGAGGGCACCGACAACGCCGGAGGCGGTGGCCGGGCGGCCACCGTCATGGTGACCAGCCACGGCCCGCGCAAGGTGCAGGATCCTGCCGCCTACAACCACTATTCCCTGCTGCAGACGCTGCAGCGGTCCTTCGGGCTGGGCTGCCTCGAAATGACGTGCGACACGGCCCACGTCGCGTCGATGGCCCCGCTGCTGACCGTCACCGGGGCGCCGGCGATCGCCACGAAGCCACTGCCGGTCCCGTCCTTCCCGACACCCACCCCGGCTCCGGCCGAGCCGGTCGGCACCGTCACCGGAACCGCGGCGAGCGGCGGCTGGAAGGTGCAGACCGTGCCCAAGCTCGGCACGGCCGACAACACGTTCGGCGCGGTGGCGGCGGTGTCTCCCAGCGACGTGTGGGCAGTGGGCAACTACCTGCCCGATGCCCCGCAGAGCAATCCCGACGCCGCCCTGAGCCTGGCGGCGCATTTCGACGGCACGCACTGGACCTCGACACCGACACCGAACACCGGGCCCGACTACAACACGCTGTTCGGAGTCGCCGCCGTGCCAGGCCGCGCGTGGGCGGTCGGCGTGGCACTCGACAGCGGCTACCACGCGCACAGCCTGATCGAGGCGTGGGACGGCGGAGCCTGGCACATCATTCCCACCCCGAAGCTGGACACCACCCGGGACATCCTCACCTCGGCCACCGCGGTGTCGGCGAACGACGTGTGGGCGGTCGGCGAACAGCAGAACCAGGCCGGGAAGTTCGCCACCCTGGTCGAGCACTGGGACGGCGCCAAGTGGTCGGTTGAGCCGTCGCCGAACCCCGGCACCACCGGGAACCACCTCTACGGCGTCGCCACCGGCGGCCATGGTGACGTGTGGGCCGTCGGTCAACGCAACGACGCTTCGTCCGACAGTTCGTTGGTCGAACACTGGGACGGCCGTCGGTGGACGCCCTTGGCGACGCCGGGCACGACCGGCGCGGTGCTCGACGGCGTGGCCGTCCGCGGCGGCGACGTGTGGGCCGTCGGGCAGACGGACAACGCCACCCAGCAGGGCCGGCCCCTGATCGGACACCTGCACAACGGCACCTGGACCGCCACCGTGGCCGCCGGTGTGGGGTCGGCATTCAGCAACCTCACCGGGGTGACAGCCACCTCGGACACGGTGTGGGGCGCCGGCACCTACTTCGACCCCGCCACGGGAACCCAGAAGACCCTGGTCCTTCGGCGGGACCGGAACGGGCTCCACGCGGTCCCGGCTCCCAGCCCAGGATCCGGCGACAACGTACTCGGCGGCATCTCGACTGCCGGCGAGAACGTGTGGGCAGTCGGCTATGACAAGAACGGCAGCGGCCGTGATCCGCTGATCGAGTATCACGCGGGCTGAGGGCGCCTCGCCCGCGTCCGTTGCCCGGCCGATGACTTTCGTCGGCCGGGCAACGGTGTCGCTCCATGCGACGACTTCACGGGTGGTGCCGAACGACAGGCCTCGTCCCGCTATTTGATAGCAGGTGCGGCATGGCGGCAGTCTCGACTGGTCCGCCCGGACTCCGTGGTCTCCGTGACGGACTCCTCATCGGCATCGTCGTGATGGCGCCGGTGTTCGTCAGCAACGTGGTGGTTTCGGTCGCCAAGCAGAACCGTCTGGCGACGATTTCCGTGTCCTGGGCGGCTCTGGGGCTCCTAGCGGCGCTGTTCACGCTGGTCGGAGTGCGCGGACAGCGACAGCTCGGCTCCGCTTTCCCCGGGACCCTGCCGCCCGCCCGATCGGCGGCATCATCGCGGGTGCCGTCGCCGGCTGCGTGGTCGCGGTGATGCAGCCGGCCAAGACCGGCGCGGCGGTGACCGAGCAGGCCGACGTCGTGCTCAACCTCGCGCCGGTCGCCCCGGCGGAGCTGGCCACGCTGGTCACGCTGGTCCGGCCGGGCGGGGTCGTGGTGAACACGACGGTGTGGATGCCCGCGCCCGCCGACGAGGAACGCGGCATGCGCGGCATCGACCTGTTCGTCCGCAGCGACGCCGAACAGCTGGCGAAGCTGGTGGCGCTGGTCGACCGCGGCGAGTTGCGCGTCGACGTCGCCGAGCGGGTGCCGCTGCCCGAGCTGCCGGCGCTGCACGCACGGGCCGCCGAGGGCGCGGTGCACGGCAAGGTCGTCGTCGTCCCCGCCTGACCCCCTCATCCGGAAAGGCCAGGCAGTCCCGAAGGCGGACGCCGCGCCGCCGACGGTGGGCGAGGACGCGGCGCCACGAACCGAAACTGTGTCCGCGCGAAAATCCCCGAGCAGGACAGGAATTGTCAAAACGCGCGCGACGTAAGGGAGCCGACGTGAGCAGGCCATCTGGTGTTCGCACCGGCTCAAGCAGGCGGGAATAGCGTCCGGTCGCTGAAGGAATCTCCCTGGAAAACCGAATGGGGCAAATCATGCGCGAAAACCAGGCGGGCCCGAACCGACGGTCCTTCCTGCGCAACGCAGGGCTGGCCGGCGTCGGCGCGACGGCGCTGGGTGCGCTCGGCGCCGCACCGGCCGAAGCCGACACCGCGAACAGCGCGAACAGCGTCAGCGGCAGATGGAACCCGGACGGCGAGAGCCGCCAGTTCACCGTCGCCGTGATGCCGGACACCCAGTACCTCTTCTGGGGCAGCCAGAACAGCATCAACCCGGAGCCGCAGGAAGCATCGCTGCGGTACGTGATCGAGAACAGCGGCAAACCGGACAACAACATCGTCTTCCTGGCCCACCTCGGTGACCTGACTCAGGACGCCGACATCACGTCGTTCCAGGCCGTGGACAAGACGTTCAAGCTGGCCGACTCGGCCAACGTCGCCTACAGCGTGCTCGCGGGCAACCACGACGTGTCAGGTGACGACACCCGCGGCACCACGCCGTACCTGCAGACGATGGGCCCGCAGCGGTTCCGTCGCCAGAAGTCGTTCCTCGGCTCCGACGCGAGCGGCTACAACACCGCGCACGTCTTCCGCGCCGCCGGGCAGGAGTGGCTGCTGCTGGCCATGGACTGGCGCACGTCGGCCGCGGGCTTCGCGTGGGCCAACGACGTGATCAAGAAGAACCCGCGGCTGCCGGTGATCCTCACCTGCCACGAGATCGTCGGATCGACCTACGGCGACGAGGTCTACCCGTACGAGTCGGGCGACCCCGAGAACAACGCCGAGTTCTCCGGCTACGGCCAGACCGTGTGGGACTCGCTGATCAAGGACAACGACCAGATCTTCCTCACGCTCAACGGCCACTACTGGCCTTCGGGCCGCACGACGAAAAAGAACGCCGCCGGCAACGACGTGCACCTGCACATCACGAACTACCAGAACCGGTACATGAGCGGCGGTGGCATGCTGCGCCTGTACCACTTCGACCTCGAGCGCAACACGATCGACGTCGAGACGATCTCCCCGTGGATCCTCGAGAAGGACCCCGCGAAGCGCAACCGCATGGAGGTGCTGGAGTCGCGGCTGACCACGGCTGTCGACCGCTTCTCGATGCCGTTCGACTTCGAGCAGCGCTTCTCCGGCTTCATCCAAGTGCCGGTCCGCCCGGCGCGTCCGGCCGGCCAGGTGCTCGTGCCGGGCACGCTCGCGTACTGGCGCTTCGACGGCGTCGGCGCGAACGGCAGCCCCGTCAGCTCGAGCCAGAAGGTGCGCGATCTGTCGGGCCACGGCAACGATCTCACGCTGCAGTCCGTCCCCGGCACGGCCCCCGATGCCCTGATCTGGACCGACGACCATCACCCCGACCAGCCGGGTCACGCCAGCCTCCGGTTCGCCGGCGGCAAGAACCCGCTGCACGGCGCGTACCTGACCACGGGTTCGGGGGCGCCGCTGAACACCGAGACGTTCAACCGCGGCTACACCATCGAGACGTTCGTGAAGATCCCGCGCGACTGGGACGGCGGCAACAACGGCAACATGCCCGTCCTGGTCCGCCGCGGTGCGTCCGGCGACGCGGGCAAGCACGGCAAGAACACCGACCCGAAGGAGCCGGTGGCGCAGCTCATGACCACGAACAACGGTCGTGAGGTGCAGTTCAACTGCTACCCGCTCAGCCAGACCTACCCGACCACCAACTGGAGCCACGGCCTGGCCGAAGACCAGTGGTGGCACATCGCGGTCGTCAACGACGGACACCACACGAAGGTCTACGTCGAAAGCTCCCCGGTGGCCGACAACCCGTTCACCGACTCCGTCGGCATCGCCTCCCTCGGCCTCACGTGGCTCCTCGGCGGCCACGAATACGGCGGCGCCCTCGACAACGTGTTCCACGGCTGGATCGGAGACGTCCGGATCGTCAACCGCGCGCTGCGGTCGGAAGAGTTCATGACCAAGTGATCCACCGGCAGCGGGTGACCCGGTGGTCACCCGCTGCCGCCTTGGTCAAGAATTCCCGGCGACGGCATCACCGCCACGCCGGCGAATCCGACCGGGCTGCAGGAGCATGGCAGGGGCCCATTGACGTGCAACATCGACGAGCGCGGCGGCTTCCTGTCCACCCGCTCGGGTCTCGGCGCTCCGTACGACGAGCTGCGCAGCGGCCCGGTGCTGCTCTTCGACGAGGGCCTCGCCATGCCGACGGTGCACGTCACGGTGAGCACGCAGAGCCGGGGACAGGTCTGGCTGCGTTCCGCGGCGCCCCCGGATCTCACACGGTTACGGCCGTCAGGATGGACCGTCTGAACGCTTGGAGTCGGTCGATGGACGACGCTTCCACGCGAACGGCGCTCTCGGTGGCGAGGGCGGCCGAACGCTGCGGTTGCTTGAAACCGGGCGACTGGCCGGACGTCGCGGTCGCCATGCTGCTGGAAGGCAACGAGGATCCGGAGATCGCCGAGCTGGCCGGCCTGAGCCGCCGGGTGAACGGGTGGGACACCGAACCGCTGGTGGCCGCCGCGCGCGAGCGGCACGGGATCTCGGCTCCCGGAGCGGACGAGTCGACGGATCTCGTGGCCCGGCTGATGGCGGACGACCTCCGTGCCCGGCCGGCCGCGGTCACCGCGCCGATGATCCGCCTGCTGGCCCGGCTCGCACCCCCGGACTTCGACTCGGACCTGACAACTCGATGATTCGGCGTGGAGGAGTACCTCGACTGCGACTGCGTCCCGGTCGACCCTGATTTCGAGGCGGAGCTGCGGCTGGTGCCGACGCTGCGGCTGCCCGCTTCCGTCGTTGAGGCACTCGCGCGGCCGCTGCGTTCTACTCTCCCGACGGCTCAACCCCCTCGCGAGCACTAGCCAACGCACCCGTCGCGGTAGACCAGTCGAGCAGCGGACATCGCGCCCCCACTGCTCGACGTCGCGAAGATCATCGGCGCAGTTCGTCCGTCGTGGGCGGCCCGCGCCGATGGCACGTCCTACTTGCTGTCGATGCGTCCGATCGGTTCGGTGGTCTCCGCCAGTTCCGTCTGCACCTGCTTCCACGCGACGTCGTCGATTCCGAGGGCGCTGCGGAGGTAGGCCCACGACGCCCGCCGGATCAACGCGACCGTCTCGGGGCTCTCGTCGGTCGTGTCCTTGGCGTTGTACGCGTGGATTCCGCCGAGCGAGTGCTCCGCCCCGAACACGGTCAGCAAGCTCTGGGCGCCGGGGCTGTACTTGTACACGTCGGTGAACCAGTCGGGGCCACGGGTCGAGAGCAGGGACTGGTCGTGGTCGCCCGCGATCACCAGGGCCGACGTGGTCAGGCCGTCGAAATCGGGGTTCATGAAGGAGAAGTTCTCCTTGGCGAACGGCGTCAAGTCGTCGCCACCGATGCCGGTCGTCGCGAGCAGGACGCCGGCTTTCACGCGAGCGTCGGGCCCGGGCGGCCCGTCCGCGCCGACAACGCGCGCACCGAGGAGCATGCTGACGGTCTGTCCGCCCCAGGAGTGCCCCGCGACGGCGATGCGGTCGCGGTCGGTGCGGTCGCCGAGCCCTGGGACCGCGGCGATGACGTGGTCGAGTTCGTCGAGTACCCGTCCGACGTCCTGGCCCCGGATGCGCCAGATGTCCGCGTACCGGGGGTCGGCCGGGGTGATGCCGAGGGTCAGCGAGTCGAGGAACGTGGGCTGGACGACCACGAAGCCGTTGGTGGCCCAGAAATCGACCAGCGGGTCGTAGGCGGACATCGACTGGCCGAAGCCGTGGGCGAAGACGATGACCGGCAGGCCGGTGCCGGAGGCGGGGGCCGACACACGCACCTGGAGGTCGTCGCCGCGCTCCGGTGCGGGCAGGACGACCGGCTTGACGCTGATGATCGGCGTGGTCAGGACGGGGACGGCGGTCGGGTTGACCGTGCCGGATGTGGACATATGCAGCTTCCTTCTCGATTGCTGATGAGCGCCGCGTTGGCGCGGACAGGCACGGGGACGGGGTGCCGCCTGAGCGGACCACCGGCTAGATTGACCAACCGGAACCCGGTTCCGAATATACGGAACAACGTTCCGGTTGGCAAGTGCGGCCGCGAGAAAGGTGAAGTAGCGTGGGTGCAGGCGACGAGCCACCGCCGGCGCCCGCGAACTCGACCAAGCGCGCGGACGCCCGGCGGAACGAGAAAGCCCTGCTCGACGCCGCGGCGTCGGTGTTCGTCACGGACGGCGTCGACGCGCCGGTACGTCGGATCGCCGCCGCGGCCGGCGTCGGCACGGGCACGATCTACCGGCACTTCCCCAAGCGCGCCGACCTCGTCGTGGCCGTCTACCGGCAACAAGTCGACACCTGCGCCGAAGCCGGACCCACTCTCCTGGCGACAGCCAGCTCACCGTTCGCCGCGCTGCGCCAGTGGGTGAACCTCTTCGTGGACTTCCTCGCGACCAAACACGGGCTCGCCGCCGCGATGCGCGACGATCCCGACGGCTTCACCGCCCTGCACGCACTGTTCCTCGATCGCCTCGTGCCGGTACTCGCCGACATTCTCGCCGCCGCCCGCAACGCCGGCGAGGTCACCGCCGACATCACCGCGTACCAGTTGATCCGCGCGATCGGCGACATCTGCGCGGGCGCCGAACGGGTCGATCCCTCGTACGACGCTCGCCTGACCGTTCGACTGCTGCTCGACGGGTGCCGACGACCGAGCGGCTGACTCGCGGCTGGTCGTGTCAGATCGACGCGTGGATGCCGGTCAGCTGTTCGGACACGGTCCAGAGGCGGCGGGCCAGATCCGGATCCTGCGCCGTGGCGGACCGGCCGATGAGTTGCGGCGCGCCGCGCATGTGGCCGAAGTGGCTGGGCCGGCGAAACTGTTGCCGGGGACGTCGGCAGTGGCCGCAGTCATGGCCGTGGACAAGGTGCGATCCTCGCCGGCCGCGGACGGCCAGCGCTGCTCTGGCGTCACGCCGGACCCGCTGCGTAGCGCTGCAGAGCGCTTGCCGGCGGTCCGGGCCCAGCGCGGTGTTGCGATCCTCGCTCGCCGCGGAGGGCGAGCGCTGCCCTGCGCGACCAGCAAGTTTCTCGCCAGAAAGAGGAAACCGCCAAGCTGTCATCCCAGCTGTTGAGAAGACACGCCGACTCTCAGTTCGGAACCTGTCGGCGAGTCGCCCGACGCTACACGTTCCGAAGCGGCCATCCCAACGCGACATCCGAGCCCGGCGGCGGCATGCACCTGTCAACGCCACCTGAATATTCAGCTGGAACCGACAACCGTGACTTACGAGTACCGGCCGAGCAAGTTCGAGGAAACTCGCGTGCACACCGCCAGCACCCTCCGAGACCGCCCTGCCAACGAAGCGGACGGTGCATTTCGGGCTGAACGGGTGAAGGCGCGCCGACTTCGGCGTGGAGGGACGTGGCCACGATCGGTGCCTGGCATGGTCGGGGCGTGGACATGGGCGACGATGTCGCGGTCCGGGACGGGCTGCGCGCGCAGTTGCTGGCCCTGGTTGCGCAACGGGAAGTGGACGAGAAGGCCGCGGCCGCGCTCGGCCGCGTGCGGGCCGAGATTGCCGCGACCCGCCGCGATCGGGACACGGAGATGTCGGCGGAGATGGACGCGGCTCGCCGGGAGATCGACCTGGCCTGTATCGACGCGGAGGAACTCACGGCCCGGGTGGGCCGCTTGTGGACCCGCGTGCAGGTGGCCGGGCTCGGGGAGAACGACTCGCGGATGCACGCAGCTCGCCGGGTGGTAGAGAACGATTTCCGGGCCGCGATGGAGGCCTTCGCCGACGCGGTCAATAGCGACGATGACGCCGAGGGCGAGGCTGGCTCGTGACGCGCGGCAAACGTGCCCGGGCACGGCAAGGACGAGCCGAGCGCGCCCTACGGGACGAGATCGCCTGGCTGCGAGAGGAGATCGACCGAGAAACCACGCGTGCCGCACAAGCCCGCGCGGCCGCCGAGCAGGTTGCCGAGGCGCGGGAGCAGCTGGCACGGGAGCGGAGGCTGACCGCGCGCCGGCTCGCGCCTTACGCCGCCGAGGCCCGCCGCCGTGCCGAAGGCGCGATCCGGACCCGGGAGCAGCTCAAGGCGGTGACCCGCAAGGTCCGCGACGTCGACGAGGAGCTGACCGGCGCGGTGGGCGATCCGGACAGCATCAGCGAGATCCAGCAGGCCGGGGTCCCAGTATCGTTTCCGGGCCTGCATACCTCGGCCAGCGACCGCTACCGGCAGGTCTGGCTGAACAAGCGGATCGGCACGCCCATGCCGCAGCGGCAGCTGTCGCTGCGGGGATGGATTCCCGACGACGTCGAGGAGAACCCGGACGAATTCGCCGGCTACGCCTACACCTACCCGGTGGACGTCACCCCGCAGGCCTGCTGGGTGTGGGCGATCCCGCCCTGGATGTGCATCCCCACCGACGATAGCGACGCACCCGAGTTGCGGACGCAGTTCGGCGCGGTCGGCGCCGGCGCACCGCAGCGGACGATCCCGGACTTCCCGATCGGCGTGCCGGCGCTGCGCCGGGACATGCTGATGATGGCGCCGTGGCGACACCTGCCACTGATCTCCCATCCCGGCGACGCGCTGGACCTGGGCTACTGGTACCGGCGCAGCACCTGGGCCCAGGACTGGCATCGCGACGCCGAGCCGGTCCCGATGTGGCTGGCCGCCGAGCACTCCAGCAGCTTCCCCGCCGCCCGGTCGCTGCCGGACGAGGTCGACCTGCGGCTGCCGTTCCTGGCGGTGTTCGCGGTGCTGTCCACCCCGTGGCGCATCGACCCCCACCCCGACGCCGGGACACACCCGCTGCTGACCCAGCACCCGCTGTTCATGCACGCCCGCGGCCGACTCGGCGACGACCTCATGCCGCCCACCCTCGAGGAAGTTCTCGGCCGGCTGCAGGCCACCGGCCTCACCGACCGCAGCGACCTCCCGTCGCCGCTGGAGGTCCTCGACCGCTACGGCGGGTTCGTCGAAGGTGTGCTGCTCACCGCCGACGAGCACGGCGTGCCCGGCGACGACATCGCCTGGTGCGTGGTGATCTACCACCCGATGGGGATGCCGCTGGGCCGGATCGCGATCCCCGCCTCCCGGCGCCGCGCCACCTGGCGACGGCAAGTCGACAACCTCATCGCCGGGATCGCGCTCAGCTGCTGGCACGAAACCACCACCCTGCCCGCCCGGCTCACCGGAAAACCCCACATCGGCGCAGCCAACACCGACCCGGGCGTCCTGCATGTCATCGACATCGACGCCACCTCGCCCCACCGTGCCCACGCCGACGGTGAGGAGAACGGCGCCGCCGTCCGGCCGCACCTGCGCCGCGGCCACTGGCGCCACCAGCGGACCGGGCACGAACGCCGCGAACGCAAGTGGACCTGGGTCCGCGCTACCGCCGTGCACGGCGGTAGCGCCGGGCGCGGCCAGGTCTACATCCTCCGTGCCTAGGGCCTGAGATCCGGAACGCGCTGCCTGGCCAGCGCAGACGCGTCAGCCACTGACTCGGCTACGCGGGCCTGCTGATCGGCACTGAGCTTCGCATCGGTGCGGGCTCGCACGTCCGACACGATCGCCGCCGAGCCGAAGCGTTCCAGCATCCGTGGAAACGTCAGAGGTAGAATGCGTGAGTCGGCAAGGACACCCGTTGTCGAGGCTCAACAAAGGGCCGAGGAGACGAGTTGAAGAAACGGGTTAGATGCGCGCGCCGTGAGGGCGCTCGCAGCTTGTTGACAGGAGACGCGCCTAATGGCGGGGTATCCCCTGGCGGTCGTCGGAACCGTCGTTGTGCTGTGCTTCTTCGCGGCGATGGCCGTGTCTGTCTACATCGTTGGCAAAACCGGTAAGACAGACGGCCTCCGGCACCTCGCCGAAGTCATCCGGGCATTCTGGCGGCGGAAGCCGTGATTGTAGGCGCTTGTACTCCTCGTCCTGTGCTGCCTAGTTGGACGACCACCTACCGCTCGAACGCCAACGTCTGTCGGCATCGCCTCGAGCGCGTCTACGACCGCCTTGTTGGTGACATCCACTTCGCGTGCACCGCGACCAGCACTGTTACGGGAGACGCGGCCAGCAATGCCCGCCGGCGCTGGTCGAGGCCGCCGCGCTGACCGAGCTGGTCGCGGCAAGCACCGCCGACACCGGGCCGGTGGACGCCGAGATCGTCGACGAAGCGGCGGCCGGGCCGATGCCGGGGGTGCTGGCGTTGCTGGCCGACGTCATCGGGGAAGACGGGACCGGGATCGTGGCTACCGCTGGCGGCCCGCGAGCACGGGCGGTTGCCGCCGGCCCAGGCGCTCGCCGCGGTTGCCAGCGGTGCCGGCGCCGGGGAGTTCGCTGGGGCCGGCGGTGGGGCGGTGCGCCGGGGTTCGTTGCCTGCTCGCTCGCCGCCGGCGTTGACGAAGCCGGCGCAGGTGGGTCGGGTTACCCTCCGATCACGGTGATGATGATTCGGTGTCGTTCGTGACTATCCGAAGCCCACCGACGTTTTCTGCCGTCGGTGGGCTTCGGGTGGCTGCGGTGCGGGCCTTCAGTCGGTGGACGTGGGGTCGAGGAGTTGTGCGTTCTCGCGTTCGAGTGCTTTGGCCACCCCGCCGTGCCAGGCTTCGGCGACGGAGGCCGACAGGGCGTCTGGGAAGATGTCCTCTGCGCCCTTGTCCAGTCCGTCGAGGATGCCCTGTGCGACGGATTCCGGGGTGGCTTTGGGAAGGTCGAGTGTGGCGGTCATGTCGGTGTCGACCGGGCCGCCCAGGACGGTGTGGACCTGTACGCCTTGCTTGCGCAGCAGGGCGCGCGCCGCTTGGGACAGGGAGAGCGCGGCCGCTTTCGAGATGGAGTAGGCGGGCATGAGCGGCACGGCTGCGATGGCCGCCAGGGACAGGACGTTGACGATCGCGCCGCCCGAAGCGGTCAGCTGGGGCACGAAAACCCGTGTCACCTCATACGGGCCGAACAGGTTGACGGCGAGCTGGCGTTCGAGCGCGGATCGCGAGGCGATGTCCTCGTAGATCGCCACGCCCGCGTTGTTGATCAAGACGTCCAGCACCGGTACGCGCCGGGCGGCGGCCTCGAGCTGCTGGGTGCTGGTGACGTCCATGGTCAGAGTCGTGACGCGTTCGTCGGGGTGGGTGAATGGCCGGCGGGTACCGGCATACACGTGGTTCGCGCCCCTCGCCAGCACCTCCTCGACAAGTGCGCGGCCTATGCCGCGGTTGGCCCCGGTGATCAGCACCGTCTTGCCCGTGATCGTCATGCGTCCTCCTGAGGAAATGCGGTCGTGGGGGACAGACGAGCCGCGGACGCGAAATTGGGCGGTCGCCGAGCGCCCAGTTCGCGCATGCGGCGACGTCCATACTGCGAACGCACCCGCAAAGGAGGGGACAGCCATCATCGAATTGATCACCAGGGCGCGCGCCGGCGACGGCGCCGCGTTCCGGGAGCTGACCGAGCCATACCGGCGGGAACTGCACGTGCACTGCTACCGGATGCTCGGCTCCTTCCAGGACGCAGAGGACGCCCTTCAGGACACGCTTCTGTCGGCCTGGCAAGGGATCGAAGCGTTCCAGGAACGCGCCTCGGTCCGCACCTGGCTTTACCGCATCGCCACCAACCGGTGCCTCGACGCGCTCCGGTTCGCAAGCCGCCGCTTGGCCGTGCCGTGGGACATCCCAGAACTCGAGCCGCCCGAGCCGACACGGCTCGGGGAGGTCTCGTGGCTCGAGCCGTACCCCGACGCGCTCCTGGACGATGTGCCGGCCGCCCGATATGAGCAGCTCGAAACGATTTCGCTGGCCTTCGTGACCGCGATGCAGGTCCTGCCGCCGCGCCAAGTGGCCGTGCTCATCCTGCGTGACGTGCTCAGCTATCCCGCGAAAGAGGTCGCCGCCATGCTGGACACGACCGTCGAATCGGTCACCAGCGCGCTCAAGCGAGCGCGTGCCGGGCTGCAGCGGCACGTGACCGGGCGTGAACCCCCGCCCGCGCCCGGCTCGCCCGAGGAACAGGCACTGGTCGCAAAGTTCACCGAGGCCTACGCGTCCGCCGACATCGACGCGCTGCTCGCCCTGCTGACCGACGACGTCCGGCTTTCGATGCCGCCGGTTCCGCTCGAATACCACGGCCGCGCCGACGTGGCCCGCTTCTACGCCACCGTTCTCCGCCCGGACTGGACCACCGACTTCGTGCCCACCCGCGCGAACGGCCAGCCGGCGCTCGGCACCTACCTGCACTCCCCGAACGGCGTCCGCCACGGGATCGGTCTCGTCGTGCTCACGCTCAGCGGCGACCGGATCTCCGCCATCACCCGCTTCGACGCGGGCGTGCTCCCGACGTTCGGGCTGCCCCGCTCGCTCCCCCATTGAAAGGATCCCCATGCCCGTTTCCTACCTCGACGTACCGGAAGGCCTCGACGCCGGAAGCAAGCGGCACCTGGTGAAGCGCCTCTACGACGCGCTTCACCGGGCCTACCCGTTTCCGGACGACGTGCGCATCTTCATTCGCGAGTGGCCGCCGGACTCCGTGAGCCAGAACGGATTGATCGCGTCAGCGCCCGCCCGGCCCGTGCTCACCATGAACGTCCCGCAGGGAGTCAAAAGCGAGGCCAGACGCACCATGCTCAAGGAGATCAGCGACGCGGTGGCCGATGCCTACCACCTGGCGAGCTTCATGATCTTCATCGACGAGTACCCACTCGACCGGGTCGCGCTCGACGGAATTCTCCACTCGGACAACGCGGAACGCGTCAAACGCCAGAGGAGCATCTACCGCGGGTAAGCTCACGCGGCCCGGCGAATGCCGAGCCAACTCGTCAGCCCGAAAAGACCCGCCAGCAGGACGGCCGCGGCGCCGAGCAGGGTCACGTCGACCGGCAGCGCGTCCGGGTCCATCTCTTCCGCCGTGTGCATGGCCACGATGTCGTTCGGGTCCTCGACGACCTCGACGGTCTCGCCGGGGGACATTCGTTCCCCCACCGACACCGCGTCCGGCAGCGCGGTGCCGTCCGGACGGCGCAGGCGCGCCGTGCAGGCGGACCCGCCCTTGACCCTGTGGCATTCGGCGGAAACGGCGGTCGCGGTGTACCTCGTGCCGTGCGCGGCGACGTACCCGACGCAGGTGAACGCCGCGGCCACGATGTACAGGCAGGTCAGCAGGAACGCCGGGAACAACGGCCACTTCCGCCCGGATGCGATGAGGGTCGCAACGGCCGCCACGACGGCGAGTAGCACACCGAGCACGAGCCCCGCCGCGATCAGGGCGGTGTCGGAGCTAACGAACCCCAGGCCCATCCCGGCGCCGAGCACCACCACGCCCACCCAGCACAGTGCCATGCGCAGCAAGACAACACGCGGTGCCTTCGACGTGCTGCGATCCCGGGCCTTCATGACTGGATCATGGCACGTCACCGCGCCGATCCGCAGACGTTTCGACCGCACACTACGTGTGCGCACCGAAGAAGGTATACATCCCACGCGAATACTTGGAACGCACCTCGGAGTTCGTCTTGTTTCGAGCCCGGCGGGCTACGAGATGAGCGCAGTGCAACGACCGCTCAGGTTGCTGATCCCGTTCCGGAACTGAAGGCACCTGCCAAGGGGCCTCACGTCGGGATACTGCGAGCGGTCGGGGGGACAAGCCGAGCACAGGCGGATCACTTCGCGTCTTGTCGTCCGGCTAGGAGCGCGGGCGCGCCGTGGTCGCACGTCCAGCGTCCGTGCTGATGGGTAGCTTGATCGTTCACTCGACGCGTCCGTTGCGACGGCCCAGCAGCGCTCACGGGCGTACCTCCGACTACCGGTTCGGCACACCGGTGCGAACTGAGACGCAACGGAGCCCCACATGGCCATTCACAACAGCAAATCACCGCCTAGTGCCGACGAAAGCGCAGGTCAGACGCGTGATCGTTGGTGGGCCGCCTGGGGCTCGAACCCAGAACCTACGGATTAAAAGAACAAGGGACCATCAAACGGAAAGATCCAACCGCTAGGTCTGCCGCGCGGACGGCCGCTACACCGGCCGCCAGGTCTGGAACAAGCAACGCAAAGACGAGGTCCTCATCGACGTCGAAGATGTCGGGCTGGGCCACGAGACCAAGATGCGCTGGAACGACCGCGACAAGTGGATCTTGTCTGACCAGGTTGTTCACGAGCAATCATCGACGTTGAGACCTTCCAGCGTGCTCAGGACATCACCGCAGCCAAGGGCGCCGGTCGCAAGACCCGGGAACGCACCCGCACTCAGCACCGGTACGTCCTCCGTGGGCTGCTGCACTGCGGGATCTGCGGTCGTCGCATGCAGGGCCAGAAGAGCCGCGAGCAGCTCTTCTACCGCTGCCGCTACCCCAACGAGTACGGGCTGGCGAACAAGACCGAACACCCCCGCAACGTCTACCTCGCCGAGCGGGACCTCATCGGGCCGCTCGACAGCTGGCTCAGCACCTGCTTCGCGCCCCACCGGCTCACGGAGACCATCGACGATCTCTACGACGCCCAACCGGAGCTCGAAATCGATCCCGGCGCAGCAGCCGCCGCCACAACGATCGAAGAATGCGATCGAGCGATTAGCCGCCACCGTGCAGCCCTTGAGGCCGGCGCTGACCCCGCGCTGGTCGCCGGGTGGATCACCGAGACCCAGGCCCGCCGCGCCGAAGCGAAGGCACGTATCGTCGCGCAGCCTCAACGGCAGCGGCTGAGCAAGCAGCAGATCAGCGACCTCGTTGAGCGGCTCGGAGACATCCGGAACGTCCTGGCCACCGCCGACACCGAACGAAAGGCGGAGGTCTACCGGCAGCTTCAGCTGCACGCGACCTACCACCCCGGTAAACGACAAGTGCGGATCGAGACTAATCTCGATCCGCACGGTTGGGGTTATGGTAAGTGTCCGAGGGGGGACTTGAACCCCCACGCCCGTTAAGGGCACTAGCACCTCAAGCTAGCGCGTCTGCCATTCCGCCACTCGGACCTGCTGAAGAAAGAGTATACGGCGCCTCCGCGGGCTCGTTCAGGGGGGTCTCGATCGACACCTCCGGCCCCTCTGGCATCATCATCCGTTTTCGAGCGGGCTGCATCGATTCAGCGAACAACCGGACCGGCTCCTGGTACGCGTACCCGTCGGGCCCGGAGGCCTCCAGCAAGTGCGTGTCCACCAGGGACTCCAGGAGAAGCGACGTGTCCTGGAGCGGCAAGTCCAGCACCTCCGACGCCGTTGCCGTCGAGAAGCGTGGGAACGCCGATAGCCGCCCGAATGCCAGCGTCTGCCACGGCGTCAGCTCCGCCACCGCCGACTCGTACGGCCTCTCTATCGCCTGGCACTCCGGGGGCCTGGCCGGCGCTCCCGGGGCTGGGCGGCCCACCCTTCGCAACGCCTCCGCCATCGACCACTTCGGGCGGGATGCCAGCCTTTCGCCGATCGCTCGGATGACCTGCGGGAGACCCGCCGTTCGCGCGGCGAGCTCCTGGGTCGCCGCCAAAGAAGACGCCGCTCGGTCCTCCCCCACCAGGTGCGTGAGCAGGGCCATTGATTCACGGACGTCGAGCGCGCCCAGCTTTGTCCAGTGGGCGTGCGGGATGTCGTACAAACGCCTGCGTGCCGTGATCAGCACTGCGGGGCCGCCTGTGCCCGGAAGCAAGGGACGCATGTCGTCGCCTGGGCGGGCGTTGTCCAGGACCACCAGCAGCCGACGGCCCGTTGTTCGGGTTCGCCACAGGGCCGCTCGCTCGCTCGGCGACGCCGGTAGGTCCGTTGCCCCGACTCCGTGCAGGAGCTCCGACAGCGGGTCTGCCGACTCCGCCAAGTCCAGGAACAGCTGGCCGTCCGGGAAGTCCGCCGCTCGGGCGACGTGGATCGCCAGCGTTGTCTTGCCTATGGCCGCCAAGCCCTCGATGCCGATCACCGGGAGTGGTGCGCGCGGGTTGGTCAGCGCCTCGGACAGGGCTGATGTGAGAGACGCGCGGCCGACGAACTCCGGGAGGTCCGGGGGTAGCTGGGACGGGCGGGACACCGACGGCGCCAGCGACGGGTCCGCCGCCAGGATGCGGCGCTGCATCTCCCGCAGCTCGGGGCCCGGGTAGAGCCCGAGTTCGGACTCCAGCAGGCGCTGCGTCGCCGCGAACAGCTCCAACGCCTCCGCCTGGCGACCCGCGCGGTACAGCGCCAGCATCTGCAGCTCGCGCGGCCGCTCGCGCAACGGCTGCTCGGCGATCAGATCGCTCAGATCGACGTGCCGGCCGGCCGCGATGTCCGCCGCCGCCAGGTCCTCTCGCGCCGTGAAGTGCAGCTGGGTCAGGCGCTCGCGGGCCGCCTCCACGTACTCGCCGTTCACCCCCGACAGCGGCGTGCCGTGCCACAAGTCCAGAGCCTCGCGCGGCGAAGACAAAAGGCGCTGGAACTCCGTCACGTCCACGGAACCGGCGCGGATCGCGTAGCCGCCTCCCACTGACTCGATCGGGACGCCCGCGTGGCGCAGGCGGGACACGTACGAGCGCACCATGCCGATGGCCGCCCGTGGCTCCGCGCCGCCCCACAACGCTGTGACCAGCTGGGATGGCGACAGCGGGGTGCCCTCCTGCAGGAGCAGGACCGCCAGCGCCGCCCGTTGCCGGGGCGGGCCCAGCTCGAGCTCGACGTCACCGCGCCACGCCCGGACCGGGCCGAGGACTTCGAACCGCACCGCATCGGTCACGCAGAGCGCAACCGGCGGCCACGGACGCGTATTCCGTCACAGCCCCTCGAACGCCTCCCGCCGCGAAGCGAGCCAGGACGCGAAGTCCTGCAGCCGCGGGTTGAGCTTCCGCACCGCTTCGGGGTCGCGCGCGCCGGCGAAGGCAGCTTCGTGCTCGGTGTAGTAGAAGAACATGTTCGACAGGTCGTCCGCGCCCGGGAAGCCCGCCGACCGAAGCGCTTCGACGCTCATCGGGCGGTAGGCGACGTCGGTGCCGAGCTCCTTGGCGAACGCCGCCGCGTACTGCTCGCCGGTCAGGTTCTCCCCCGAGATGCTGATCGTCTCGCCGGCCAGCGACGGGCCCTGCGCGAAGACGCCGAACGCCGTCCGGCCGATGTCCTCCGCCGCGATGCCCGGCAGCCGCCGGTCGGCCATCGGGAGGTGCAGCGCGACGACGCCGTCGTCGTCGCGGACCGGGCGGAAGAAGTCGAGGAAGGCTTCGAAGTAGAACGTCGTCGAGAGGAACGTCGTCGGCACGCCCGCCTCGACGAAGAACGCCTCCGCCTCGGCCTTGCTGTCGAAGTGCGGGACCTTGTACCGCTCGTGCAGCGTCGGGACGCGGTCGTCGCGCAGGTGCAGGCGGGTGTCGGGCAGGGTCGACCAGATCACGTGCCGCAGTCCCGCGGCCTTCGCCGCCGCGGCCATCGCGCGTGCCTGCTGCTGCTCGCGTTCGACGGAGTTGTACTCCCAGAACGCCGTGACCAGGTAAGCGCCGTACGCGCCTTCGAAGGCCTTCGTGAGGCTCGATTCGTCGTCCAGGTCGGCGGCGACGACTTCGGCGCCGCGGGCGGCCAACGCCCGCGCGGCCGCGGAGTCCGGGTTGCGGGTGATCGCCCGGAGCGCGAAGCGCCGCTCCGGGTCGTCGAGGATCGCGCGGGCCAGGCCGCCGCCCTGCTGGCCGGTGGCGCCGACGACGGCGATGATCTTCGGGTCGGACATCGTGAACCTCCTGGGGATCGGGCCGGTGGGTTCCGGCCACCGCCCCAGGTAACCGCCTCGCCGTCTGCGTCTCGTGCACAGCGCGTGCACGCGGCGTGCACCCGGTTTACAAGGTCGTCGTCGCTTCCTAGGATTCGCCGGTCGGGCCGCAGAACGGGAGGTTCCGGATGGCGCGCGCCGATCGGCGGCGGGACGACGACGAGCTGTCGGTCGCCGAGCTGCTCCGGGAGACGGGGGCGACGCCGCGCTCGCTCGGCGGGCCGCCCGCGGCCACGCCGCCCCGCGAGGAGGACACCGGCGACGGCTACCGCGAACGGCTCGAGCAGCGCGCCCGCGAGGCCGCGGCCGTCCAGCAGCGGGCCGGCCGGCGGATCCGGTGGATCTCCGCGTTCGCCGGCGCCGTCGTGGTGGTCGGCAGCCTCGTGCTCATCGCGGTGACGTCCGAAAGCGCGCCGCAGCGGCAAGCCTCGCCCCAGGACCTGCTCGCGCCCGCGACGACGCCGCGTCCTGCTCCCACCTTCACCCGGCCGAGTCCGACGCCGATCCCGACCGTGCTGCGGCAAACCGCGTCGTCGACGCCGGCTTCGACCTCGGCCGCGCCCAAACCGCCGCCGCCGGTCGAAGCCGCGACGTGCGTCGTGCGCTTTTCCGTCACCGACCAGTGGAACGACGGCTTCACCGCGGGCGTCGCCATCACCAACAAGAGCGGCCAGAAGCTCTCGCCGTGGACGCTCTCCTGGACGTTCACCGCCGGCCAGCAGGTGACCCACGGCTGGGACGGCGTCTACAGCCAGAGCGGGAGCCGCGTGACGGTGAACGCCGAGTCCTACAACGCCACCCTCGCGCCGGGAGCGACGGTCAGCACGGGGCTGAACGGGGCTTTCGACCACGGGAACCCGGCCCCGATGGCGTTCACCCTCAACGGCGCCCGTTGCGACGCGGGCTGACGATCCGCACGTCGGCCAGCTCCAGCAAGCCGTCGAGCTCGACGTGCGCGCGAGGGCGTCGCGGATCGGGCACCAGCCCCTGCGCGCGGACGACGTCGAGCAGGCGGCTCGCCAGCGGCAGCACCAGATGCCGGCCCCAGCAGCGCTCGCTGGCGTGCCCGAACGGCAGGTAACCCGGGTGCCGGTCGGCGTCGAGCCCGGCCCAGCGCCGCGGCCGGAACTCGTCCGGTGCTTCCCACAGCGCCGGTGAGCGGTGGCTCAGCAGCGGCAGCAGCAGGACGTCGTCGCCGGGCGTGATGCGGGCGTCGACCTCGGCGAACTCCGGCGAGCGGACGCGCAGGATGTTCCACGACGGCGGCAGCAGCCGCAGCGCTTCATTGAGGACGTACTCGTTCGGGACGTCGTCGTCGAACGGCGCGCCCAGCCACACCGCGTTGGTCACCAGCGCGGCGACGGTGAAGCAGATCGGCGCGGCGACCCGGCGGTAGAGGTACATCCGGAAGCGCCGCTCCGCCAGGGTTTCGGCGGCGAGGACCTGACGGGCGAGCGTGGACAGCTCCGCGTCCGGAGCCGGCCGGCGGGCCAGCGCGGCCCCGGCAGCGACGGCCGACCACGTCAGCTTCGGCGTCAGCTCCAGGCGGCGGTCGACGAGCACGCGGAACCGGCGCGGCTCGGGTCCGAAGACGAATCGGCGCAGGTAGTCATGGGGAACGGCGGGCCACGCACCGGTGAGGTCGGGGTGGTCGGCGGGCCGCTTCAGCGCGGCCCGGACGTCCGCGCCCAGCGCTTGCATCAGGCTCGCGGACTCGGCGCGGGTGACGTGGCGGCCGAGCACCGGCTTGAACGTCGGGCGTTCCTCGGCGTTCGCCGGGCGAGCGCGCAGCACGGCGTCCATCAGCTCCGGATCGGCGATCCCGACGGTGTCCGGCTCGAGGCGGAAGAGCCCGCCGTCGCGGTGCTCGCGCAGCAGTTTCTCCAGGCGGTGCGCGAAGACGACCTCGCGGTGAGCGGGAGCGATGACCACGTTCGGCACTCCTCGAAGGGGGAAACGGGGGCCGGTCCCGGTGACCGGGACCGGCCGCGCGATCAGATCCAGCCGTACCAGGCGTAAGCCTTCAGGCTCTTCTTGGGAAGCGCTTTCTTCACCAGGCGGACGAGCTTCACCGGATTCCTCCCTAGCTCGGGTGTCAGGATCGTGATCGACACTAGGCAGGTCGGGATCGGTTCAGCACCAAGCACTACACGTTCGGCCCAGACCTTTCGGCGGGAAAAGGGCACGCGTGAAAAATGCGTGTTAAATCAGCTGAGCACTTCGCGCATGAATGTCACAAGCCAATGCTGCGCGGGACTGCGCGCGTGCGTGTGGCGCGTGTACACCGACACCTGCGCCGGCTCGACGTCCATCGGCAGCTCGAACAGCCGGACCCGGTGCTGGGCCGCGAACATCTCCGCCACCAGGCGCGGGACCATGGCCACCAGTTCGCCGTCTTGGACCAGGTACGGCAGGGCCGCGAAGCGCGTCACCTCCAGGACCACCCGGTCCAGGAGCCCGTGCGCCTCCAGGGCGCGGCGGGGGCCGTCGTGGCCGGTCGGGCCGAACACCGTCACGTGGCGCTCGGCCGCCAGCGCGGCGAAGTCCACCGACGCACGCAGGCGCGGGTGGTCGTGCGCCACCATGCCCAGGTAGCCCTCGGAGAACAGCGGGATCCGGGCCACGCGCTGCGAGCTGATCAGCGGGGACGCGATGAACGCGTCGATCTCGCCGCGGCCGAGCTGGTCGGCCGCGCGGTCGACGTCCAGCGGGCGGACCGTCAGCGTCACGCCGGGAGCAGACCCCGGCAGCGCCGCCATCAAACGCGGCAGCAGCGAGATCTCCCCCAGGTCGGACAGGCACAGCGTGAACGCCGCGCGGGCCGTCGAAGGGTCGAACGACCACGCGCCGCTGACCGCCGTCTCGATGCCCGACAGCGCGCTGTGCAGCGGCTCGTACAGCGCGCGGGCCGTCGTCGTCGGGACCAGGCCGCCACCCGTGCGGCGGAACAGCTCGTCGGAGAACCGGCGCCGGAGCTTCTGCAGGCTGTAGCTGATCGTCGGCTGCGTGACGTGCAGGGACTCGGCCGTCGCGGTGACGCTGCGGGTCTCGTAGAGCAGCACGAACGTGCGCACCAGGTTGAGGTCGAAGTCGCGCATCATCGATCCCGTCTATGAACCACCGAGGCAACATTTATTGGAACACACGCCGCGGCCTCCCTAGGGTCTGGTCCAACCCGCCCGAGGAGGACAGCGCATGCCCACCGCCCGCCGGCTCGCCCACGAGTTCCTGCACCGCCGCGGCCTGACGACGATCTTCGGCAACCCCGGCTCCAACGAGCTGCCGTTCCTCGCCGAGCTGCCCGGCGACTTCCGGTACGTCCTCGGCCTGCACGAAGGCGCCGTCGTCGGGATGGCCGACGGCTACGCCCAGGCGACCGGGCGCCCGGTGCTGGTCAACCTGCACGCGGCCGCCGGCTCGGGCAACGCCATGGGCGCGCTGACCAACGCCGTCTACTCGCGCTCTCCCCTGGTGCTCACCGCCGGCCAGCAGGTCCGCGCGGCGATCGGGATGGAGGCGATGCTCGCCAACGTCGACGCCACGCAGCTGATGCGCCCCCTGGCCGCCTGGTCCGGCGAGCCGAGCTGCGCCGAGGACGTCCCGCGCTCGCTCGCGCAGGCCGTGTTCGAGGCCGAGCTGCACCGGCGGCCGAGCTACCTCTCCGTGCCCTACGACGACTGGGCCGTGGACCTCGACGCGAACGCCGCCGTGACGCTGGACCGGAACGTCCAAAGAGGACTGACGCCGAGCGGGGCCCAGCTCGACGACCTCGCCGCGAGCCTCGCCGCGGCGAAGAACCCCGCGCTCGTCCTCGGCGGGGACATCGACGCCCTCGGCCTGTTCGACCGCGCCGTCGCCTTGGCCGAGCACCTCGGCCTGCCGACGTGGGTGGCGCCGTCGCCGCACCGGCTGCCGTTCCCCAACCGGCATCCGCTCTTCCGCGGCGTGCTGCCGGCCGGCATCGCGCCGGTTTCGGACGCGCTGACCGGGCACGACCTCGTGCTCGTGCTCGGCGCGCCCGTCTTCCGCTACCACCAGTACGTGCCCGGCGCGTACCTGCCGGAGGGCACGCGGCTGGTCCAGGTGACCGACGACTTCGGCGCCGCGGCCCGCGCGCCGATGGGCGAGGCGCTCGTCGCCGACCCGGCACCGGTGATCGAGGCGCTGCTGGCCAAGGTGCCGGGACGCGCGTCGACCGGAGACCACGTCGAGACCCCCGAGCCCAAGACAGCCGAAAAGGCGCTGCACCCCGAGCAGGTGTTCGCCGCGCTGCGCGAAACCCAGGCCGCCGAGACCCGGTACGTCGTCGAATCGACATCGACGAACTCCGCCTGGTGGCGGCAGATGGACCTGCGCCGCGAAGGCTCGTACTTCTTCCCCGCCGCCGGCGGCCTCGGGTTCGGCCTGCCCGCCGCGGTCGGCGTCGCGATGGGCAGCCCGGACCGCCCGGTCGTCGGCGTCATCGGCGACGGCTCGGCCAACTACGGCATCACGGCGCTCTGGACCGCCGCGCACTACCGCGTCCCGGTCACGTTCGTGATCCTGCGCAACGGCGTCTACGGCGCGCTGCGGTGGTTCGGCGAGCTGCTCGGGACGCCGGACGTGCCCGGCACCGAGATCCCCGGGCTCGACTTCACCGCCATCGCCGCCGGCTACGGCGTCCCCGCGACCACCGCCGCCGACGTCGACGACCTGCGCGCCCAGCTCAAGACGACCCCGGACGGCCCGCGGCTGATCCAGGTCGACACCGAACCGACCACACCGGAGTGATCATGACCTTGCTGGACAACGAGTTCCTGAGTGGCAGCGGCGGAACCCACGCGGTCGTCGAACCGGCGACCGGGGAAACCCTGGGCAGTGTCGGCATCGCGACGCCGGACGACGTCGCCGCGGCCGCGGTCTCGGCGGCGAAGGCCCAGCGCGACTGGGCGCGGCGCAAGCCCGCCGAACGCGCCGCGGTGCTGCGCCGCGCGGGTGAGCTGTGGGAGGCGCACGCCGCCGAGGTGCAGGACTGGATCGTCCGCGAAGCCGGTTCGACGCGCCCCAAGGCCGGGATCGAGACCGAGATGGCGGCCGGGATCTGCTTCGAGGCCGCGGCTTTGCCGACCCACCCGCGTGGGGAGGTGCTGAGCACCGGCGAACCGCGCTGGTCGCTGGCCCGGCGTGTCCCGGCCGGCGTGGTGTCGGTGATCTCGCCGTTCAACTTCCCGCTGATCCTGGCGATCCGCTCGGTCGCGCCCGCCCTCGCGCTCGGCAACGCCGTGCTGCTCAAGCCGGACCTGCGCACCGCGGTGTCCGGCGGGGTGAGCATCGTGCGCGTCTTCGAAGAGGCCGGGCTGCCCGCGGGCCTGCTGCACCTGCTCCCCGGGGACGCCGCCGTCGGCGCCGCGGTCGTCGACGCGCCCGAGGTGTCGGTCGTGTCGTTCACCGGCTCGACGGCGGCCGGCCGGAAGGTCGGCGAAGCCGCCGCGCGCTCGCTCAAGCGCGTCCACCTGGAACTCGGCGGCAACAACGCGCTCGTCGTGCTGCCGGGCGCCGACGTCGCCAAGGCCGCGTCCGCCGGCGCGTTCGGCTCGTTCCTGCACCAGGGCCAGATCTGCATGACGACCGGCCGCCACCTCGTCCACGAGTCCCAAGTGGACGAATACGTCGAGGCCCTGGCGGAGAAAGCGCGGCGGCTGCCGGTCGGCAACCCGGCCACCGGCGAGGTCGCGCTCGGCCCGATCATCGACGACCGGCAGCTCGCGCACGTCACCGACGTCGTCGACCGCAGTGTCGCGGCGGGCGCCCGGGTGGTGGCCGGCGGCAAGCCCGACGCGCCGTTCTACCCGCCGACCGTCCTCTTCGGACTGTCCGGCGACACCCCGGCGTGGCGCGAGGAGATCTTCGGCCCGGTCGCGCCGGTGCGCGCCTACCGCGACCTCGACGAGGCCGCCCGGATCGTCAACGACTCCGAGTACGGCCTGTCGGTCGGCATCCTCGGCGACGTCGGCACCGCGATGACGCTGGCCGACGAGGTCCGCTCGGGCAAGGTGCACATCAACGAGCAGACCGTCGGCGACGAGCCCACCGCCCCGTTCGGCGGCGTCGGCGACTCCGGCAACGGCTCCCGCTTCGGCGGCGCCCAGGCCAACATCGAGGCCTTCACCGAAACCCAATGGCTGACCGTGCGCGCGGACATCGCGGGCTACCCGTTCTGAGGAAACCATGACAACGACGTCTTCCCGTCCCGTGTGGACGGCGGTCCTCTGCTGGCTGACCGTCCTGCTCGAGGGCTACGACCTGGTCGCGCTCGGCGCCACCATCCCGACCCTGCTCAAGAGCGGCTACCTCGGTTTCACCGCGGCCGGGGCGACGCTGGTCGCCACCGTGTCGCTGATCGGCGTGGCGGTCGGCGCGGCCTGCCTCGGCCCGCTCACCGACCGGTTCGGCCGCCGCGTGCTGCTCATCGGCTCGGTCCTGCTGTTCTCGCTGTTCACGCTGCTGACGCCGGTGGCGTCGAGCGTCGCGATGTTCGGGGTCTTCCGGTTCGTCGCCGGGCTCGGGCTCGGCGCGTGCATGCCGGTGGCGCTGACCGTGATGTCGGAGAACCTGCCCGCGCGGCGGCGCGCCAGCGCGAGCACGTTCACCATGACCGGCTACCACGTCGGCGCGGTGCTGACGTCGATCCTCGCGCTGTCCGCGAAGGAAGACTGGCACGTGCTGTTCTACGGCGGCGGGATCGTCGGGCTGCTGGCCGTGCCGCTGATGTGGTGGAAGCTGCCCGAATCCGCGGCGTACCTGGCGGCTCGAGAACAGCCCGAGACCGAGCGCGTCGGGCTGCGCGACCTGCTGGGCGCGCGGTTCCGGCGGATCAGCCTCGCCGTGTGGACCGGGTCGTTCATGGGGCTGCTGCTGGTCTACGGGCTCAACACGTGGCTGCCGCAGCTGATGCGGACCGCCGGGTACCCGATTTCGACGTCGATCACGCTGCTGCTGGTGCTCAACATCGGCGCGGTGCTCGGGCTGCTGCTGGCCGGCACGATCGCCGACCGGTTCGGGATCCGCCCGATCGCCCGGATCTGGTTCGGCGCCGGTGCCGTGTTGCTCGCGGCGCTGAGCCTGCGCATCGGCAACGCGTTCGTGCTCAACGCGGTCGTGCTGCTGACGGGGGTGTTCGTGTTCTCCGCGCAGGTGCTGATCTACGGGTACGTCGCCCAGGTGTTCCCGGCGCAGGCGCGGGGCACGGCGCTCGGGCTGACGTCGGCGGTCGGGCGGCTCGGTTCGATCCTCGGGCCGTTCGTGACCGGCGCGCTGGTCACCGCCGGGGTCGCGTACCCGTGGGGCTTCTACTTCTTCGCCGCCGTGGCCGCGTTGGGGCTGGTCGCGGTGCTGCTGCTGCGTGGTGAGGCGCGGGAGCCGTCGCGGTTGACGTCGGTGTCCGCCGGGTAGCCGCCAGGATGACGCAACCACGTGACGAAGCCGGCGAAGAGGACTCGAGCGGCAATCCGGTCGACGTGCCGCCCCGCCGGGACGAGCCGGAAGGGCCGTTGGAGGACGAAGAAGCCCGCGCGCGGCCGGGTCACCCCGGCGCGCACGAGAACTTCCGCGGCGACTAGGCCGTTTCCTCGGGGCGGCGGCGCATCGTGGGCTTCGGGTCTTCGGTGCGGCGGTCGGAGTCCTCGAGCACCTGGCGGGCCTGGGCTTCGGGGTCGGCACTGTCGGCGGCCTGCTCCTCCGGCAGCAGCTCGGCGCGGGTTTCGGTGCGGTCGGGGATCTTGTCGTCCATGCCGGGGTGGTACCCGATCACGGCGGGACTCAGACACCCGGCCGGCGCACGGCGAGCCCGGCCGCCATCAGCACCGGGACGCCGGTGAGGATCGGCCACGGCACGGGCCCGGTTTTGCCGGGCATCGGCTGCGGGTGGTGGGGGCCGGAGGTCTGGGCGGAGCCGGGCGGCGGGCGGCCGGCGCGCGCGGGCTCGCGACGAGCGAGCTGCGGCTCGGCCGCGCACGGGTCTCGCGACGAGCAAGCTGCCGCTCGGGCTGCGCGCGGCACTCGCAGCCCACCGGCCGATCCTGGCAGCAAGCTGGCGCACGGGGGCTCGCGACGAGCGAACTGCAGCTCGACCCGCGCACGGCACTCGCAGCCCACCGGCCTGTCCTGGCAGCAAGCGCCCCGGCCGGCGATACCTCCCGGCTAGTCCTTCGCCCGCCGGTTGCCGGCGGCGTCGCGGCGGAGGCGGGCCGTCTCCTCGGAAATCTCCCCCAGTTCCTCCGCCAGCCCCGCGTGGTCGCCGGCCAAGTGGGACCGGGCCGCGACCAACGGGGGCAGCAGCGTCGCCGGGTCGTCGTCGCCCAGGGCTGCCCCCAGGCGGTCCGCGCTCTCCTGGGCCGCCGCGTCGAGGCCGTCCAGTGCGCTCACCCGGCCGGCCAGCTTGCGCAGGCTCGCCGAGTTGCGGCGGGCCCAGTCGGCGACCGCGCGGTCGCCCGCCCGGCGGTCGCGCTCCGCGTCGACCCTCGCCTCGCCCGTCTTCTCGCCCGTGTCCGACGGCTGCAGCCGCAGGTACCGCCGTTCCGCGGCCTGGCGGCTCGCCACCCCCAGCGCCGGGGCCAGCGCCACCCAGCTCGCGCCGGCCGTGCGGGCCGCCGTGATCAGCTCCGGTTCCCAGCCGGCCAGCTCCTCGCGCAGCACGCGCAGGTCGGACAGCGCCGTCAGCAGCCGCTCGCGGTCCGCCGTGCCCGCGCGGGCCGCCGCGACCACCTCGTGGATCCGGCTCAGCGCTCCGACCGGGTCACCGTCACCCATTCGTCATCCTTCCGACGACCCACATCTTGTCATCATCTTGACGACATGCTAGAACAGAATCCGAGCTTCCGTCGAGTTCCCGGCACACCGCCGGCTGACCGCCCGCAGGACAGTGCCATGACCAAGCCCGTGACCGCGCTGCTCGAAGAGCTCCTGGAGCGCATCGCCGCCGACACGCCCGGCGCCGTCGGCGCGGCGGTTTCCGTGCACCACCACGGATCGTCGCTGCGCGTCGTCGCGTCCCGCGGAATCGGGGACGTCTTCGTGCCCGCCCAGCTGGACGGCCTCGGCGGGCCGGTCGCGACCGCCGGTGACACGGGACAGCCGGTCGTCACCGCGGACGTCCTCGCCGACGAACGCTGGCCGTCGCTCACCTTGACCGCCCTGCTCGAGCGCCACCCCGGAGCGGACTGGACGCGCGTCCGCGGTTCCGCCGCGCTGCCCGCGCTGTGGGACACCGAGGGCAGGCTCGTGCTGTCGATGACGCTCGACCGGCCCGCCACCGAAGAGACGCTGAAGGTGTTGCGGCGGCACGAAAGGCTGACGGCGATGGCGCTCGTCGTCGCCGAAGCGGCGCTGCCCGACCGGATCGAGCAGATGCTGGACCTCCTGCAGTCGCGGGCCGCGCTGGAGGAGGCGAAGGGCATCGTCATCGCCCTGCGCCGCTGCGGTCCCGACGAGGCCTGGGCGACGCTGCGGCGCGCCAGCCAGCAGTTCAACGTCAAGGTGCGCGAACTCGCCGTCGCGCTGGTGGAACTGCTGGCGGGCGCGCCGGCGCCGCAGCCCGACGGCGACCGCGTGATCGAACCGGGCCCGGCCGCGCGCGCCGCCGCCGAACAGGTGCTGCGGGCGTTCGAGGGCGGCACGGCGGAGCCGGCCGGTCTGTAACGCCCCGGCCCCCGCGGACGACCTGCCTGCACCGGGATCGCCGATCCCGGACGGCCCGAGGAGGTCCGATGACGGACTCCGGCCCCTGGCCCGGCATCCACCGCGAACGCGCCGCACTGGCCGACGACCTCGCGAACGTGACCGCTTGGTCGACGCGCTCGCTGTGTCGCGAGTGGACGGTGCACGACGTGCTCGGCCACCTCGTCTCGACCGCGACGCTGACCCCGGTGACGTTCTTCGCGCGGCTGGCCGCCTCCGGGTTCCGGTTCTCGGCGATGACGAGCCGGAACATCGCCCGCGAGACCGCCGGCGGCCCGGACGCGACGCTCGCCCGGCTGCGTGCCCACGTCACCGATACGACGGGACCACCGGGGCCGGCGGATTCGTGGCTGGGCGAGGTCGTCGTGCACGGGACGGACATCCGCTGGCCGCTCGGGCTGACCCGCGCGTTCCCGGCCGAGACGCTGATCAGGGTGGCCGAGTTCTACCGGCGGTCGAACCTGCTGATCGGGGCGAAGAGCCGGGTCGCGGGGCTTACCCTGCGGGCCGACGACGCGGACTGGTCGGCCGGGAGCGGGCCGGAGGTCCGGGGGCCGATGCTCGCGCTTGTGATGGCGATGACCGGACGCGAAGCCGCGCTGGAGCGGCTGTCCGGCGACGGGCTCGAGCAGCTGGCGGCCCGCACGACGTGACCCGCGCGCGGCTCACACCGGGTCGACGCGGAACACCGCGATGCGCTCGGCCGCCGCGGCCGCCGCTTCCGGGGTCGGCGCGTCGGCCAGCCCCGTCGTCACCAGCCGCTTCCCCACGCTCGCCGGGCTGTCCGCGACCAGCCGGCGCAGGAGCGGCCGGCGCTCCTCCACCGGCACCTCCGTCAGGCGCGCCGGGGACGTCCGGCGGCCGCGGGTGAGCGTCACTTCGGCCGCCGCTCGCGCGTTCGCGACCCAGGCCGCCTTCGGGTAGGCCTGGAAGATGAACCGCTCGCCGTCGATGGGGATGACCGCGATCGGGAACGTGCGCGGCACGCCGGTGCGCCGCCCCGGGACCGTGAGCAGCTGCATCGGCCCGAACGCGACGCCCAGCCGCTGGAGCCCCACGACGATCTTGTTCCCGGCGTTGACCATCCGCCGGTAGTTCTGCGCTGTTGTCATGCCACGACCGTACACGAAGTCATACGAAACTCATATCATCTGATCTTCGTACTCAGTGGCGCCCCGGGCCCGGCTGGGTTTCCGGCGGCAGCGGGTCCGGCACCGGCGTGCCCGGCTCCGGGGCAGGCAAGTCCGGGTCCGGCCCGGGCAGCGACGGGTTCGGCGCGGCGGGATCGGGCGGGACCGGCTCGGGGGGCGCCGGGGGTGCGGTCATGCGATCTGCGGTCGGCATCGGGTTTCCCTCCGCCAGTGCGGCGCCCGCGGTTCGGGCGGCGTCACCGCTGGTTACCACCCGGGCGCGACGCGGAAACCACCGCGGCCGCCCGGCGGCCGAGGAAGGCCAGCATCCGCGTCTGCTCGCCGGCGTCCGCGGGCGGGTCGAGCTCGGGCCCGAAGAACCCCGGCCGGCGCACGACGTTCGCCCGGGCCCAGCCGAACGCCACCGCCACCAGCTCCGGCTCCAGGCGCACGTCCTGGTCGATGTCCCAGCTGTGGACGACCAGGTCGGTGATCAGCAGCGGCACGATCCCGGCGACCGGCACTTCGCCCAGGCCGGGCAACGAAACCGGGCGGCTCAGCTCCTCCTCGGTCAGCGTCCGGACCGACGCGGCCCGCCACGTCTGTACGGGGTCCGTCCCGGCCAGCACCGCGGGATGGGGCGCGCCCGGCGCACCGGCGGTCTCGCCGTACTCCGCGCCGCTCGCCCACGCCCGCAGCTGGCACTGGCCCCAGACGACGTGCCCGGCGACGTCGCGCACCGACCACTCCGCGCACGCCGACGGCGCGTCCCACCGGCCCTCCGGCACCGCCGCGAGTACCGCGTCGAACTCGTCCTGGGCGCGCCGGTACAAGTCCATGGTGTCCATTTCGCTCCTTCGTCGAGGGTTTCCCCGAGGACGAACGGGCGCGGCCGGACTCGACAGTTGACCCTGACACCGTGTCAGCGCGTATCCCGGACCCATGACGTTCTTCCGCACCGCCACCGAAGTGGCCGCCGGCCTCCGCCGGGGCGCGCTGTCGTCGCGTGACCTGACCGAACAGCTCTTCGCGCGCATCGAGGCCTCCGACGTCAACGCCGTCGTCGCCACGCGCCGCGACTACGCGCTCGAAGCCGCTTCGCGCGCCGACGCGACCACCGGCGGCCCCCTGCACGGCGTCCCGATGACGATCAAGGACGCCTTCGCGGTGGCGGGCCTGCCCACGACCTGGGGCGAACCCGCGTTCGCCGACGCCGTGGCGGATCGGGACGCCGTCGTCGTCGAGCGGCTGCAGGCGGCCGGCGCGATCGTGGTCGGGAAGTCGAACGTGCACCACCTGCTCGCCGACTTCGGCCGGACGGAGAACCCGGTCTACGGGCGGACCGTCAACCCGCGGGACCCCGCGCGGACGCCGGGCGGCTCGAGCGGCGGCGCGGCGGCCGCGCTCGCCGCCGGACTGTCCTTTGTGGAGTACGGCTCGGACCTGGCCGGGTCGATCCGGATCCCGGCGGCCTACTGCGGCGTCTACGGCCTCAAGCCGACGCCGGGAACGGTGCCGCTGCGGGGTTTCCAGCCGCCCGGGCCGGTCACCGACCTGCCCCGGGAGTTCCCGTCGGCGGTCGGCCCGCTGGCGCGGTCGGCCGCCGACCTGCGGCTCGCGCTGAGCGTCACCGCTGAGCGGCTGACGTCTTCGCGCCGGTCGCGGCTCGCGGACTTCCGCGTCGGCGTGGTGCTCGACGACCCGGCCTGCCCGGTGACCGAGGAGGTCGGGGCGGCCTTGTCGGACGCCGTCGACGCGCTAGCCAAGGCCGGGGTGCCCGTGGCCGAAGGCTGGCCGGACGGCGTCGATCCGGTCGTCCAGGCGGACGCGTTCGGCTTCCAGGTGGAGTGGTTCTTTGCCGCGCAGGAAGGCCGCGAACCGGACGGCGCCGACGGCCAGGAGCGGCGGCGGGCGGACCTGGGCGCGGCCTGGGCCCGGTACTTCGCGGACGTCGACGTCTTCCTCTGCCCGACGGTGTTCACGACGGCCCCGGCGCACGACGACCGCCGCCGCTACGACGACCAGGTGTTCTGGATCGCGCAGGCGTCGCTGCCCGGGCTGCCGGCGGTGAGCGCGCCGATCGGCGGCCCGCTGCCGGCCGGGCTGCAGGTGGTCGGGCCGGCCGGCGAGGACGACACCGCGATCACGTTCGCCGAGCTCGCCGCCGACGTCGTCGGCGGGTTCGTGCCGCCTGCGGAATGATCGGGGCGTGTTCTCGATCGGCGACTTCGCCCGCCACGGCCGCGTGTCGGTCCGGATGCTGCGCCACTACGACGCGCTCGGGCTGCTGCGGCCGGCGCGCGTCGACCCCGCGACGGGCTACCGCAGCTACGCGGCGGGCCAGCTGGCGCGGCTCAACCGGATCGTCGCGCTGAAGGACCTCGGGTTCACCCTCGACCAGGTGGCGACGCTGCTGGCCGACGAGGTTCCGGCGGAGCAGGTGCGCGGGATGCTGACGCTGCGGCGCGCGGAGCTGGAGGCGGCGCTGGCGGAGGGCGCGGCGCGGTTGGCACAGGTCGAGGCGCGGCTGCGCACGATCGAGGCGGAGGGAACCGCGCCCGACGTCGTGGTCAAGGAGCTGCCGGCGATGCGCGTGGTGGAGCTGACGGGCGTGGCGGCGGGGTTCGCGCCCGAGGCGATCGGGCCGGTGGTCCGCCCGCTGTGCGCGGAACTCGGTCAGCGCCTCCCCGCGGCGGACGTCACTCCGGCCGGGCGGCTGACGTGCTACTACGAGCAGCGCGCGGAGGACGAGGTGGTGGTCCACGCGGCGGTTCCGGCGTCGGTGGGTGGGGGCGATCTGAACGGGCTGAAGGTGGCGGACCTCCCGGCGACGCGCGCCGCAACACTGGTCCACCACGGCGCGATCGACGGCGTGCTGCCGAGCTGGCAGGCGGTGGTCCGGTGGATCGACGAGCACGGGTTCGCGTCGGCGGGGTCGCAGCGGGAGCTGTACCTGGACTGCCCGGAGGATCCGGCGGGCTGGGTGACGGAGCTGCAGGAGCCGATCGGCTAGGGCCGGTGGGCGTGCTCGGCGGGGAGGTCGCGGTCCAGGTGGTCCGCGTGGTGCAGGGCCTGGGCCAGCAACCCTCGGACGTGGTCGTCCGCTGCCGAGTAGTACACGAACGTTCCCTCGCGGCGGCCCCTCACCAAGCCCGCCAGCCTCAGCTTCGCCAGGTGCTGGCTCACCGCCGTCGGGGCCGCGCCCGCCAGTTCGGCCAGGCAGGCCACCGAAGACTCACCCTGCAGCAGCGCCCACAGGACCTTGATGCGGGTCGGGTCGGCGAGGAGGCGGAACGACTCCGCCGCCAGGTGGACCTGCTCGTCGGTGGGCATGTCGAACTCCGGCAGCGACGCGTGCATGCCGAGAACCTTACTACTTGCGTATCTGCGTGTGTGCGCAGATAGACTCGCAGCATGGGACACGGACACGGGCACAGCCACGACTCCGCCGACCGCGTCGACCACGCGCTCGAAACCAGCGCGCGCGGCCTGCGCACCCTGACCTGGTCGTTCGCCGCGCTGTTCGTGACCGCCGTCGCGCAGCTGGCGCTCGTGCTCGTGACCGGGTCGGTCGCGCTGCTCGGGGACACCATCCACAACTTCGCCGACGCGCTGACCGCCGTCCCGCTCGGCGTCGCGTTCCTGCTGGGCCGACGCGCGGCGACGCGCCGCTACACCTACGGCCTCGGGCGCGCGGAAGACCTGGCCGGGGTGGTCGTCGTGCTGGTCGTCGCGGCTTCGGCGGTGCTCGTCGGGTACGAGTCCGTCGTACGGCTGCTCGCTCCCGAGCCGGTCGGGCACCCGTGGGTGGTCGCCGCCGCGGGCGTCATCGGCTTCGCCGGCAACGAACTCGTCGCGCGGTACCGGATCAAGGTCGGCCGCGAGATCGGCTCGGCCGCGCTGGTCGCCGACGGCGTGCACGCCCGCACGGACGGCTTCACCTCGCTGGCCGTCGTCGCGGGCGCCGCCGGAGTCGCGTTCGGCTTCCCCGCGGCGGACCCGATCGTCGGGCTCGGCATCACCGTCGCGATCTTGTTCGTGCTGCGCGACGCGGCGAAGGAGGTCTTCCGGCGGCTGCTGGACGCCGTCGACCCGGCCTCGGTCGAGCTGGCCGAGCAGACAGCGTCCGAAGTGGACGGTGTGTGCGAGGTCCGCGACCTGCGGATGCGCTGGATCGGGCACCACCTGCGGGCCGAGCTGGCCGTCGCGGTCGCGGCGGAGCTGACGGTCACCCAGGCCCACGCGCTCGCGCACGAGGTGGAGCACCGGCTCGTGCACGTCGTCCCGCACCTGACCGCGGTCGTCGTCCACACCGAACCGGCCGGGGAACGGGTGCACTAGCGGTCACGAACCGACCGGTTCCTCCACCGGCTCCGGCTTCGGGCTCAGCACCCCCGCGAACACCGCGGCCAGCACGCACAGCACCACCGGCACCGCGAAGGTCACGTTCAGCGGCATCCACCGCGTCAGCCCGCCGATCAACGCCGGCCCGGCCAGCAGACCCACGTACCCCAGCCCCACCACGCGGGCCATCAACGCCCCCGAGGCCCGCGTGTCCAGGTTCCCCGCCGCGGTGAACAACTGCGGCACGCCACCGGACAACCCCAGCCCGAACAGCGCCCAGCCCACCAGCGACACCGGCACCCACGGCGCCGCCGCGGCCGTCGTCAGCCCCACCGCCGCCAACGTCGCTCCGTAGCGGACGATCGCCGCCGGGCCTGCCCACGCCGCCACCCGGTCGGTCAGGAAGCGGCCGGTCGTCATGGCCACCGCGAACGCGCCGTACGCCAGCGCCGCCGTCGAGGAGGACGTGCCCAGGACCTTCTCCATGTGCAGCGCCGCCCAGTCGTTCGCCACGCCCTCCGAGAGCATCAGCGCCAGCGCCAGCAACCCGAGCAGCCACACCACGCGGCCCGGCGTCCGGCGGCGAACCACCTGCGACGGCTCGGAAGCGACCACTGCGGGTGCGTCGGTCGGCTCCATCAGGAACCGCGCCGACACCAGGGAAAGCAGCACGCACAGCAGGCCGGTGCACGTGAGCGTGACGCCGGTCGGCACCCCGCCACCGAGCGTCGCCGCGCCGATGACCGCCGCGAACGCGCCGCCGATCGACCACATCGCGTGGAACGCCGCCATGATCGGGCGCGGGTACGCCCGCTCCACCACCACCGCGTGGGAGTTCATCCCGACGTCGATCGCGCCGTTGCCGAAGCCGAACAGGATGAGCGTCAGCCCCAGCGTCCACCACGAGTCCGCGAACCCCGGGCCGCACAGGGCCAGGCCGAGCAGCACGCCCGCCGCCGGGACCAGCCGGCGGTGGCCGAGCTTGTCGACCAGCGGCCCGGCGATCTGCATGCCCGCGAACGCCGCGCCGCCGAGCACCAGCAGCAGCGCGCCCAGCGTGCTGTGCGAGATGCCGGTCGCGCGCTCGACGTCCGGGATGTGCACCACCCACATGCCCATCGCGAACCCGTTGAGGCCGAAGAACATGAAGGTCGCGAACCGGGCGGCGCGCGGGCGGGGCGGGGCGGTCATCGGTTCTCCCAGGGGACGGCGACGTGCACGAGCACGCCGAGCTCGGCCAGCGCCGCGCGCTGGTCCTCGGGCGCGCCCGGGTCGGTGACCAGGACGTCCGGACGGTCGGCGGGACAGACGTGGGCGAGCGCGGCGCGGCCCCACTTGGCGCCGTCGGCGAGCACGATCGCGCGGGCCGCGACGGCGAGCGCCACCTGCTTGACCTCGGCGTCGCCCAGGTCGAAGGCGGTCAGCCCGGCGTCGAGGGCGAACGCGCACGGGCTCAGCACGGCGACGTCGAACCGCAGCGCCCGCAGCGACGCGACGGTCAGCGGACCCACCAGGGCCTGCTCCCCCGGCCTCGGCTCGCCACCGGGCAGCAGCAGTCGCACGGCCGGGTCGTCGGCCAGCTCGCGGACCGCGTGCAAAGAAAGCGGCATGACGGTCACCGGGCGCCCGCGCAGCAGCCGCGCCAGCTCCAGCGCGGTGGTGCCGCTGTCCAGGACGATCGTTTCGCCGTCGCGGATCAGCTCGGCCGCCGCGGCCGCGATGGCCCGCTTCGCCGCGAGCTCCGCCGTCGCGCGGGCGGCGAACGGCGGCTCGATCCCGGACGGCGACGCCGGGACGGCCCCGCCGTGCACGCGCCGCAGGACACCGCGCGAGGCCAGGTGGTCGAGGTCCCGGCGCACGGTCATCTCCGACGCGCCGGTCGCCGACGCCAGCTCCGCGACGGCCACCTGGTCGGCGTCGCGCAGCCGCTCCACGATGATCCGCTGCCGTTCCGCGCTCTTCACCCGGCGATGCTCGCAAGCCGCGGGCATTCGCACAACCGGTTTGTTCGTCCGCTCACGGCGCTTGTGCGAAAACCGGCTGCGGCATGATGGGCCCGTGCACGCCGCCGAGACCACCGCGACCCCGTGACCGGGGGCTACCTGAAGGGCCGGATCCGCCGCGAGGACATCATCACGGCGGCGGCCGCGGCGTACGGCGAGCTCGGCTACCACGGCTCGTCGCTGCGGGAGATCGCCAAGCGCGTCGGGATTTCCCACGCCGGGCTCCTGTACTACTTCCCCACCAAGGAGGCGCTGCTCGCCGCCGTGCTCGAGCGGCGCGACTCCGAGGACGCCGAGCGCGAGCAGCTGACCGTGCCGCCCGGGCTCGAGGTGCTGCGCCACTTCGTCGCGCTCGCCGAGCACAACGTCCGCCATCCCGGGATCGTCGACCTCTACTCGCGGCTCGCCGCCGAAGCCGTCGCCGCCGACCACCCGGCGCACGAGTACTTCGTGCGCCACTACCGGGCCGCGCGCGCCGGCGTGCACGAGTCGTTCGCGGTCCTCGCCGCCCGCGGCGAACTGCGCGACGGCGTCGACCCGGACCTGGCCACGCTGACGTTCATCGCGCTCATGGACGGCCTGCAGGTGCAGTGGCTGACCGTCCCCGGCGACGTCGACCTGGTCGGTTCGCTGCGCTTCTACCTGCAGAACCTGCTCACCGTCCCGCTCTAGAGGGTCTTCGCGTACGGGTCCCAGCCCGCCGGCAGCGCGGGCGGGACGTCGACGGTGCTCGCGACCTCGACGGTCTGCCCGCGGGTCATGGACTCGTCGATGGCCAGCATCGCGTCGAGCACGTGGTAGGCCAGCTCGCCGGACGCGCGTTCCGGCACCCCCGCCCGGATCGCCCGGGCCAGCTCCAGCGTCCCGGTGCCGCGCGAGGCCGCGTGCCCGCGCGCCGGGAGCTCTTCCGGCTCGTCGTGGCCGAGCAGGTGCAGCCGGGTCGGCTCGTCGAACCGGTTGGGGTCCGGCAGCACCGCGGTGCCGAGCGTGCCGGTCAGCTCGACCACCCCGGCACGCTTGAGCGCCGAGTCGAAGCTCAGCACCAGCTGGGCGGAAGCGTTTTCGAACTCGACGAGCGCGGTGACCGTGGTCGGCACCGTCACCGGGAACTCGGTGCCCGCCCGCGGCCCGGACCCGACGACCCGCGTGTCGCGCGCCCGGCCGCCGGCCCCGGTGACGCGCCGGACCGGGCCGAGCAGGTGCACCAGCGCGGTCAGGTAGTACGGCCCCATGTCGAGCAGCGGCCCGCCGCCGGCCCGGAAGTAGAACTCCGGCGCCGGGTGCCACACTTCCGGGCCCGGCACCTGGAAGAGGGCCAGCGCGGTCAGGGGACGGCCGATCCGGCCGGCGTCGACGGCGTTGCGCGCGGTCTGCAACGCGGCGCCGAGGACGGTGTCGGGTGCGCTCGCCACGCGCAGGTTCTTCTCCCGTGCGCGATCGAGGAGCTTGCGGCCGGTCTGGCGGTCGAGGGCCAGGGGCTTCTCGGCCCAGACGTGCTTGCCCGCTTCGAGAGCGGCGAGGCCGACGTCGACGTGCGAAGCCGGGAGGGTCAGGTTGACGACGATCTCGATGTCGGGGTCGGCGAGCAGCTCGGCCACCGTGCCCGACCGCGGGACGTCGTACTCGGCCGCCCGGGCGGCCGCGCGCTCGTCGTCGAGGTCGGCGACCCGCAGCACGCGGACGTCCGGGAAGCTCGTCAGGTTCTCGAGGTAGGTCCCGCTGATGACGCCGGCGCCGATGATCCCGACGCCGACCGGCCCGCCCGTCACCGGCCGGTCCCCGTCAGGAAGGCGTGGCTGGCGGCGATGGCTTCGAAGAGGTCGCCGTCGTAGGCGTCGAACTCGATCACGCGCAGCGCGTCCGGCGCGGCGGCGAGGACGTCCGGGATCGGCACCCGGCCCTGCCCGGCGGGCACCTGACCGGTGGCGTCGGTGGCCAGGCCGCCGTCCTTGACGTGGATCGCGCGGACGCGGTCGCCGAGCCGGCGCAGCAGCGCGGGCGCGTCCTCCCCGCCCGCGGTGGCCCAGTACGTGTCGACCTCCAGCGCCACGGCGGGGTCGAGCTGGTCGGCGAAGACCTCGAAGGCGCTGCGGCCGTCGATCCGCGATTCCAGCTCCCACCAGTGGTTGTGGTAGCCGACCTGCACGCCGTGCTCGGCCGCGACCTTGGCGGCGGCGTTGAGCGCATCCGCCGTCGCGGCGATGTCGGCCGGGTCCCGCCACTGCTCGGGCCGGACGAGCGGGTCGATGACCAGGCCGATGCCCAGCTCGGCCGCGGTGGCGAGGACGGCGGCCTGGTCGGCACCGATCAGCCGGGCGTGCGCGGTCGGGGCGGTCAGGCCGTGGGCGGGCAACCCGGCCCGCAAAGCTTCGGCGTTCTCGACGACGCCGTACGGCTCGACCCGCGTGAACCCGAGCGCGGCGAGCCGCCGGAGGGTGCCGTCGGGATCGGCCGCGAAGGCGTCGCGGACCGAGTACAGCTGCACGGAAAGCTCGCTCATCACCGGCTCCTGGAGGTCGCGGGGTTCCCTGAATTTCTACCACTCGGTCAAAATTGACACCAGGGATTTGCCGCCCGGTCCACCGGACGGCCGCACCGCGCGTGCCGAGGCTCACCGCCGCGGTTGTTTTGGCGAGGGCCGGTTGGGGCAGTAACGCTTCGACGAGATCAGGCCGATCCGATCCGGGAGGTGCCGGTAGTGGACAGGGCAGGGGACGAAGTGGACACGGGGGCCGTCGGCTACCCGGCGTCCCGTCGCGACCTGACGGAACTGTCCGAGGCCGCGCGGGACCTCGACCGGCGGATCGAGCAGCACCTCGAACGGCTGCGCCGCGAACGCGCCGAGCGCGCCCGCGACTACATCCCTGACCAGCGGCTTCGCCCGAGCGGCTGACCTCGCGTTTACCGCGCGGACGCGAACTACTACGCTGGGTGGCCCCACGCCGAAGTCCTGTGAGGTCGCCATGTCCGAGACGCTGTCCCCGAGCCAGAAGCCGGTGGGAGTCGATCCCGACCGGCCGAGCATCGCCCGGATCTACGACGGCTTCCTCGGCGGCAACAACTACTACGAAGTCGACCGCGTCGTGATGGAGAAGATCCGCGCGGCGGTCCCGGAAGCGGTCGACATCGCCCGCGGCAACCGCGGTTTCCACAACCGCGCCCTGCGGATGCTGGCGAGCCAGACCAAGATCCGGCAGTTCCTCGACTGCGGCTCGGGGCTGCCGACGGCGGAGAACACGCACCAGATCGTCCAGCGCATCGACAAGGACCACACGGTCGTCTACGTCGACAACGACCCGGTGGTCCTCGCGCACGGCCGGGCGCTGCTCGTCGAGAACGACTTCACACACATGGTCGAAGCGGACATCTTCACCCCGCAAGAGGTGCTCGGCAACGACGAGGTGCGCGGCCACATCGACTTCTCCGAGCCGGTCGCGCTGCTGCACGTCGGCACGATGCACCACTTCGAGGGCGACGGCGCGGTCGACGTCATGCGCGAGTACATCGACGCGCTGGCCCCGGGCTCGTACGTGGTGCTGTCGCACTTCTTCGACCCCGAGGTGCCGGAGCTGACCGCGATCGCGAAGCGGATCGAGCAGATCCTGGTCCAGGGCCCGCTGGGCGCCGGCCGGTTCCGCACCCGCGTGGAGATCGAAGCCATGCTGCCGGGCCTGGAGTTCCTCCAGCCGAACGCGACGTCCGGCCCCGGCCTGGCGGTGTGCGACGAGTGGTGGCCGGACGGCCCCCGGCTCACGCCGCTGTCGGGTTCGGCGAAGTGCGTGGCCGGGATCGTCGGCGTCAAGCGCTAACGCAGCCGCCACAGGTGGTCGGCGGTGCCGGTGTCGCCGAACTGCACCACCTGGGCGCTGTCCGCAGTGGACATACTGTCGACGCCGAGCACCTTGCCGGAGTTGCGGTTGACGATCCGGAACCAGCCGCTGCCGTCGTCGCGCAGGCGCCAGAGGTGGTCGGCCGAGCCGTTGTCGGTGAACTGGACGACGACCGCGCTGTCCGCTGTGGACATACCGTCCACGCCCAGCACCTTGCCCGAGTGGGCGTTGCGGATCAGGAACCAGCCGTCGGCGGTGGCTTCGAACGTCCACAGGTGGTCGTCGGTGCCGTTGTCGGCGAACTGCACCACTCGCGCACTGTCCGCAGTGGACATACTGTCGACGCCGAGGACCTTGCCGGAGTTGCGGTTCTCGATCCGCACCCGGCCGTCCGGGACGAGCCGCCACACGTGGTCGGCCGAACCGTTGTCCGCGAACTGGACCACTTGCGCACTGTCCACCGTGGACATTTGATCGACGCCCAGCACCTTGCCGGAGTTGCGGTTCTTCAGCCGCCACCAGCCGTCGCCGTTGTCGATGAGCTGCCAGAGGTGGTCCGCGGTGCCGTTGTCGGTGAACTGCACGACCCGCGCACTGTCCGCGGTGGACATCTGGTCGACGCCCAGCACCTTGCCCGAGTGGTGGTTGCGGACGCGGTACCAGCCGTCTCCGTTCGCGATGAGGTGCCAGACGTGGTCGTCGGTCCCGTTGTCCGCGAACTGCACCACGCGCGCACTGTCCGCAGTGGACATCTGATCGACACCCAGCACCTTGCCGGAGTTGCGGTTCACGATCCGGAAGCCCGCTCCCCCGCCGCCCGGCGACCACGGGTGCCCGTTCGGGTCCGCCGTCGGGAACGACGTGACCCGCAGCCGCGCGGCACCCATCGGGATCAGCGTGACCGTCTCGACCGGCGCCTCGCTGCGCGCCGGTGACGCCTGCAGCGGCGTGACGACGTCCTGGTCGTCCGCGGTCCACTCGGCGATCTTCCGCGCGGACGCGGTGATCTTGACCGGCGCGGCGTCCGGCGTGAACGGGTTGGCGGGCAACGCGCCGCCGGCCGCGGAAAACGTCAGCCCCGCGCCGACGGTGAGGCCGTAGTTCCACGGCGTCGTCGCGTGCACGGCGTACTCCGGGAACCGCGCGGTCCCGCCCAGGCTTTCGTAGCTCTCCCCGATCTTCAGCGAGTACGTCAGCGGGCCGTGGTCGACCGACACGGAGTCGTGGTTCGCCGGCCAGACCCGGGTGGTGGTGCGCTGGGGCAGGGTGAGCGTGACGACGTCGCCATTCGCCCAGGTCCGGTCGACCTTGACGAACGCCGGCCCCGCCGCCGCGGCCACCGTCGCCCCGGCGACGACCAGCCGGGGCGACGCGCACCAGCCGGGAATCCGGAAGTACAGCGGGAACGCCAGCGGCTTCGGCGTCCGGACCGTGAAGGTGATCTGCTCGGAGAACGGGTAGGTGGTGTCCTCGGTGATGGTCACGGACGTGCCGTCGCCGACCTTCGCCGTGACGCTGCTGGCCGAGTACATCGCCGCGGCGAGGCCGTTGTCCGGCGTGGCCAGCCACAGCTCTTCGGTGAAGTACGGCCAGCCCATGCCGTAGTTGTGCGGGCAGCAGCGGTACTGGTCGACGCCAGGCAGGTAGGCCTGCATCGCGAAGCCGTTCTGGAACTGGCCTTCGCTCTTGGGCACGTCGTCGAGGTCGACGCTGTTCGCGCTGGTGATGTAGTGGACCGCGCGCCCGGCCGGGTCGAGCGCGGCGGGCAGGGAGTTGAAGGCGAGGTCCTCGCAGCGGTCGGCCCAGACGGGGTCGCCGGTCAGCCGGGTGAGCAGCTCGTGGCTCGCCATGAACTCGACGATCCCGCAGGTCTCGAAGCCCTGCCGCGGATCGCCGAAGCCGGGCCGCGCGTTCTCGTCCCCGGCGAAGCCACCGCCGGCGAACTGGCCGTACGTCGCCATGACCGTGGCGTAGTCGGAGTAGGTGGCACGGGTCAGGCTGGCGTCGCCGGAGCGCAGCGCGTACTGGGCGGGCTCGCGGAAGCCCTGGGCGATGTTGACGTTGTGCAGGCTCGGCAGGTTCCCGACCCAGTTGGCGCCGTACGCGTGGATCTTGTCGGCGAGGTCGAGCAGGAAGGTGTCGCCGGTGCGGTTGAAGAGCCAGAAGACACTGTCGAGGCCGTCGCCCCAGCGGACGGACACCCAGCTGGAGTCGAAGGCGCTCTTGCCCTGAGCGTTCATGTACTCGAGGAACCGCGTGAAGAACGGGACGACGCGGGTATCGCCGGTGTACTCCTGCCAGGAGCGCAGGGCCTGCAGGAGCGGGAGGTACGGCCAGAAGTCCGGGCCGTTGTTCAGCGCGGTCCGCAGGGCGGTGGGCCCGAAGAAGCCGTCGGACTGCTGGGTCGCGAGGATGGCGTCGATCCACTTGCCGGCGGTGGCTTTCGCGGTGGCGTCCCCGGTGACGGCGGCGAGGTCGACGTAGCCGCGCAGCCAGTACGGCACCTCTTCCCAGCCGGTGCGCTCGGGGTGGACCCAGCCGCTGGTGGAGAAGTCGAGGAAGTGCGATGTCTCGGCGTAGTGACCGCAGAGGCCGTCGAGCTGCAGGTTCAGCTGGCCGGCGAGCCAGCCTTTCGCGGTGACGGCCCCGGGCGGGAGCTTGAGGAAGGCGGCCGGCTTCAGCGGGGCGGCGTTGGGTGTGTAGAAGCCGCCTTGCGCGGGGGCCAGCCTCCGGCGGACGACGGCGGCGGCCGCGGGGCCGCCGTTCGCGCCGGTCAGCAGGGTGGCGGCGACGGCTCCGGCGACGAACTGCCTGCGGTTCAGCGACACGGGAGGGCCTCCGCTCGGCTTTACAACGTTGTAAAACCAGTCTTACCCGAGTTGATGCAACGTTGTAAATCCGCCGTTCGCCGGAGGCCGGGGCCGCACGACCCCGGCCTCCTCGTGACCGGGCGCCGGTCAGGCGATCGTCCGCAACCGGCGGAGGGCGAAGTACACCAGCGCCGCCGTCAGCACGACGAAGATCCCCGCCTCGATCGCCTGGAACGTCCAGAACCGGTCCCCCGGCTGGAACTCCAGCCAGTTGTACGCGCCGGGTCCGGCTTCGCTCGGCCCGCAGCCGCCGGCGCCGCAGGGGCCGATCTCGGAGTTGGGCAGGACCATCTCCCCGGCCGCGTTGCGGACGCCTTGGGACAGCACCCAGTCACCCGACGCCGTGTTCGGCGTCTGGGTGCCGTCCGGGAAGAACGTCAACGTCTGCGCGGGCAGGTAGCGCGGCCGGGCCAGGACCTCGATCGCGACGCGGACCGCCGCGAAGCCGACCAATGCGATTCCCATGGCGGGCAGCACTTTCCGCCAGTACGTCCCCGCGAAGATGCCCAACGCCAAGGCGAACAGCGTGTAGGCGATCGGGACGACTCCCTGGACGTCGAACGAGAAGTAGCCCAGCCGCCCGGTGCTCGCGGTGACCAACGGCTCGAACCACCACGAGACGCCCAGCGCATACCCGACCGCCAGCACCACGGTGATCCCGCCGACCAGGCCGAACTTCACCAGCGCCCAGTGGAGGCGGCTGACCCCCTGGGTCCACACGAGACGGTGGGTGCCCTGCTCGGCCTCGCGGGCGACCAGCGGCGCGCCGAAGAACACGCCGACCAGCACCGGCAGGACCACGAACAGCACGGCGACGAACACCATGCCGCCGAACTGCTGCTCGAACTGGTGGCCGAGCCCGGTGCAGCGGCCCACCTCCTCGGTCTGGGTGATCATCGACGCGCTGCCGAGCGCGGCCCGGCAGGCGGGCAGGCCGAGGCTGTCGAACTTCGTGTGCATCGCCAGGCCCGTGGGCACCATGATCGCGGCGAGCGCGACCAGGGCACCGAGGGTGAACAGCGCCTGCTTGCGGTGCTGGCGCCAGGTCAGCCAGATCACGCCGGCACCCCCCACGCATCCGCCGCGACGCGGGTCTCCGCTTCGGCGAGGTGCGCCAGCACCAGGTCCTCCAGGGTCACTTCGTGCTCCGTCCACAAGGGATCGACCGGGCCGTCGCCGCGGCGGACGAGCAGGGTCGACTGGCGTTCGGTGTGGCTCGCGCGGACCACCTTCGCCACGCCGGCGATCGACTCGCTGCCGGCCCGCGGGCCGACCAGCGTGCGGTGCGTGTCGAGCAGCTCGTCGACCGCCCCGGTCAGCTGGACGCGGGATCGCTGCAGGACGATCAGGTAGTCGCAGCTGCGCTCGAGGTCGGCCAGCAGGTGCGAGGACAGCAGGACGGTCGTCTCGCTCTCGGCCACCGCCCCCATCAGCGCCTGCATGAACTCCCGGCGCGCCAACGGGTCCAGGCTGGCGATGGGCTCGTCGAGCAGCAGCAGCCGCGGGCGCTTGGCCAGGGCCAGCGCGAGCGCGACCTGCGCCCGCTGGCCGCCCGACAGCTTGCCGACCGGTTTGTCCGGCGGGATGCCGAGCCCGGCGAGCCGCTCGCGGGCCAGCGCGGCGTCCCAGCGGCGGCGGTTCAGCTTGCCGCCCATGGTGACGAGCTCGGCCGCGGTGAAGTCGCGGTACAGCGGGGTGTCCTGCGCGACGAACCCGATGTCGGCGAGCACCGACCGCGGGTCGCGGCCGAACACGCGCACCTCGCCCGCGTCCGGCCGCAGCAGCCCGACGGCCAGGTGCAGCAGCGTCGTCTTGCCCGCGCCGTTCGGGCCCACCAGCGCGGCGATCCGCCCGGCGGGCACGTCCAGCGTGCAGTCCTGCAACGCCCACGTGCGCCCGTAGCGCTTGCCCAGCGCCCGGGCCTCGACTGCCGGCTCCATTCGGGAACTCCCTACGCAAGGTTGCGGGGCACCGCGGTGCCCCGCAACGTGGTCTCGATGAGCGCGGCGATGTCGTCGGCCGACATCCCCGCGGCTTCGGCGCGCTCCAGCCAGGCCACGAGCTCCTCGCGCAGCCGCGCCTGGTTGCCCAGCGACGGCCCGGCGAGGTCGCCGGTGACGAACGTGCCCACCCCCGGCCGGCCCTCCGCGAGTCCCTCCAGGACCAGCTCGCGGTACGCCTTGAGCACGGTGTTCGGGTTGATCGCCAGCGCCTGGGCCACTTCGCGCACCTTCGGCAGCTGGTCGCCGGGGCGCAGCAGGCCGACCCGCAGCGCCTGCTTCACCTGGACGACGAGCTGCATGTACGTGGCGACCCGCGAGCGGCCGTCCAGGACGAACTCGATCACCCGACACCTTCCTATTGTCCTACGACATTAAGACAACACCCGCGACCACGCCGCTGTCAAGGAGCGCCCGGCGGGCATAGGGTCTCGATCGAGACGCACACCGGCACCCGGGAGGCAGGCATGTCGTTGTTGGACGGGCTGAGCAAGGCACTCGGCGACGGGTCGGTCGAGATCGTCGACCTCACCGCTCCCCTGAGCGCGAGCACGCCGATCCTGCAGCTGCCGGAGCCGTTCGCCAACACGATCCCGTTCCGCCTGGAGGAGATCAGCCGCTACGACGAGCGCGGCCCGCGGTGGTACTGGAACGACATCCACACCGGTGAGCACACCGGCACGCACCTCGACGCCCCCGTCCATTGGGTGTCCGGAAAGGACGGTCACGACGTCTCGCAGGTGCCGCTGAAGACGCTGGTGGCGCCGGCGGTCGTGCTGGACTTTTCGGCGCAGGCGGCCGAGAACCCGGACTTCCTGCTCTCGATCGACGACGTCCGCGCGTGGACGGCCGAGCACGGCCCGCTGCCCGACGGCGGCTGGCTGCTCTACCGCACCGGCTGGGACGCGCGCAGCCACGACCAGGAGGCCTTCCTCAACGCCGACGACACCGGCTCGCACTCCCCCGGCGTCTCGCCCGAGTGCGCGCGCTGGCTCGCCGAGGAATCCCCGATCACCGGGCTCGGCGTCGAGACCGTCGGCACCGACGCGGGCCAGGCGCCCGGGCTCGAGCCGATGTTCCCCTGCCACGAACTCCTGCTGGGCGCCGGGAAGCACGGCTTGACGCAGCTGCGGAACCTGGCCGCGCTGCCGCCGACCGGCACGCTGCTCGTCGTCTCGCCGCTGCCGATCGTCGGTGGCTCCGGCAGCCCGGCCCGCGTGCTCGCCCTGGTGGAGCGGTGAACGTCGCCGAACTCGTCGGCCGCACGCTGGCCGGCCTCGGTGCCGGCACGGCCTTCGGGGTGGTGGGCAGCGGCAACTTCGAGGTGACGAACGCGCTGCGCGCGGGCGGCGTCCGGTTCGTCGCCGCCCGCCACGAAGGCGGCGCGGCGAGCATGGCCGACGCGTACGCGCGGATGAGCGGACGGGTCTCGGTGCTGTCGCTGCACCAGGGCTGCGGGCTGACCAACGCGCTGACCGGCATCACCGAGGCGGCCAAGAGCCGGACGCCGATGCTCGCGCTCACCGCCGACTCCGCGGGCGCGTCGGTGCTGTCGAACTTCCGCGTCGACCAGGACGGGCTGGCCGCCGCGGTCGGCGCCGTCCCGGAGCGGGTGCACTCGGCCGCGAGCGCGGTCGCCGACACCGTCCGGGCTTTCCGGACCGCGCGGCAGCAGCGCCGGACCGTCGTGCTGAACCTCCCCCTGGATGTCCAAGCTCAGCCCGCGCCTTCACCGGCCGAGCCGCTGCCGCCGATCGCCGGTCCGGCGCTCGTCCGGCCGGACCCGGCGGCGGTCGCGGCCTTCGCGGACCTCCTCGACGCCGCCGAACGGCCGGTGTTCATCGCCGGCCGCGGCGCGCGCGGCAGCCGGGAACCGTTGCGGGAGCTGGCTTCCCGGTGCGGGGCGCTGCTGGCGACGTCGGCCGTCGCGCACGGGCTCTTCCACGACGACGAGTTCGCGCTCGGCATCTCCGGCGGCTTCGCCTCACCCCTGGCCGCCGAGCTGATCGTCGGCGCGGACCTCGTCGTCGGCTGGGGCTGCGCGCTGAACATGTGGACCACCCGGCACGGCAAGCTGCTCAGCCCGCACGCGAAGCTCGTCCAGGTCGACCTCGAGCAGAGTGCGCTGGGCGCGCACCGGCCGATCGACCTCGGCGTCACCGGCGACGTCACGAGCACCGCTTCGGACGTCCTCGCGATGGTCAAGGAGCAGCCGGGCTACCGCTCCGGCGAGGTCGCGGCGCGGATCGCGACCGGCCGCTGGACCGACGTCGAGCACGAGGACCTCTCCCGGGGCGGCCGGATCGACCCGCGGACGCTGAGCAGGCTGCTGGACGAGCTGCTGCCCGCCGAGCGGATCGTCTCGATCGACTCCGGCAACTTCATGGGCTACCCGAGCGCGTACCTGTCGGTGCCGGACGAACAGGGGTTCTGCTTCACGCAGGCGTTCCAGAGCATCGGGCTGGGCCTGGGCACGGCGATCGGCGCGGCGCTGGCCCGCCCGGACCGGCTGCCGGTGCTCGGCACCGGCGACGGCGGGTTCCACATGGCACTGTCCGAACTGGACACCGCGGTCCGGCTCGGCCTGCCGCTGGTGGTGATCGTCTACAACGACGCCGCCTACGGCGCGGAGGTCCACCACTTCGGCGACGCCGACATGACGACGGTCCGGTTCCCCGACTCCGACCTCGCCGCGATCGGCCGCGGCTTCGGCGCCGACGGCGTCACCGTGCGGTCGCCCGAAGACCTCTTCGCGGTGCGCGAATGGCTCGCGGGTCCGCGTGACGCGCCGCTGGTCATCGACGCGAAGATCGCCGACGACGGCGGTTCGTGGTGGCTCGCGGAGGCGTTCCGGCACTGACCCGGCCTCGACAGCGGCCCGGGCGGAGCTGGATGCCGTGTTCGACGTCGTCCGGGATCCCCGCTTCCCGGGCCGGGTGAACGACATCGCGGTGGAGTGCGGGAACTCGCTCCACCAGCCGCTCCTGGACGCCTTCGGCGTACGTCGTGGCGGATCATTACGGGTTCACTTCGGACAACGCCCGGCTGGAACGGCGGCTGGGTTCGTGGCCGTCGTTGACCCCGCTGCGCGGTTCCTGGCTGGGTGCGCTCGACACTGCGTACTTCCCGACGAACCGCGAATACCCGTCTGGTAGCAAGGGTTTCCCCGGCGTGGACGCGTACTTGTACGAAGGTCCGATCGATACGATGCTGCGCGAGCCGTTGTCGGCCCGCACGCTTCTCGACACCGACTACCTGAACGAACTCCGCCGCCGGGCGACCGCCATCGACGCGCCGCCGGACGGGCTGGCGTGGCCGGAGTCCTTCTTCGACCGGGAGCGCACGTCCGGAGTTCTGCTGGGCGGCTAGTCCACCCGGTGGGACACCCAGACGTTCGGCTCGACGTAGACCGCGAAGTCCTGGGCCGTCGACACGAACACCGGGGCCAGCGCGCCCGGGACGAGGACCGGGCCGTCGCTCTCGAACGGCAGCCCGGTCCAGCGGCGCCAGTCTTCGAGGGGTGCCTGGACCGTCGCCGAGCAGCACGCCACCGACTCGATCCGGCCGCCGGCTCGCACGTGCGTGCGCAGCCAGCGGTCGGCCGGCAACCCGTCCGGCCGCGTCTCGGCGGCGTAGTCCTGCATCGACGAAGACGGCGCCCCCGCCTTGTCCGGCGGGCGGACCGGGATCACCAGCGAGGTCAGCCCGGCCGCCGCCGCGCGCATGCCCTCCAAGACCCTTCGCGAGTGGCCGTGCCCCTGGTGGTCCGGGTGCACCGCGATCTCCAGCGCGCACGCCGTATCCGGGGTTACGTCGTCGAGCGCGTCCTCCGCGGCCCACACCGCCACCTCGTCCCAGCCGCGTGAGGGAAGCGGCCCACGGCTGCGGAACGGCACCATGATCCCGCGCGCGACCGGCCGGTCGTCCACCAGAAGCGCCACGACCAGGTGCGGCCAGCGACGCGCCACCCGGCGGCCGCGGACCAGCAGGCTCGGCAAGCTGCCGGCCATGAACGACGGCGAGCCGGGCGGGTACGGGATCGCGTAGACGGCGTCGGCGAGGTCCGGGCGCTCGGCCAGCGTCACGAGCACGTCAGGTCCCCCGCGACCAGGACTCCAGCGCGATCAGCGTCTTCGTGCCGGTGACCTGGTGCTGGCGGCGGATCTCGTCGATCGTCTTCTGCAGGTGGGCCATGTCCCGCACCCGCAGCCACACGAGCGCGTCCGGGTCGCCCGCGATCGTGAACACCGCCTGCGCCTCGGGCATCCGCGTGGTCGTGCGCAGGATCTCCGCGACCTTCGTGTTCCCGACGAACCGCAGCTCGGTGAACGCCTCGATCCCCCAGCCCAGCTTCGCGTGGTCGACCTGCACGGTGAACCCGGTGATCACGCCGGTCTCCCGCAGCCGGTCGATGCGGCGCTTGACCGCGGCCGTCGACAGCGTGACGCGGCCCGCGATGTCCGACAGCGTGCGGCGGGCGTCTTCGCGCAGCAGGCCGAGGATTTCGTGGTCGGTCGCGTCGAGCGGCTCTTCGGTCATGCGTCCGAGCGTAACTTCGCGCAAAAATCCGGGCCAGTCGACGCGAGAGCCCACCGAAATTTGCGTCTGGGATGCTGATCCGGCATCGCCTGTTGCGTAGCTGTGGCAGGCATCGCACTGTGCCCGGAAGCACATCGACGCGAAGGAGGCCCGCGCCGTGGAGACGTTCACGCTGGAGGACCGCTACCTGCGGGAAGCGGGGACCGTGCACCTCACCGGGGTGCAGGCGCTGGTCCGGCTGCTGTTCGACCGCGTCCGCCACGACCGCGCCCACGGCGGCGACCCCGCCGTGTTCGTCTCCGGGTACGAGGGCTCGCCGCTGGCCGGCTACGACCTCGAGCTCGGCCGCCGCGCGAAGCTGCTGGAGAAGCACGACGTCGTCCACCGCCCGGGCCTCAACGAGGAGCTGGCCGCGACCTCGGTGATGGGCAGCCAGCTCGTCGCCGGCGCCGGCGGGCAGCGCGGCGTCACCGGGTTCTGGTACGGCAAGGCCCCCGGCCTCGACCGCGCGACCGACGCGCTGCGGCACGCCAACCTGGCCGGTACCGACCCGCGCGGCGGCGCCGTGGCGCTGGTCGGCGACGACCCGAACGCGAAGTCCTCGACCGTCCCGTGCGCCTCGGAACTCGCGCTGGCCGACCTGGCGATCCCGATCCTCTATCCGGCCGACTCCCAGGACGTCCTCGATCTCGGCATGCACGCGGTCGAGCTGTCGCGGGCCGCCGGCGTGTGGACGTCGCTGAAGATCGTCGCGAACGTCGCCGACGCGTCGGGCACGGCCATCGTCGATCCACAGTGGACCGCCCCGGAACTCGAAAAGGGGTACCGCCACACGCCGACGTCACGGCTGCTCGGCACGAGCCTCGCCGAGCTGGAACGCAGTCTCTTCACCGTCCGGCTGCCGCTGGTCACGCAGTACCTGCGCGCGAGCGGGGTCAACCGGATCACCGCGCGCGGCCCGGCCGACCGGATCGGCATCGTCTCCGCCGGGAAGTCCTACCTGGACCTCCAGCAGGCGTTCCGGTCCCTGGGTCTCGACGCGGAAAGCCTGCGCCGGCACGGCATCCGCGTGCTCAAGCTTGGCGCGATCCACCCCCTCGAACCCGGGATCGTGCGCGAGTTCGCCGAGGGCCTCGACGAGATCATCGTCGTCGAGGAGAAGCGGTCGTTCGTCGAGACGGCTCTCAAAGAGGTTCTCTACGGCGTTCCCGGCGCGCCCGCGATCACCGGCAAGAAGGACACCGACGGCAGGACGCTGTTCACCGAGCTGGGCGAGCTGGACCCGGACGGCATCGCAACCGGCTTGGCGCGACGTCTTCCCGAAGGCATTCCGTCGGTCGAAGCCTATCGAGGACGCCGTCGCCGCGAACGCATTTCGGTGCCGCTGCTCGCGCGCACGCCGTATTTCTGCTCCGGCTGCCCGCACAACTCGTCGACGAAGGTCCCCGAGGGCACGCTGGTCGGCGGCGGCATCGGCTGCCACACGATGGCCCTGTTCATGGAGCCCGACCAGGTCGGCACCGTCCTCGGCGTGACGCAGATGGGCGGCGAGGGCACCCAGTGGATCGGCATGGCGCCGTTCGTCGAGGCCGAGCACTTCGTCCAGAACATCGGCGACGGCACGTTCACCCACTCCGGCAGCCTCGCCGTGCGCGCGGCCGTCGCGGCCGGCGTCAACATCACGTACAAGCTGCTCTACAACTCCGCCGTCGCGATGACCGGCGGCCAGGACGCCGTCGGCGGGCTGCCGGTCGAGAAGGTCGCCGAGCTGCTGCTCGTCGAGGGCGCGAAGAAGGTCGTGATCACCAGCGACGCGCCCGCGAAGCTGCGTCGGCGCAAGCTCCCCGCCGGTGTCGAGGTCCGCGACCGCACGGAACTCCTGGCGACGCAAGAGGAACTGGCCGCGGTCAAGGGTGTCACCGTGCTGATCCACGAGCAGGAGTGCGCGGCCGAGAAGCGGCGCAAGCGCCGCCGCGGCAAGCAGGCCACGCCGACGACCCGCGTCGTCATCAACGAGCGCGTGTGCGAGGGCTGCGGCGACTGCGGCACCAAGTCGAACTGCCTGTCGGTGCAGCCGGTCGCGACGGAGTTCGGCCGCAAGACCGCGATCCACCAGTCGTCGTGCAACGTCGACTACTCGTGCCTGGCCGGGGACTGCCCGTCGTTCGTCACTGTCGTGCCCACCGGAAAGAAGCAGCGCCGGAAGCTCGGCGAGCTGGCCGCCGACGCCGTCCCCGCGCCCCCGGTGTCCGAACCGGACTTCACCGTGCGGATCACCGGGATCGGCGGCACCGGCGTGGTCACCGTGACGCAGATCCTCGCCACCGCCGCCGTGCTCGACGGGCGGCACGTCCGCACGCTCGACCAGACCGGGCTGGCGCAGAAGGGCGGCGCGGTGGTGTCCGACCTGAAGGTGACGGCGGAGCCGGTCGAGCAGGCCCCGAAGCTGGCCGCCGGCGAGTGCGACCTCTACCTGGCGTGCGACGCGCTGGTCGGCGCGGACGCGGCGAACCTCGGCGTGGCCGACGCCGCGCGCACCACCGCGGTCGTGTCGACCACCGAGGTGCCGACCGGCCGGATGGTCGTCGACACGACGGTGTCCTTCCCGGACCCCGGCAGCGTCCTCGCGCCCCTGGAGGCCGCGGCGAAGCGCACGGTGTCGCTGGACGCGCGCGGCCTGGCCGAGGAGCTGTTCGACGACGACCAGTTCGCGAACGTGCTGCAGCTCGGCGCGGCCTTCCAGACCGGCGCGATCGGCTTGCCGGCCGCGGCGATCGAGCGCGCGATCGAGCTGAACGGCACCGCCGTGGCGGCGAACCTGCAGGCCTTCCGCCGCGGCCGCCAGCTCGTCGCCGAACCCGAGGCCCTCACGACGGCTGAGGCGCCGACGCGGTCGGTCGCGCAACCGTCCGTGCGGAAGCTGGTGCACGCGGAACCGGGTTCGGAGCTGGCGCGCCTGCTCGACGTCCGGGTCCCGGATCTGGTGGCGTACCAGGACGAGCGCTACGCGCGGGCGTACGCGGAGTTCGTCGAGCGGGTGCGGGTGCTGGAGGACGGGCCGACGGAGATCACCGAAGCGGTCGCGAAGCACCTGTACAAGCTGATGGCGTACAAGGACGAGTACGAGGTCGCGCGGCTTTCGCTCGACCCCGCGTTCACGGCGGGTCTCGAGGAGCAGTTCGGCGAAGGCACGAAGTACGCCTACCGGCTGCACCCGCCGGTGCTGCGGGCGCTCGGGATGAAGCGCAAGATCAGCCTGGGCCCGTGGTTCCGCCCGGCGTTCCGGGTCCTGCGGGCGCTGCGCCGGCTGCGCGGCACGCGGCTCGACCCGTTCGGCCGCGCCGAGGTGCGCCGCGTGGAGCGCGAGCTCATCGAGGACTACCGCGGCATGGTGCTCGCGGCCTTCACGGCAGCCGACGTCGACCGCGCCCGCGTCCTCGCGCTGGCCGAGCTGCCCGACCTGGTCCGCGGCTACGAGGACGTCAAGCTCGCCAACGTCGCCCGGTACCGCGAGAAGCAGGCCGAGGTGCTCACGCCCGCAGGTAGCTGAGCATCGCCTGGGCACCGTCGGGGACGCGCAGCTTCGAGCTGACGTCCCCGGCGTGCTGCCGGGCGGCCGCGGTGCCGATCCCGAGCAGCCGCCCGATCGTCGGTACCGAGTGGCCTTCCGCCAGCAGCGCGACGACCTCGCGTTCGCGCGCGGTGAGCGTGCCGACGGGGTCGCCGGGCCGCGGCCGGGCCAGCTGGAGGGCGACGACGTCGCGGTCGAGCACCGTGCCCCCGGCGGCGACGCGCCGCAAGGCGTCGAGGAACTCGCCGGGCTTGCCGACGCGCTCCTTGAGCAGGTAACCCGCGCCGCCGCCTCCGGCGGCCAGGAGGTCGCCCGCGTAGCCGTCTTCGACGAACGCCGAGAGCGCGAGGATCGCGAGCCCCGGCATGATCCGGCGCGCTTCCAGAGCGGCCCGCAACCCTTCGTCGGTGAACGTCGGCGGCATCCGGACGTCGACGACGGCCAGGTCCGGTGCCTCCGCCGCGACCGCGGCCAGCAGGTCGCCGGGGTGGTCGACGGCCGCGACGACGTCGAAGCCTTCGCTGCGCAGGAGCAGCACGAGCCCCTCCCGCAGCAGGGCGTCTTCTTCCGCGATGACAATGCGCACGACGGCTGCCTCCTCGCCTCCACGTCCTCTCCCTGCCTGGATGCACGGATCGGGAGGCGGGTCCGGTTCAGCCGATCCCGGTGGTCCGGAACCGCGCGCGGTAGTCGCTGGGCGTCACGCCGAGGCCGCGCGCGAAGGCGCGTCGCAGCGTCTCGGCGGACCCGAAGCCCGACCGCCGCGCCACGACGTCGAGGGGCTCGGTCGTGGTTTCCAGCTGCTGCTGGGCGAACTCGAGGCGCACCTGCTCGACGAACCGCGCGGGCGTGCGGCCCAGCTCGTCGCGGAAGAGGCGCGTCAGGTGCCGCGTGCTGACCCCGGCGCGGGCGGCCAGGTCGTCGAGGGTGTGCGGTGCCGACGGGTCGGCCGCGACGGCGTCGAGCACGGCCCGCAGCACCTCCGTGCGCGGGCGGCCGGTCTCCAGCCGGACGCTGAACTGCGACTGCCCGCCGGGCCGCTGCAGGAAGACGACCAGGTGCTTGGCCACCAGCCGGGCCACTTCGGCGCCGAGGTCCGCCTCGACCAGCGCGAGCGCCAGGTCGATGCCGGAGGTGACGCCGGCCGAGGTGAGCACCGGGCCGTCCTGGACGAAGATCGCGTCGGCGTCGACGGTGATCCGCGGGAACCGGCGGGCGAGCTGGTCGGTGAGGTCCCAGTGCGTGGTGGCGCGGCGGCCGTCGAGGACACCGGCGGCGGCCAGCGCGAATGCGCCCGCGCACACCGACGCCGTCCGGTCCGCGCCGCCGGCGAGCCGCCGGATCTGCGCGACGAGCTCGGTGTCGGCGATCGTGCGGACCCATTCGGGGCCGCCGGGCACCAGCACGGTCGCGCCGCGCGGGTCCGCCGCGGCGAGGTCGAGGTCCGCGCCCACCCGTGTCCCCGTGTTGGCGCGGACGTCGGCGCCGCCGGGCGAAGCCGTCTTCAGCTCGTAGCGCCCGCCGTGCTCGTTGGCCTCGGCGAAGACCTCCAGCGGCCCGGAGACGTCCAGCAGCCGGACGCCGTCGTAGAGCACGACGACGACGCGACAGCCGGGACGGTGGCCCACCTCAGCCCTGGCCGGACCAGCCGCTCAGCCGGGTGAGCAGGCGCTCCAGCACCTCCGGGTCCGCCGCCACCGGGGCGCCCGAGACGGGCTCGTCGACCAGGGTCCGGCGATCCTGCCGCCGCGGCAGGCGCACCTGCTTGGCGTTCATCCCGCCGGGCAGCTCGAGCTCGCACCAGGTGGTGCGGGCCCCGCCCACGCCGGGCGTGACGCCGACGCGCTCGCCGGGGCCGGCGACCTTCGGCTCGGGCAGCCCGGGCACGTCGTCGTCGACCTCGACCACCAGCACGTCGGCGCGCAGCCGCAGCCGCAGTGTGACGAACGCGGGTGACCGCGGGTCGCCGGCGTCGATCACGGTCTCGACCAGCCGTCTCGCGGTCGCGGTCACCTGCTCCAGCATCGGCAGCAGGGACCAGTCGGTGAGAATCAGGCGGACGAACAGTTCCGTGACCGGCAACGCGCTGGGTTGCGCGACCAGCCGGATATCGTCCATCTGGGAGGTGTGCGCGCTCAAACCTGACCTTCCTCGCCCAGGTCGACTGTCCGGGTCCCGGCATCTTGCCACCCGGCCTCCGGCGGGACGGTACCGGCCGGGGCGGCGCGGCTGCGCCGGGGTCCCGGCCGGAGTCGTCGAAGGCGGGGAATCGCGCGCCGAACGGTCGCCGTCCCTCAGACCCGCGCGGGGACCCAGAGGTCGTCGATGACCTTTTCCGCCGTGGCCAGGCTCGCGTCGGCCAGCGGGATGAGCTCCGCCATCGCCGGGTTGACGTGCGCCAACGTCAGCTCGGCCGTGATGAACCGCGGCTGGAGGCCGGTCAGCGAAACGCCGTGCGGGAGCCACTGCTCGGCGTGGTCCCAGCCTTCGCGGGGCGTGCCCTCGCCGTAGCCGCCGCCGCGGGAGGCCAGCACGATGAACTCGCGGCCGCCGAGCAGGCCGGTCTGCGTCTCGTGGTCGACCGAAAGCCCGGGCGCGATGAGGTGGTCGACCCACGTCTTGACGCTGCTCGGCGCGCCGAAGTTGTAGAGCGGCAGGCCCAGCAGCACGGTGTCGGCCGCCTTGATCTCGTCGACCAGCTCGCGGGTCCGCGCCCACGCCGCCGCCTGCTCGGGCGTGTGCTGCTCCGGCGGCACCATGCCGGCCAGCCCGCTCGCCGAGTCGATGTGGGGCAGCGGGTTCGCGCCCAGGTCGCGGTAGGTGACGGTGCCGTCCGGGTGCGCGGCGCGCCACGCGGCCGCGGCCCGCGCGGTGAGCGCGCGGCTCACCGAGCGCTCGCCCTGGATGCTCGAGTCGATGTGGAGGAGGTGCGCCATGTCGTTAGCCGCCCATAGATCGTTTGTGTCGGACAAACCATTATTAGCACACCGACTGTTGGGACGCCCATATACTGGGCTCATGTCGTCGCTGCCGGTCGTCAACCAGCCGCCCCACCGGTGTGGTGCGCTGCTCGGCCAGCTCACGCGCCGGTTGCAGACGCGCAGCGAGTCGGTGCTCACCCCGCTCGGGCTGCGCCCGCGGCACCTGATCGCCCTGACGGTCCTGCGCGACCAGGGCGGCAGCTCCCAGCAGGACCTGGCGAAGACCCTGGAGATGGACGGCACGAACGTCGTCGGGCTGCTCAACGACCTCGAAGCGGAGAACCTGATCGAGCGCCGCCGCTCCCCCGTCGACCGGCGCCGGCACGTGGTCGAGCTCACCGACGTCGGCGCCAAGCTGCTGGCGCGGGCGGAGTTCGCGCTCGCCGCGGTCGAGGACGAGGTGTTCAGCGGACTCAGCGACGAGCAGCGCGAGACCCTCTACGACCTGCTGCAGCAGGCGACGAACAAGACGAACATCGAAGCCTGCCGAGAAGCCCTGCCGCCGACCTGCTGACCGTCAGCCGCCGGTGATGGCGGACTGCACGCTCGGCGCGGCCAGGACGCGGCTCTTCAACACCATCGCGACCTGCTTGCCGACGTTCCGCCCGGTCCACTCCGTCCAGGTCCGGGTGCCCTGCGCGCGATCGCAGCTGACCAGGGGCAGCGCCGGGTCGTCGCGGCCGTCCAGCGGATCGGGCTTACCTTGGGCGCCGTCGAACGCCGGCGCCGCGGCCTGCTGCGTGGCCGGGTCGGTGCTCTGCCGTTCGGTCGCCGAGCTGCCGCCGGACCCGGCGGCAGCTCGACCTCGGCCTGGCGCCCGATGCCGAGCACGGCGACGGCCGCGAGCAGGAGGATCCGCACGCCGCTCATTCCGTCGCGCGGAGCTACCCGGCCGCCAGGATCGCTTCCAGTCCCGAGGCCTGCGTGCGCCAGTCCGTCACGTTCGGCGTGGTCCCGGTCCAGCGCTGGCCGATCCGGTTCAGCGCGTCGCGGTCGTTCGTCCACAGCGCGTCCGCCTGCTGCCGCGCGAACGCGCGGTGGGTTGCCGAGCCCGTCGCCGTCGCGAGGTCGCCGAAGTAGCGCAGGAAGATGCCCTTGAACTGCTTCTGGTTGTCGTCGCAGGAAGCCGTTCCCGTGTCGCAGGATTCGACGAGCACGCCGCCCGACGTCAACCGGGCCATCGCCGCGTCCGCCAGCCGCTTGGCCGCGTCCAAATAGGACTGGACGCCGGTCGCGCGCCACAGCTCCAGCAGCCCGCCGATGCCGAGGCCCTGGTTGTACGTCCAGACGGTCTGGCCGTTGTTCGCGCACGACGACGTCAAGCCGTCGTTCACCAAGCCCGAAGAGTTGATCAGGCCGCTGTTGAGGTACCAGTCGCCCGCGGTGCGAGCCCGCTGGCCCCACGTGGTGTCGCCGGTGATCCGGTTGTGCAGCGACGCGGTCAGCCGCAGGTACAACCCCGCCGTGACGGCGTTCTTGTACGTCCGCTCGCGGTTCCACCACACCCCGCCGCCGCAGCTGCCGGTGTCCCAGAACCCGTGGACGTAGTTCGCGATCGTCGTCGCCTCGGTGAGGTAGCGCGGGTCGTGGGTGCGGTCGTAGACGGCGACCCAGGCCAGGCCCCACCACGCGCTGTCGTCGATGGCGCGGCTGACGAAGTCGCCGTCGATCGCGTCGGAACTCCTTGCCCCCGCGGGGAAAGCGACGCGGTTGACGTCGAAGGTGCGGGCCAGCGCGGCGTCGAACCCGCCCGCGTCGGCGACCGCCGTCACCGCGACCGCCGAGTTCCACCAGCTCGACGGCCACCACGCGGTGTACGGCTCGTAGGACCACATCAGAGCGTCGAGCGCACCGGCCGCGCGGGTCGTCGCCGGGCGCGCCCAAGCCGTGCAGCTTCCCTGGGAATGCGTGGCTTCGCGGCCGCACGCGCGGACCGCGCCGCCGTAGAGCCGGCCGCGGGGATCGCGCGTCGCGAACGCCGTCGTGTGCGTACCGGTCGCGCCCGCGGCGACGCTCGTGCGGCCCAGCGACGAGCCGTCCGGCCAGCTCGCGCCGGCGTCCCACGACCGGTCGAGCCAGACCTCGTCCCCGGCGCCGCCGGCCTCGATCCCGGCCCACGCCAGGCCGCGGCCGTCGAAGTGGAGCCGGATCGTGCGGCCGAAGAGCGTCGTCGGCGCCACCGGCTGGCTGTCCCCGCTGCCCGGCGCCGCGCGGTCGCACGCGGCGTCGCAGACGTCCGGGTAGATCCACGCGGTGCAGCCGACGCCTTGGGCGTCCCCGCACGCGCGGACCCAGCCGCGGCGGTGCTGCGCCGGGTCGGTGAGGTTGTACATCAGCGTGCGCGTGCCGGTCCACGTGCCGGGGATGCTCGCCTTGCCCAGCAGGCCTTCCCAGGACGCGCCGGCGTCCCAGGAGCGGTCGAGCCAGACGGAGTCGCCGGCGACGCCGTTGTCGATGCTCGCCCACGCCATGCCGTCGGGGTCGGAGGCGTGCAGGCGCAGCACGCGGCCGTTGATCACCTTGTCGGGCAGGGGAAAGCTCTCCCGCGCGGCCCGCGACGGGTCGAGCGTGTCGCACGACGTCACGCACACCGCCGTGGCCGCCTCGGCGGGGATCGGGGTCAGGGAACCGAACACGAGCAGCAGCACGAGCAATGTCCGCATCGACATCCCTCTCCACGCACCGGAGTTCGTTCCAGCATAGGAAGCCGCGACGCGGTTCTGAAGGTTTCCGCCCGGTTCTGGCTCGTTCCGGACAATGGTTCGCCGCGGGAAAATGAGTGGTGCGGCCCGGCCGGACGGAGTTGGCTGGCCGCCGTGACCGACATCCGGGGTGAGTGCGAAGACCGGTTCAGCAAGGTGCGTGAGGTCCTGGCGGCCTCACTCGATTCCGACGACGTCGGCGCTTCGGTCGCCGTCTTCGTCGACGGCGAGCCGGTGGTCGACCTGTGGGGCGGGTACGTCGACACCGCCCGCACGAAGCCGTGGGAGCGCGACACCATCACCACCGTCTGGTCCACCACCAAGACGATGACGGCGCTGTGCGCGCTGGTCCTCGCCGACCGCGGCGAGCTCGACCTCGACGCGCCGGTCGCCGCGTACTGGCCCGAATTCGCCGCGGCGGGCAAGGAGACCACGCTCGTCCGGCACCTGCTCGGGCACACCGCCGGCCTGCCGGACTTCGCCGGACCGATCGCCGTCGAGGACCTCTTCGACTGGCCGGCCGTGACCGCGCGGCTGGCCGCGCAGGCCCCGGCGTGGGAACCCGGGACCGCGGGCGGGTACCACTCGGTCACGTTCGGGTTCCTGGTCGGCGAAGTCGTCCGCCGCGTCACCGGCCGCAGCCTCGGCACGTTCTTCGCCGAGGAGGTGGCCGGCCCGCTGGGCGCCGACTTCCACATCGGGCTGGCCGCCGGGCACGACCACCGCGTCGCGCCGCTGATCCCCGACCCCCAGGGCGACAAGCCGCCGGGTTTCCTGGTCGGCGTTGCGGACTCGTACTCCGAAGCCTGGCGCCGCGCGGAAGTCCCGGCCATCAACGGGTACGGCAACGCCCGCTCGGTCGCGGCGGTGCAGTCGGTCCTGGCGTGTGGCGGCGGCGGTCTGCTGTCGGCCGCCGGGGCCGAGCGGGTCTTCGAGGAGCAGTTCCACGGCGAGGACCGCGTGCTCGGCGCGCGGATGCGCTACGGCCTGGGCTACCGGCTGGAGGGCCGCACGTGCTCGTGGGGCGGGTGGGGCGGCTCGGTGGTCCTCGTCGACGCGCCGAACCGCATGGTGGTGGCGTACGTGATGAACCAGGTCCTCTGGGACGGCGGGTACGACCGCGGCCTCGGCGCGGTCATGGCCGCCTACGACGGGATCACGGGCTAACGGGCGGGAACAGGCGCGGCAGGAAGGCGAGCATCAGCGCCGACCACACCACGTGCGTCAGCAGCGGCGCCTGCACCCCGCCCGACCGGCCGCGCTGCACGGTGAACAGCGTCCCCATCACCGCCGAAGCCAGTACCAGCGCGGGATTGCGCGTCGCCGTCGTCGAAAGGACGTACAGCGCCGTCGCTTTCCCCGGACCGAACGCGTCGTGGAGCGCGCCGCGGAAGAAGACCTCCTCCGCCGCTCCGGTCACCAGCGTCGTCGCCGCCACCGACGTCGTCGGACCGCGGTGGGCGTGGTCGAGCACCCCCGCGATGGCGCGGCGCAGCGGCGGGATGCGGCGGGCCACCAGCGCGCAGCCGTAGAACACGCCGAACGCGCCCACCCCGACCAGAACCGGCTGGACGACGTCCCGGCGGCCTCGCGGCACCCGCCCGGCGCCGGCGAACCACGTCGCCGCGACCGACGCCGTGAGGACGTGGAACCGCCGCGAGCCCGGCCTGCTGGCCAGGGACGCGCCGAGCAGCCCGGATCCGGTGGCCAGCACCCCGGCGAGACGAGCCTTCTTCACGCGGGCCGCCGGCTCTTCGCCCGCTCGCCGAGGGCCTGCAGCACGGCTTCGTCGTAGCCCATCGGCTCGAACTCGACGATCCGGCGGATGGCGTCGTCGCGGACGACGACCTCGTTCGTCATCGAGTCGATCAGCGCCCGTCCGGTCGGCACGTCGATGTCGGTGACCAGGGAAAGCCAGTACGAGGACAACCGTGGCGAGAGCAGCGGCACCGGCACGATCACCAGCGGGCGTCCCTCGATCGCCGCGACCCGCTGCAGCATGTCGCGGTAGGCCAGGACCTCGGGGCCGCCGATGTCGAACGTCCGGCCCTCGGCCTCCGGGTGGTCGAGCACGCCGGCCAGGTAGCGGACGACGTCGGCGATCGCGATCGGCTGGGTGCGCGTGCCGACCCAGCGCGGCGTGATCATCGCCGGCAGGTGCTCGACGAGCTGTCGGGTCAGCTCCCACGACGTCCCGCCGTGCCCGATGACGATCCCGGCGCGCAGCACGGTCACCGGCACGCCGGTCTCCCCCAGCAGCCGCTCGACCTCGCGGCGGCTGGCCAGGTGCTCCGACAGCGTGTCGTCGTCGTCCCCGAGGCCGCCGAGGTAGACGATCCGGCGCACGCCCGCGTCCGCCGCCGCGCGGGCGAACGCGCGGGCCGCGTCGGCGTCCCGGCGCTTGAAGTCCGCGCTGTCGAGCGAGTGGACGAGGTAGTAGGCGGCTTCGGCGCCCTTGAGCGCGTCGCGCAGGGAGCCGACGTCGGCGACGTCGCCGCGCACGGGGGTCCCGGCGCCGCGGTACTTCGCGGGGTGACGGGTCATCGCGAGGACGTCGTGCCCCGCCTCTTCCAGCGCCGGGCACAACCGGCCGCCGACGAACCCCGAAGCCCCGGCCACCAGCACACGCATACCGGCGACGGTAGCCGGGACCGTCCCGGCCCGCAGATCATCCGCGGCGGGTCCGCCCGGCGAAGCAGACGGCGGCGACCACGCCCGCGCAGCCGACGAGCTGCGGCACGCTCGGCGTCTCCCCCAGCAGGCCGATGCCCAGCAGCACCGCGCCGACCGGCTGCAGCAGCATCAGCGTCGCGCCGGTGGTGGCCGACATCCGGGGCAGCGCGGCGGAGATGAGGATCCACCCGATCAGCTGGCCGATGACGGCGAGCGCGACCAGCCAGCCGAACGTCTCCGGGCTCGGGCTCAGGTCGAGCGTGCCGGTCGGGACGCCGAGCACGACGGCAACAGCCCCGGCCGAGAGCGTCGCCAGCACCAGGGACTGCGCTTGCGCACCCTTGCCGCCGCTGAGCCGGATCAGGAAGAGGTAGCCGGCGTACCCGGCGCCGGCGAGCATCGCGAACACCGCGCCGGTGACGGGATCCGGGCCGAACGAGCCGCTCCCGGCGAACCCGCCGGCCAGCACGAGGCCGCCGAGCAGCACGGGCACGGCGAAGAGGAACTGCTTCGCCGGCCGTTCCCGCAGGAACGCGAACGCCAGCAGCGGCACGATGACCACCTGCACGGCGAGCAGCACGGTCGCGATGCCGGCGCCGACCCGCGGGATCGCCTCGCCCCACAGCACGAAGTCCAGGCCGAGCCCGACGCCGGCCAGCAGCGGGAGGAGCACGCGGGGCGCCGGGCCCGACTTGCGCCGTTCCCGCGCGGCGAGCGCGAGCAGCACCGGCAGGGCCAGCAGGCAGCGCCAGAACGCACTCGTGCTGCCGCTGGCGTGCGAGACCTTGATGAAGACCGACGACAGCGAGATGCAGAAGCTGCCGAGCGCGGCGAGCAGGCGCGGGTCGAGGCGCTCGGTCAACGGCGTGGCGGCGGTCGTCGGGCGGGGCGCGGTCGTGGTCACGGTTCCAGCGTGCGGGCCACGACTGTCAAGAACAAGCGAATGTTTCTGCACCTCATTCGGTAGAGTCCCTACTGTGTTCGGACTCGAGCGGATGCGCGCGCTGCACGCCGTCGCCACCCAGGGCTCGGTCGCCGCGGCGGCCGCGTCCCTGCACGTCACGCCGTCCGGGGTGTCACAGCAGCTGGCGAAGCTGGAACGGGAAGCGGGGCAGCCGCTGCTGGAGCCGCGCGGCCGCGGCGTGCGGCTGACGAAAGCGGGCCAGGTGCTGGCCGCGCACGCCGAGCGGATCCTGGCGCAGGTCGCCGAGGCGAAGGCGGATCTGGAGCTGCTGCGCGAGGACGTCATCGGGCCGCTGCGGGTCGGCGCGATCCCGACGACGGTGCACGCGCTCCTCCCGCCCGCGCTGGCGACGCTCGCCGCGCAGCACCCGCGGCTGGCGGTGACGCTGCACGAGGGCGAGGCGGAGCAGACGATGCCCCGCGTGCTGGCCGGCGACCTCGACGTCGCGGTGCTGGAGAGCTGGGAGGACCGGCCGACGGTGCTCCCGCCCGCGACGACGCGGATCGCGTTGTTCACCGACGTCGCGGACCTCGCCCTGCCCGCCGGTCACCGGCTGGCGCACCGCAAGACGGTCGATCTGTCCGAAGTGGACGACCTGCCGTGGATCGGCTGGAGCCTGGGGTCCGGCTGCTACGAGTGGCTGCTGCAGGTGCTGCGCAAGCAACGGCTGGAGCCGCGGATCAGCTGCACGGTGGGCGGGTACCCGACGCAGCTGGCACTGGTGGCGGGCAACGTCGGCGCGGCGCTGGTCCCGCGCCTGGCCCGCGAGCGGCTGCCCGACGGCGTCCGCATCCTGGCGACCCGGCCGGCGCTGACCCGCACGATCTACGCGATCTGCCGGGCGGGCGAAGAGGACCGCGGCGCGGTGCGCGCGTGCCTGGACGCGCTCAAAGCGGCCTCGGCGCGCTTCGAGAGCGCGGGACGGCCGGTCGGCTGAGCCGGTCCACCATCTCCGTGACCAGCTCGCCCGGCCGCCGGTGGTGCACCAGGAAGATGTCCCGCGCCGGCCGCGCGTCGGTCACGTCGCGGACCTCGACCCGTGCTGTTCCCGCCCGCTCGAGCACGCTTTCCGGCACGAACGCGATCCCCAGCCCGGCCTCCACCAGCGCCAGGATCACCTGGTAGTCCCGGGTTTCGTAGGTGACCCCGAGTGTGACGCCCGCGGCGTCGGCGAGCTGGTCGAGGCACGCGCGGTTGGGCACGCCCGGGCTGCCCGAGATCCAGTCTTCGCCGGTCAGCGCCGCCAGCGTGAGCCGGCGGGTACGGGCCTCCGGGTGGTCCGGGGGCAGGATCAGGCGGAACCGTTCCGCCCGCAGCAGCGACCGGACCAGCCCGCGCGCGTCGGGCAGCGGCGCGCCCGGGTAGCGGTGGGTGATCAGCAGGTCCAGCTCGCGCGAGCGGATCAGGTCGTAGCCGCCGGGCGGCTCGAGGTCCAGCAGCCGCAGCGCGACGGCCGGGTGCGCCCGGCGGAACTCGGCGAGCGCCGCCGGCACGAGTGCCGTGCCGGCGCTCGCGAACGTGCCGACGGCGAGCCGCGCCGGCTCCGCGCGGAGCACGGCTTCCGCGCCGCGCAGTTCCCCGGCGATCGTCTCGGCGTGGACCAGCAGCGCTTCCCCGACCGGCGTGAGCGTGACGCCGCGAGCGTGGCGGTGCAGCACGGACGCGCCGACGTCCCGTTCGAGCTTCGCCAGCTGCTGCGAGACGGCGGACGGCGTGAAGGAGAGCTTCTGGGCCGCCGCGGCGATCGAGCCCGCGCGGGCGACTTCGGCGAGCAGGGCGAGGCGGCGAGCGTCGAGCACGGCACCTCCAGCCATAAGCAGAGCTGTTGGCAGCATAGAAGACATCGCTGGTGCTTACGACGGTCCGCGCGCATGCTGGGGACGTGATCAGCACTTCGGATGTCGAGCAGGCCGCCGCGCGGATCGAGGGCCGGGTCCGCCGGACGCCCGTGTTCATCGACGACGGCCTGTGGTTCAAGCTCGAGCAACTGCAGCACACCGGGTCGTTCAAGGCGCGGGGCGCGTTCAACCGGATCATCGCCGCGGGCCCGCTTTCGGCGGCCGGTGTCGTGACGGCGTCGGGCGGCAACGCCGGGCTCGCCGTCGCCCACGCCGCGCGGGAGTTCGGCGTGGCCGCGCGGGTCTACGTCCCGGCGAACGCGCCGGCGGTCAAGGTCGCGAAACTGCGGCAGCTGGGCGCGGCGGTCGAACTGGTCGGCGACAAGTACGCGGACGCCTACGACGCGGCGGTGAAGGACGCGGCGGACCGCGGCGCGCTCTTCTGCCACGCCTACGACCAGCCCGAGATCTGCGCCGGCCAGGGCACGGTCGGGCTCGAGCTGCTGGAGCAGACGGGCGGCGTCGACACGATCCTGGTCGCGGTCGGCGGCGGCGGCCTGCTGGCCGGCATCGCGGCGGCGGTCGAAGGCCGGGCGCGGGTCGTCGGCGTCGAACCGCGCACGGCGCCGACGTTGCACGCGGCCCTGGCGGCGGGCGAGCCGGTCGGAGTCGAGGTGTCCGGCGTCGCCGCGGACTCGCTGGGCGCGTCCCGGCTCGGCGACATCGCGTTCGCGGTCGCCACCCGCACCGAGGTGGGGTCGGTGCTGGTGGACGACTCGGCGATCCTGGAAGCCCGGGCGGCGCTGTGGGACCGCTACCGCCTGGCCGTCGAACCGGGCGGCGCCACGGCGTTCGCGGCGCTGCTGGATGGCGCCTACCGGCCGTCGCCGGGAGAGCGCGTCGCGGTGCTGCTGTGCGGCGCGAACACCGACCCTGCGACGCTCACTTCCCCGACAGCCGCGCCACCAGCGGCGCGAACTCCTCGATGAAGGCGCTGTTGACGCTGACGTAGGAGACGCCGAGCTCGTCGCGGCGCCGTTCGAGCTCCGCGGCCATGTCGTCGAGGCTGCCGCGGAGCATGGTGAGCGAGTCGTGTTCGATGAGCGTCTCGGCGTCGACGCCGATGAACCCGCGGATCCACGGCGGCACCTGCTCCCCGACGACGAAGATGTTGAGCGCGAGCTCGACGTCCCGGTCGCCGGCGGCGGCGCGGATTTCCTCGACGTAGCCGGCCATCTCCGCGCGGGTGGTCAGCACGCCGCCGGCCAGGGTGACGATGTCGGCTTTCGCCCCGGCGAGCCGCCGCGCCTTCGGTCCCCCGGCGGCGATCATGACGGGGGTGTGCCCGTCCCCGTCCAGCCGCCGGACGTGGTCGATGGTCTCGGAGATCGAGTCGAGCCGCTCCTGGCCCGAGCCGTAGGGCAGGCCGAGCTCCTCGGCCTGCTGGCGCATGGTGGGCAGCCCGGTCCCGAGCCCGAGCTCGAACCGCCCCTGCGTGACGACGGTCAGGCTGTGCGACTCCCAGGCGGCGGCCCGCGCGGTCCGCAGCGGGCTGGCGAGGACGAACGAGCCGACCCGGAGATCGGTGGTGACGGCCGCGGCGGCCGCGAGCGAGGCGGTGGGCGTGGGGAGGTTGAGGTTGTCCGGGCTGAGGAGGGTGGAGTAGCCGAGCTCTTCGGCCCGCCGCGCGGTCTGCAGCCACTTCGCGCCGCCCTCGGTCGCGCCCGCGACCACGCCGAACCGGAACGCCTTCTTGACCATCGGAGCACTCCCCGGGTTGGTTTGGTGGTTTCGATCAAACCACCGGGGCGTCTCGCGGTGCCACCGCGAGACGCCCCAATTCCCCTGCGGTCAGCCGCGCTGATACTCCTCCCAGGTGACCTTGGTGACCGCGGGGCCGTCGTCCGCGCCGCGGCCGGCGAGACCGTTCATGCCCAGGTAGTAGTCACCGGTCTGGTGCTGCGCCCCCGACGAAAGGTCCGGGTCGGAGATCGCCATCGCGTGGATGTGGTAGGCGAAACCCTGGTCCGGCGTGCGCAGCCAGGCGGCGAACCCGACCTTGCGCAGCGCCTTCAGCAGGGTGGTCCGGCTCGCCGAGGACAGGCTGGACACCGAGATGTCCATCGCGCCGCCGCCGTCGTGGGTACCGGCCGAAGCGTCGACGCCGCCGGGGTTGTACGACCCCTGCGTCAGGCTGACCGACGACCCGAAGATCCCCTCGGCGGCCACGAGCATCGCCTTCGTGCGCGTGTTGAGCGTGACGCCGTGGTAGGTCACGTGGCTGCCCGCCGAAACCGGGTTCGTCACCGTGTACCGGCCCTCGCCCAGCTTCTCCAGCGACGTCTTGCCCGGCAGCCCGGACGCGTCGATCCCGGTGTAGCCCAGCGACTTCTGGTACTGCGAGTACGCGGTGATCGTGGTGGTGCCGAAGTAGCCGTCGACGTAGGTCGAGGCCAGCAGCCCCTTCGCCTGCAACGCCTGCTCGACGAGCAGGACGCTGTCGTGCGCGCCCGGCGTCTGGGTGTCGTCGGCGCGGCGCGGGTCGATCTGGGCCGCCTTCAGCACGGCCTCCATGTTCGCCGTGGGCAGCGCCGTCGTGGCCATCGGCGCGGCCTGAGCCGGTGCGGCCACGGCGAACGCCGCTGCGGTGAGTGCCGTCAGCACGGCGGCCTTCGTGAACATCCCTGTCCTCCACTGGTCGGAATCAGTACGGCCCTGAGGATCACCCCACCGGATACAAGGGACGTACAAAAGCGGCATTCGCTCCGGTATCACGACGTGTAATCCCAGCCACAGCCGATCCGGTCTCCACTGGTCCAGCCGTGTTTCTCGTCGTCACGCAGAGTTGTCACGAGCGAGCCCTGGACGTTGCCGTGTTCCTTTCGTAACCTGTCCGAGATCTCGCGGCCCCCGGTCGTCGATGAGACGGCGACGCGAGATCGCCGCCGATACCCCCTGACGGGTACCGGATCCCCTCGCGGGCTCTTCCTGTTGCGGTCGAGCGCGCGCTGGGCCGAGGCGAGGCCCCCGACTCGCCACCGGTGCCCGACGGCGGCCGATCAGCAAAGGAGACCCGCGCGAGAATGCGTTCGCATCCCGTCAAGCGCGTGGTGTCAGGTGCCCTCGCCGCGGCGTCGGTGATCACTGTCGTCACCATGGCCCAGTCGCCGGCCACCGCCGCCCCCGTCCCCGTCCTCCAGGCCCCGCCCACCGGGTCCGACGCCCTGGCCAAGTACCGCGACCTCTCGGCACAGGCCGAAAAGCTCAACGAGGACCTGCTCAAGGCGCAGGACGACCTGACCGCCAAGCAAGGCCAGCTCGACAAGGCCAACGCCGACGTCACCGCGGCCAAGGACGCCGGTGCCCAGGCCATCGAGGCGAAGCAGAAGTACCAGACGCAGGTCGACAAGTTCGCCGGCGCGTCGTTCACCAGCGGCGTCCAGATGAACAAGCTGTCGGCGCTGCTGGCCGGTACGTCCACTCAGGACTTCCTGGACCGGTCGGCGGCGCTCGAGGTCATCGCGACCGACAAGAACGCCGCGATGGACAACCTCAGCGGCGCGGCCGACAAGGCCACTGCTGCCGAGAAGGCCGCGACGGACGCGGCGAAGCGGGCGCAGGACGCCCGGGACGCCGCGGCCAAGCTCGCGTCGGACATCGAAGGCAAGAAGAAGAACCTGCAGGACCAGATCGACCAGATCGAGGCCCAGAGCAAGACGCTCAGCACCGCCGACAAGGCCGCCCAGAAGGACACCGGCGGCAAGGCACCGACCGTCAAGGCGCCCTCCGCGGCCGCGCAGAAGGCGGTCGACGCGGCGCTGAGCAAGCTCGGCAGCCCGTACGTCTACGGCGCCACCGGGCCGAGCACGTTCGACTGCTCGGGCCTGATGCAGTGGGCGTACCAGCAGGCCGGGATCTCGTTGCCGCGGACGGCGGCGGCGCAGTCGGGCTACGGCACGCCCGTGTCGCGCGACCAGCTGCAGCCGGGCGACCTGGTCGCGTACTACTCCCCCGTGTCCCACATCGGGATGTACATCGGCGACGGCAAGATGGTGCACGCCCCGACCAGCGGCGACGTCGTCAAGATCTCGCCGCTGCTGAGCCAGTACGCGGGCGCGACGCGGCCCACCGCGTGAGCGGGTGCCCCGTTCCGCGAGGTGTAGAAATCGCGGAACAGGGCATCTTCCGCGCATGGTCGACAACTACGACGCCGCGACGGTCGAGGCCGTCGGCAAAGTCACCGAGGCGCTCGAGACGATCGAGCGGGCGCGCGGGCACCTCTACTCGTTCCACCAGCTGACCGGTAGCGCGGACCTGGCCCTCGGCGAAGCCGTCGAGAAGCTCGAGAAGGCCGGCCACGCGGACTGGGCGCGGCGGATTTCGGAGGAGCTGATCGGGCTCAACGTGCTCCCCGATCGGTGGACGTTCCAGGTCGTCGAGGAGTACGACGACGGCTACTACAAGGCGTGCCGCGACCTCGAGCGATCGCTGCTCGAGTCGTTGACGGACGGACGCCGCCACCTGCACGAACAGCAGATGAAGGCCGACCGCCGCACGCACGGCAGGCCAGGCCACGAGGCGGGCGCGCCGTCGACCCCACCGGCCCGCCCGTGACCGGCGATTGTCGTACCCCTGCGCTACAGTCGAAGCCAGGCGAACAGATGTTCGATTGGAGGATGTCGTGACCGATCAGGTGGAACCGAACCCGGAGAAGGACCCGAGCGACTGGACGACCGGCGACGAGCCGATGACCGGGCCGCAGAAGTCATACCTGCAGACTTTGGCGCAGGAGGCCGGGGAGGAAGTGCCGGAGGGGTTGACGAAGGCGCAGGCCTCGGCGCGGATCGACGAGCTGCAGCAGGCCACTGGGCGCGGTAACTGACCGGCTGAGCGCCGGGGCAGGCCGGATTGGCGGCCGCGGGGAAACAAAGGCCCTGGGCGGCCGGCCGGGCCAGGTCGGCTCGCGCGCGGTTGTCGGCGGCGCGCTTATGCCCGGGCGGCGGGCAATCCGCCCCGGTGACCGAGGTCAGCTCGCGCGTGTTTTGCGCTCGGCGGCCAGCGATCCGCGTGGGCGCTGAGGTTTGCGTGCGGGTCTCCTGCCGCGCGCTTTGTGCCCTGCGCCACGGCATGGCGCCTTCTCGCACGGGTAATCATCTTCGAGATGCCCAGCTCCCCGAGACCGGCGAAGGCGATCCGCCCGACAGTGCCGAGGAAGCCCGTGGCGTCGGGCAGAAAGTAATCGGTGAGCTCCGGGAACGCCGGGGCAGCTAAATCAAGCCGCCGCGGGTAGTGCGGCGCCCGTTACGCGGAGGAGGAACTCCGCGTTGGAGCCCGTCTTGCGGAGCTGGTCGAGCAGCTGCTCGATCGCGTGCGGGCCCTGCAGTGCGCGGCGCACCTCGCGCATCGCGGCCAGTTCTCCTGGCGTGACCAGGAGTTCCTCGCGACGGGTGCCGGATCCCGGGATGTCGACCGCCGGGAAGGTGCGGCGCTCCGCCGCCTTGCGGTCGAGTTTCAGCTCCGCGTTGCCCGTGCTCTTCAGCTCTTCGAAGAACACCGTGTCGGCCAGCGAACCGGTCTCCACGAGCGCCGACGCGACGATCGTGAGCGAGCCGCCGCCTTCGAGGTTGCGGGCCGCGCCGAGGATGCGCTTCATCGGCTGCACCGCGGCCGCGTCGACGCCGCCGGACAGCGTGCGGCCCGACGGGCGGGCCGCAAGGTTGTACGCGCGGCCGAGGCGGGTCAGCGAATCCAGCAGCAGCACGACGTCTTCGCCGCGCTCGACCAGGCGTTTCGCGCGCTCGACCGCGAGTTCCGCGACCGCGACGTGTTCGGCGGGCCGACGGTCGAAAGTGGACGCGATCACTTCGCCGCGCACGGTCCGGCGCAGCTCGGTAACCTCCTCCGGGCGCTCGTCGGCGAGCAGCACCATCAGCCGGCATTCCGGGTGGTTGACCGAGATGCCGTGACCGATCTCACGCAGCACGGTCGTCTTCCCGGCTTTCGGCGGCGAAACGACCAGCGCGCGCTGGCCCTTGCCGAGCGGCGTGACGAGGTCGATGACGCGCGGCAGCAGGCGCGCCGGGGTGGTTTCGAGCAGCAGGCGCTTGTCCGGGTGCACCGGCACCAGGTCGGCGAAGTGCGGGCGCGGTTCCGCCGGGTCGGCGCCGTTGACGCTGGTGATTTCCTCCGGCGTGCCGGTGATTTCGTCGCCCGGGCGGAGTTTGTGCTTGCGGACAAGGGAAAGCGGCAGTGCGACGTCGTCCGGAGCCGGCCGGTAGCCGGTGCGGACGAACGGGGTTTTTCCGGATGTGTCAAGGATTCCGTGAAAAGACATGGGTGTCTCCTGATGAGGTGACCGGTCCGCGCGAACGGCGGAACCGGTGAAATGAGGAAGAAGGCCGATCAGCCTGGATCCGAGAGCTTCCTCCGGGCGGCCGCGGGGCCGGCATCCGTGAGGAGCACTTTCACGTTAGCGCGACATCACGCAAAGCACAACGGGTAAGACGTCGTCGCGGTGGGTAGGTCTGAAGAGAAGCCCGTGAAGCGGGGGACCCGAGGCTGATGATGGGAGCGGATCGTGTATCGACATACCCCGGAACCTGGCGTCGATACCGGCGAGAGCGCCGACGCCGACCAAACCGGGACCACGTCCCCGATGCGCACGAGCGGTGGAGCCGTGGTCACCTCGACGTTCGAAGAACTGGCGCCCGCACTGCCGAACGAGGTGGCGGGGTTGCGCCGCAAGCTGACGCAGTGGCTGGCCGAGCTGCCCCTCGACCCGGGCAGCACGCACGACATAACGCTGGCGACGTACGAGGCGCTGGCCAACGTGGCGGCGCACGCGTACCCGCAGGGGAACGGCTGGGCCCGCCTCGAGGCGAAGCGAGCAGGCGACGCGGTAACGGTGACGGTGACGGACACCGGCTGCGGAATCGCGGCAACGCGCCCCCACCAGGCGGGACTGCGCACCTCGGGCGGCCGAGGCCTGGTGCTGATCGAGAAGGTGACGGACCAGACCGACATCGACTCGGGAGAGAACGGAACAACGATCCGCATGACGTGGCGCCCGGCGGCGCTGAGGGACGAGAACCCGGCCTGAGCGCGGAACACACTGGGGACACGCTGACGCGAAGACCGGTAAGCACGGCACGGCCCAGCCGAGCCATGACCCTTCCCCGGCGCGCTCCGCAACCCCTCACCCCGGCCCCGGCCCCGGCCCCGGAGTGTCCTACCTCACAACCCCCTCAAGCGACCTCGGCCAACCGCACCAACCGGCCCCGAGGGTACGAAACCAGCTCCCTCTCCTCATCCGTCGTGAAGATCTCCACAGAGTCCCCCAGCAGCTCCGCCGAGGTCACCTGCAGCTGCCACGCGGGGAGGCCCGGCGCCGGCTCATGCCAGAACCACTGGCCCTTCGTCAGCTGGTCCGCCGGGACCGTCGCGTCGTCCTTGTTCATGCCCATGAGGCTAGCCGTCACCACCGACAGTTTTCGCACTGCCTCTAGGTGTGGGCCGGGTTGATCGTGATCGTCAGCACCTGCGGGTCGCCCGCGAAGACCGCTCCGCTGAAGTCCGGCCCCGGGCTCACGTCGTCGTACGGGAACGCGTAGCCCCGGTTGTCCGGCAGTTTCGAGTGGACGATCCGCGCGTAGTGGTTGGTCGCGTCGCCGCCGTAGAAGCGGGACGGGTCCTCGTCCGTCGGCTGGTTGGGGTTGTCCAGCAACGTCGTGCGGTTCAGCGCCGCCGCCAGGCGGGGGACGATCGCCTTGCGCGCGTCGCTCGCTCCCGCCGTCAGCGCGAACGGTCCGCTGTCGCAGCTCCACACGTCCGCCGTCGACGGCTTGGCGAACGACTCCGCGCCGAACACCAGCTGGTCGCCCGAAACGCGGCCGGTGAACTTCCCCAGGCCCGGGTTCTGCGAGTCGACGACCAGGTCCATGCCCGCGTACTTCTGCCACACCTGGTCGATGTACCCGTCGAGGTAGCCGCCGAACTGGGCCGCGTGGTGGTGCGGTGAGAGCACCCGCAGGTTCCCGCCCCCGCCCGTCTGCACCAGGGCCGCCCACTCGCCACCCAAGGCGGAGAGCGAAGAAGCGACCTGGTCCAGCGCGCCCGCCGGCAGCCCGTTGACCGTCGACGTGCCGGACCCCGACGTCAGCGACAGCCCCATCGGGATGCCCACGAAGTCGACGTAGCTGATGTTCGCGAACAGCTGCGTGTCGTTGAACGTGAACTCGCTGAACGACCAGTTCCTGCCGTAGTTCGGGTTGCCGGGGTTCAGGAAGCTCGGATGCACCAGGTTGGGCCCCGGGTCGAGGAAGAAGTCCAGCTTCGCGTCCGTGACGACGTAGATGCGCGCGCCACCCATCCTGGGCACGGAAACCTGCGCTCCCGACGCGATCGGGATGGCGCAGTCCTCCGGCAGCGGGGTCGTCGGCGCCGACGGCGACGCCGGGTAGTACGGCGTTCCGTCGGCGCGCAGCAGCACGAGCCGGCCGTCCGGGGTCGTGCCGGTCACATACGCGTACACGGTTCCGGAGCCGGAGTTGTTCACCAGCTTGAGGCCGAACGTGTCCGGCGTCGCGGCGTAGGCGGACCGCGCCAGGGGTACTGCCGTGGCGAGCGTCGCGGCCGTGAGGCCGAGGAACGAGCGACGGGAGATCATGGTGTCCTCCACGGTGAGGAGACGGCGGAGTCCATAAAGGACGTCCGAGGGTGGTTCGCAGGGTTCGTTGTGGACGCCAACAAACTATGACCACGATTTCGTTACCTGGCAACCCTTCGAAAGAAGGTCCAGACCACCGCACCACCCGGCCCGCGCGATGCCCGGAAAGGAGAAATTCCAAACCGGACTCCCCCGGGTCTGCCCACGGGTACCGCGTGCCGGGTACTTCCGGGCACATCCCTTGACGCCACCGCGGACCGGCGGTGAAAGTGGACGGCCTCGCAGGTCGTGGACGACCGGATTCCCCCGAGGAAGCGAGAACCCATGCGCACCGCCCGACGAATCACCGCCGTCCTGGCCACCTTGTCCTTCGCCGTGACCGCCGCCCCGGCCCACGCCGAAGCGGGCTGGACCACGGTCTTCCAGGACGACTTCGACGGCGCCGCCGGCACCGGCCTGAACGCCCAGGACTGGCTCTACGACACCGGAACCGGCTACCCGGGCGGCGCGGCGAACTGGGGCACCGGCGAGCTCGAGACCGCCACGAACTCGACCGGAAACGTTTACCACGACGGCCAAGGTCACCTGGCGATCAAGCCGCTGCGCGACGCGAACGGCCAGTGGACGTCCGGCCGGATCGAAACGCAGCGCACCGACTTCGCCGCCCCCGCGGGTGGTCAGCTCGAGATCAGCGCGACGCTCAAGCAGCCCTCCCCCGAGCACGGCCTCGGCTACTGGCCGGCCTTCTGGGCGATGGGCGCCGACGCCCGCCCTGTCGGCGCGACGAACTGGCCGAGCATCGGCGAGCTCGACGTCATGGAAGACGTCAACGCGCTGAGCAAGCACTCCACCACCTTCCACTGTGGACAGTGGCAGGGCGAGTGCCACGACCCGGACGGCATCACCAGCGACCTCCAGGACTGCCCCGGCTGCCAGGACGGCTACCACACCTACTCCGTCGTCGTGGACCGCCGCGACGCCGCCGCCGAGGAGCTGCGCTTCTCCCTCGACGGCACCCAGACGTTCTCGGTCAAGCAGAACCAGGTCTCCGACGCGACCTGGAAAGCGGCCGTCGACCACGGGTTCTTCGTCATCTTCGACGTCGCGATCGGCGGCTCCTACCCGAACAAGGTGTGCGGCTGCACCTCCCCCGGTGCGGACATCACGCCCGGCGCCGAGATGAGCATCGACTCGCTCTCGGTGAAGACCAGCCAGGGCTGACCCGTAGGCTGGGTGCCATGAAGCACGCCGTCATCGCGTCACCGATCGGACCGCTGACCCTGGTCGGCGACGGCGAGGCGCTGGCCGGGCTGTACTTCGACGGCCACCTCCGGACACCCCGCCTCACCGACCTCGGGCCGCGCGACGACGACGGTTTCGAAGCCGCGAAAGCCCAGCTCGGCGAGTACTTCGCCGGCACGCGGCGCGAGTTCGACCTCGAGCTCGCGCCGCGCGGCTCGGCGTTCGAGAAGCAGGTCTGGGCGCTGCTGACGAAGATCCCGTACGGCGAAACCCGCACCTACGGGCAGCTGGCCGCCGAGCTGGGCGACCCCGGCGCCGCGCAGGCCGTCGGGAACGCCAACGGCTGGAACCCGATCAGCGTCATCGTGCCCTGCCACCGGGTGGTCGGCACGAGCGGCGGCCTGACCGGGTACGCGGGCGGCCTCGCCCGCAAGCGGTTCCTGCTGAGCCTCGAGGAACCGCCCGCGGACGAGGTCGGCCGGCTGTTCTAGCCCGCCGAGCAGGTCACGGCCGGGTCCGTCAGGTTCCCGCCGTGCTCGACGGTGAAGCCGATGACGTTGCCGCTGCCGTTGGGCCGCGCGGTCAGCATGTAGCCGGTGCTGTCCCAGGTGCCGGTGTAGTTCCAGCTGCCGATGACCTTCTGCGGTGCGTGGAAGGTGATCGTGAGCACCCAGTTGTTCGACCCGGTCACCGTCACCTGGCCGTTGAAGCCGACGTTCCACTCCGCCGTCTTGGCGTAGGTCCCTGTGCAGCCACCAGGTGGCGGTGTAGTGGGTGTCGTCGGCGTGGTGGTCGTGGTGGTCGGCGGCGGGGTCGTCCCGCCGTTCAGCGCGTCGAGCACGGCGGTGTAGGCCGCCTTCTTCTGGCCGTTGCCGTCGAACAGCAGCGGCGTGGCCGACGCCCGCCACGAGTCCGTGTCGCGGATGCCCCACACCGTCATCCCGGTGCAGCGCGCGACCGCGAGGCACGCGTTCGTGACCGTGCGGTAGTTGTCCGCCTGCGTCGTGCCCGACCCTTCGATGTCCAGCTCGGTGATCTGCACGTCGACACCCAGGTCGGTGAAGTTCTGCAGCGTCGTCCGGTAGTTGCCCGGCACCGGGCTGTTGGTGTTGAAGTGCGACTGGAAGCCGACGCAGTCGATCGGCACGCCGCGGGACTTGAAGTCCTGGACCATCCGGTAGACGGCCTGGGTCTTCGCCTGGCTCCAGTCGTCGGTGTTGTAGTCGTTGTAGCAGAGCTTCGCGTCCGGGTCGGCCGCCCGCGCGGCGCGGAACGCCGCCTCGATCCAGTCGTCGCCGGTGCGCTGCAGGTTCGAGTCGCGCCGGGCGCCGGAGCTGCCGTCGGCGAAGGCTTCGTTGACGACGTCCCAGGCGTAGATCTTGCCGCGGTAGTGGCTCGCGACCTGGGTGACGTGGTTCAGCATCGCCGAGCGCAGCGCCGAGCCCTCCATGCCCTGCATCCAGCCGGGCTGCTGCGAGTACCAGGCCAGGGTGTGCCCGCGCATCCGGGCGCCCTGGCTCGCCGCCTGGGCGACGATCCGGTCGGCGCCCGAGTAGGAGAACTGGCCTTGCGACGGCTCGGTGGCGTCCATCTTCATCTCGTTCTCCGGCGTGATCATGGAGAACTCACGGCTGAGGATGCCCGTGTAGACGCTGTCCGAGAGCTTGCTCGCCGAGACGGCGGTGCCGAAGTAGCGTCCGGTCCCGCCCGCCGCGCTGCCCAGCGTGGTGCCGCCGGACGGGGGCGGCGTCGTCGTGGTGGTCGTGGTCGAACCGCTGTTCAGGCCCAGGAACGCGATCGCGTACGGCACCATCCCGTTCTGCGGCAGCGAATGCCCGGCGCCCTGGACGCTGATCCCCTCGACCGGCGCCTGCACGCCGGTGCCGCCGTAGCGGGTGCGGGTCCAGTCCGACTGCGGCGCGTCGGTCGACGACGGCGTCTGGCTGACGCCGCGCAAGTTGGTCCACTGCTTGATCTCTTCCCCGAAGTTCGGGTAGCGCAGGGTGTCGTCGGCGGTGCCGTGCCACAGCTGCATCCGCGGGAACGGGCCGCTGCGCCCGCCGCTCATCTGGCGGGCCTGGTCGCCCCACTGCTGGGCGGTCTTGATGAGCTGGCCGCCCGAGCACTGGCTGTTCCAGCTCGACCCGTCGGTGGTGGCGAAGCAGCCGGCGGGCACGCCCATGAACGCCGAGCCGGCGGCGAAGACGTCCGGGTACTCCGCGGCGAGGACGTTCGTCATCATCGCGCCGGAGGAGAACCCGGTGACGAACACGCGCGCGGGGTCGACGTTGTAGTGGGCCTTGGCGTAGTCGACCATCGAGAGGATGCCGACCGGGTCGCTGCCGCCGCCCCGGGTCAGCGCCTGCGGTGACGAGACGTCGAAGCACTGCCCGCTGCGCGTGGCTTCCGGGAACACGATGACGTACCCGTACTGGTCGGCCGCGGTGACGTAGTCGTGCGCGTAGCCGTTGAACACCGCCGAGGCCGAGCCGGTGCAGTAGTGGAGGGCGACCAGCAGCGCCGGCTTGGCGGCGACGTGGTCCGGGACGTAGGCGTACATGTTCAGGTTGCTGGGGTTGGTGCCGAAGCCGGTCACGCGGGTCAGCGTGGCCGCCGACGCGGGCTGCGCCGTGACCACCAGGACGATCGCGGCGGCGATCGACAGCACGGCGGCGAGGAGGGCGGTGAAGAGTCTTCGCACTCGAGTCCATCCTTTCCGGGAGCAGGGCGCAGCTGCGACGATCGTTCGTTCGGCCCCCGGGACCGGTCAACGATTTTCGGGAAGTTTCGGGACCCTTCGAACTGCCGGCTTGGCTTGCTGCTGCAAGGATCCGGGCATGACCGAGCTGCTCCTGGGACCGCTGCTGAGACACGTCGACGCCACCTCGGCGACGATCTGGGTCGAGACGGCCGGACCGTGCGAAGTCCGGGTCGCGGAAGCGGCGGCGCGGACGTTCGAGGTGTCCGGGCACCACTACGCGCTGGTCGTGCTCACCGGCCTGGCGCCGGGGCGCAGCACGCCCTACGAAGTCCGGCTCGACGGCGAGCTCGTCTGGCCCGACCCGGACAGCGACCTGCCGCCCAGCCGGATCCGGACGCTGACGCCGGGCGATCCGCGGTTCCGGCTGGTGTTCGGGTCGTGCCGCAAGCCGCGGGAGCAGGACGCGCTCGGCCCGGACGCGCTCGCCGCCTACGCCCACCGGATGGCCGGGCTCGACGAGGCCGAATGGCCGGAATCGCTGCTCCTGCTGGGGGATCAGGTCTACGCCGACGAAACCACCGACGCGACGCAGGAGTGGCTCGCCGCCCGGCGCGACCCGAAAGAGCCGCCCGGCACGGAGGTCGCCGACTTCGAGGAGTACTGCCACCTGTACTCCGAGGCCTGGTGCGAGCCGTCGGTGCGCTGGCTGCTGTCCACCGTGCCGACGTCGATGATCTTCGACGACCACGACGTCCGCGACGACTGGAACACCTCGCAGGCGTGGCGCGCGCAGATGGCACGCGAGTCGTGGTGGCCCGAGCGGATCCGCGGCGCTCTCGTCTCGTACTGGGTCTACCAGCACCTGGGCAACCTGGGCCCGCGCGAGCTGGCCGCGGACGAGCTGTTCCAGCAGGTGACGAAGTCCGGGATCGACAACGCCGGGCTGCTGCGCGAGTTCGCCGACCGGGCCGACCGGGAAGCCGACGGCGCCAAGGGCACCCGGTGGTCCTACCGGCGGGACTTCGGCCCGGTCCGGCTGCTGGTCATCGACTCGCGCGCCGGGCGGATCCTCGCCGGCGGCGAGCGCTCGATGGTCGGCGACGAGGAGTTCCGCTGGATCGAGGAGCAGACCGCCGACGGGTTCGACCACCTGCTGATCGGCACGTCGCTGCCGTGGCTGCTGCCGACCGCGCTGTCGGCCGCGCAGTCGGTCAACGAGCGGCTCTGCGCGCGGCCGGGGCTCGTCGGACGGGTTTCCGAGTGGTTCCGCCAGCTCGCCGACCTCGAGCACTGGCCGGCGTTCCGCGACTCGTTCGACCGGCTGACCCGGCTCGTCGCCCGGGTCGCGGACGACGGCCCGGCGTCGGTGAGCGTGCTGTCCGGCGACGTCCACCACGCGTACGTCGCGCGCGCCGACCTCCCGGGCGCGCCGGTCCACCCGCTCACCTGCTCGCCGGTGCACAACACCGTGCCCTGGTACATGAACCGGCTGTTCCGGGCCGGCTGGGCGCACGGGCTGACCCGGCTGAGCGAGGGGCTGGCGCGCCGCGTCGGCGTCCCGCCCGCGCCGCTGACCTGGAGCTGCGTCTCGGGGCCGCACTTCGGGAACGCCGTGATGACGCTCGACGTCGACGACCGCGAGGCCACCGCCACCCTGCTGCAGCCGGACCACGAAGGCGAGCCGATCCGGCTCACCTGAGGGTGGGTGCGGCGCGGCCACCCAAGTCCCGCGGATCGGAGTTAGCCTCGGAACATGGCCAGGGAAAACGCGCTCGGGGAGTTCCTCCGGGCCCGCCGCGAACAGGTGGGTCCCGAGGAGCTCGGCCTGCCCGCGGGCGGGTCGCGCCGGGTGGCCGGGCTGCGCCGCGAGGAGGTCGCGGTGCTGGCCGGGGTCAGCACCGACTACTACGTCCGGCTCGAACAGGGCCGGGAGCGCAACCCGTCGCCGCAGGTCCTCGACGCGCTGGCCCACGGGCTGGCCCTCGACGAGGACGCCACCGCCCACCTGCACCGGCTGGCCCAGCCCGCTCCGAAACGCCGCCGCGCGCGCCGGCGGGAGCAGGTCAGCCCGAACCTGCTGCGCCTGATGGACGGCTGGCCGGACACGCCCGCGCTGGTGCTCGGCCGCTGCCTCGAGGTGCTCGCGCACAACGCGCTGGGCGAGGCGCTGTTCGCCGGGCACACCCACAGCGGTGACCTCGTCCGGCTGGTGTTCCTCGACCCGGACGCGCGCGAGTTCTACCCGGACTGGGAACGCGTGGCGGTCAACACCGTCGGCGGCCTGCGGGTGGCCGCCGGGATCGACCCGGACGACCCGCGGCTCATCGAGACGGTCGGTGAGCTGTCGGTCAAGAGCGCCGACTTCCGCCGGCTGTGGGCGCGCCACGACATCCGGCAGAAGACGCACGAAACCAAGCGGTTCCACCACCCTCAGGTCGGTGAGCTGACGCTCAGCTACGAGGCTCTGACCGTCAACAGCGCGCCCGGCCAGCAGCTCATCTTCTACCAGGCCGAACCCGGCAGTTCCTCGGAAGCCGCGCTCGCCCTGCTGGGCAGCCTCGCCGCTTCCTGACCCTCCTTTTCCGACTATCCACCATGGACGGAGTACTTCGTCGTGCCCGAAAACTGGTTCATCACCGGCTGCTCCACCGGCCTCGGCCGCGCCCTGGCCGAAGCCGTGCTCGACCGCGGCCTGCGCGCCGTCGTCACGGCCCGCGACCCGGCGAGCGTCGCCGACCTGGTCGTGAAGCACGGCGACCGCGCGCTCGCCCTGCCGCTCGACGTCACCGACCACGCGCAGGTCACCGACGCGGTCAAGCGCGCCGAAAGCGCGTTCGGCCGGATCGACGTCCTGGTCAACAACGCCGGCTACGGCTACCTCGCCGCGATCGAGGAAGGCGAGGACGCCGAGATCCGGAACCTGTTCGACGCCAACGTGTTCGGCCTCGCCGACGTCACCCGCGCGGTGCTGCCGGGCATGCGCGCCCGGCGGAGCGGGCACGTCGTGAACGTGTCGTCGCTCGGCGGCCTGGCCGCCTTCGGCGCCACCGGCTACTACCACGCGACGAAGTTCGCCGTGGAAGGGCTTTCCGAGTCCCTCGCCGCCGAGGTGGCGCCGCTGGGCATCAAGGTGACGATCGTCGAGCCCGCCGCCTTCCGCACCAACTGGTCCGGACCCTCGATGCGGCAGTCGGCGGTCCGCATCGACGACTACGCCGAGACGGCCGGCGCGCGCCGGACGGCGACCACCGCCACCTACGGCCGGCAGCCCGGCGACCCGGTCCGCGCGGCCGAAGCGATCCTCAACGCCGTCGACGCCGAAGAACCGCCGCTGCGGCTGCTGCTCGGCAAGGCCGCCTACGACATCGCGACCGCCCGGCTCGACACCCTGCGGGCCGGCTTCGACACCTGGCGCGAGACCACCCTCGGCGCAGACTTCCCGGAAGGAACCCAGTGAAGAAGACCGTCCTGATCACCGGCGCCAGCAGCGGCATCGGCCACGCCACCGCGCTGCGGCTGGCCGGCGAAGGCCACCACGTCGTGCTCGGCGCCCGCCGGGAAGACCGGCTGACCGCGCTGGCGAAGGAGATCCACGACGCCGGCGGCACCGCCGACGTGCACCGCCTCGACGTCACCGACCACGCGGAGGTCGCCGCCTTCGCCGACGCCGCCGTCGAAGCGCACGGCCGGCTCGACGTGTTCGTCGCCAACGCCGGCGTGATGCCGTTGTCGCGGTTGGACTCCCGGCACGTCGAGGAGTGGGACCGGATGATCGACGTCAACGTCCGCGGCCTGCTGCACGGGATCGCGGCCGCCCTGCCGCACTTCGAGCGGCAGGGTTCGGGGCACTTCGTGACGATCGCCTCGACCGGCGCGCACGAGGTCGTGCCGACGGCCGCGGTCTACTGCTGCACCAAGTACGCCGCCCGCGCGATCACCGAAGGCCTGCGCCTGGAAGCCGCCCCCGGCGTCCGCGTCACGACCGTCTCGCCCGGCGTCGTCGAGTCCGAACTGGCCGACTCCATCACCGAACCCGGTGCGCGCGAAGCGATGCGGACCTACCGCGCGGTGACGCTGCCGGCGGACACCATCGCCGGCGCGATCTCCTACGCGATCGGGCAGCCGGAGGGCGTCGACGTCAACGAGGTCGTCGTGCGGCCCACCGCCCAGCGGTAGTCAGCGCTCCAGCTCGGCGATCACCCGCGGGATCTCGGCCACCAGCTCGCGGGCCAGCAAGCCGGTGCGGCCGGTGTCCGGGATCAGCCGCTGGCCCGCCACGGCGTGGACGTGCGTCGCCCAGCGGGCGGCCTGGCCGAGGTCGGCGCCGCGAGCGAGGAAACCGCCGGTCAGGCCGGCCAGGACGTCGCCGCTGCCGGACGTCGCCAGCCCGATGTGGCCGCTGCCGTCCCGCCAGGTCCGCCCGCCGGGCTCGGCGACCACCCCGAAGAGCAGCACGACGGCGTCGTACCGGCCGGCGATCCGGACCGCGGTCTCGACGTCGTCGACGTCTTCTTCGGCGCAGTCGTCGAGGAAGGCGGCTTCGGTGCGGTTGGGCGTCAGGACGAGCCGGCCCGACAAGGGCTTCGCCAGCTCCGGAGCCCGGCTCAGCGCGCCGAGCGCGAAGGCGTCGAGCACCACGCGGGCGTCCGGCGCGATGGCAGGCACCAAGCGCCGCAACAGGTCCTCGGTTTCGGCAGCGCCGGTGAGCCCGGGGCCGACCACGACCGTTCCGGCGCCGGGGAGCACGTCGACCAGCCGGTCGACGGCGTCCGCGTGGATCGCGCCGGAGTCCGTTTCCGGCAGCCCGAACACCGACGACTCGGGCACCGACACGCCGAGCGCGCCCGCGTGCCGTTCGCTCACCGCGAGCTGCAGTGTCCCGGCGCCGGCGCGCAGGGCGGCCGTCCCGGACAGCGCCGGCGCGCCCGGCACGGTCCGGGCGCCGCCGAGCACGAGCACGGTGCCGCGGTCCTCGGTGCCGATCCGCTCCTCCCGCAACAGGGCGGGGCTGATCGGCGCCGGGTCAGGAGAGCTGCTCGGCGGCATCGTCGTCCGCCGTGGGCGGGGTACCGGTGGCGTGCAGGTGACCGACCTCCTGGGCCAGCACCATGGTGAAGCCGCCGTCGCGGTCGCGCTCCCACGCCGTCACCGACCCGTTCGGGACCTCGGTGGTGTTCGCGGCGCGCAGCAGATCGGGCTCCGGCAGGCCTTCGAGGAGGTAGCGCAGGGCGAAGACGGTCATCTCGTGCGCGGCCAGCAGCACGCGCTGGCCGGCGTGGTCCGCGCTCAGCTCGCGCATCAGCGACCGCAGCCGCAGCACGACGTCCGCCCAGGACTCCCCGCCCGGCGGCCGGTAGTAGAACTTGCCCAGCCGCCGCTTGCGCCGCAGCTCGTCGGGCCAGCGCTCGCGGACGCCGTGCGACGTCAGCAGGTCCAGCACGCCGAGCTCGCGGTCGCGCAGCCGTTCGTCGGGCACGATCGGGACGCCGTCCGGCACGGCCAGCAGCGCGGTGTCCCAGGCCCGGCGGTAGGTCGAGGTGACCACGAGGTCCGGCGGGCGCTCGGAGAGGAACTCCCCCGCTGCCTTCGCCTGCTCGCGGCCGAGGTCGGTCAGCGGCACGTCGGCGTCGCGCTCGGCGATGTCGATCACATCCGCCTCCGCCGACTCCGCCTCTTCCCTGGCCACGTTCCCGGTGCTCTGGCCGTGGCGCAGCACGGCCACCCACTCCAAGTCGACGCTCACGCCCGGGTGGTTACCCCCGGGGACCCGCCGTCGAAACCCGGGATGGTTAGGCGCGCAAAGGAGTTCCGGCTAGGGTCTTTCCATGTCCCGGAGTCTCGGCGCCCACGACCGGCTGCAGCAGCTGGAGAAGATCATCGGCGTACCCGCCGAGCACCTGGGGCTGGCCGAGCTGCTCGCCGAGACCCTGCAGCGCCTGCGCGAGGTCATGGACGTCGACACCGCGACCGTGCTGCGGTACCAGCCCAGCGGCCGCCAGCTGGTGGCCTTCGCCGCGGCCGGCATCGAAGAGGAGGTCCACCAGGGCGTCCGGGTGCCGGTCGGCAGCGGGTTCGCCGGCCGGGTGGCGCTCGAGCGCCAGCCCGTCGTCCTCGACCACGTCGACGAGACGACGGTCGTGAACTCCCTGCTGTGGGAACGGGGACTGCGCTCGATGCTCGGCGTGCCGATGGTCGCCGGGCACGAGCTCGTCGGGGTGCTGCACGTCGGGTCCGTCGAGCCGCGGGCGTTCGGCGAAGCCGAAGTGGTGACGATGCAGCTGCTCGCGGACCGCCTCGCGATGGCGATCCAGGTCGAGGCGCTGGAAGAGAACCGCACCGCCACCATGGCGCTGCAGCGCAGCCTGCTGCCCAGCAGCCTGCCCGAGGTGTCCGGCCTCGCTTTCGGCGCGCGGTACGTCCCCGGCGCGGAAACCGGGCTCGGCGGCGACTGGTACGACCTCTTCGTCCTGCCCGGCGACCGGCTCGGCGTCGTGATGGGCGACGTCTCCGGCCACGGGCTGGAGGCCGCCGTGATCATGGGCCGGCTGCGCAGCGCCCTGCGCGCGTACGCCCTCGACTGCGAAAGCCCCGACGAGGTGCTCGACAAGCTCGACCGCAAGGCCAACCACTTCGAGCACGGCGCGATGGCCACCGTCGCCTACGGGATCGTCGGGCCGGGCCGCGAAACGATCGCCCTGTCGCTCGCCGGGCACCTGCCGCCCGCGCAAGCCCTGCCAGGTGAGCCGGGCCGGCTGCTGGGCGTGCGGCCGGATCCCCCGATCGGGTTGACCATCGGCCGGCCGCAGCGGCACACGACCGTGGTCGACCTGCCGCCGGGAAGCGTGCTCGCGTTCTACACCGACGGCCTGGTCGAACGCCGGGACCGGTCAGTGGACGCCGGTATGCGGCAGCTGGCGGAAGCCCTGCGCGCCGGCGACCCGGAACGGGTCTGCGCGCAGCTGATGGCCTCGATGATCGGCAACCGGCCGGCCCAGGACGACGTCGCCCTGCTCACCATCCAGCGCCAGGCTGCCCCGGCCGGCTGCTGACCCGGCCGGGACGGACCTCAGGACGCGGTCAGCGCCGCCTCGCGGGTCGGGAACAGCGAGAGGCTGCCCTCGAGCCCGGTCAGCTGGATCGGGCGCAGGGTCGCCCGGCCGGACGCGACGATCCGCACCACGGTGCCGGGACCGGCGTCGCGGTGGATGGTCAGCAACGCCGTCAGCCCGGGTGAGGCGAGGAAGTCCACCCGGGTCAGGTCGACGACCAGCAGCGGCGGCGCCGCCGCCAGCGCCTCTTCCGCGGCCTGCACGAGAGCCGGCGCGGTGGTCGTGTCCACGTCTCCGGCCACCTCGACGACGACCGCGCCGCCCTGCTCCGTTCGGGCGATCCGGAATTCGCCGAATGGCACAGCGGTGGCCGGGCCCTCAGTATTGGTGTGCTCCGTCATCGTGTTCTTCTCCTCGCCTTCGGCCGCGCCCCGGAACTTCCGGCGGACGCGCGTGATCACGAAGGCTGTTTGCTCAACCGGTGTCAATCATGCCCGTACCGCGCGGCCTCCGCCGTCTCAGCACCCTGTTCGGCTTTCCGCGCCGTCCGGGACCAGGCAGGATGGGCGGCATGGCCGAAACGGACGCGACCGGGAACCCCCTCGGAGACGCCGCCAGCTCAGCGGGCACGGTGGCGCTGGACCACCGCGACGGCACCGCCGTGCTGCGCGTCGACGGCGCACTCGACCTCGCCCTGGCACCGAAGCTCCGGCAGCTCGCCGAGCGCGCCGCACGCCTGGAGCCCACGGTGCTCGTCATCGACCTGACCGGCGTCACCTTCCTGGCCTCGGCCGGGATGGCCGAGCTCGTGGGGCGCACGGCGGGCGGACGGTGCCCGCGCCGCTGCGGGTGGTGGCCGCCGGCCGGATCACCCTGCGCCCGCTGGAGCTGACCCGGCTGACCGACGAGCTGGCCATCTACCCGTCGCTGGCCGAGGCGCTGGCCGCCGGATGACCGCCCCGGAGTTCGACGGACTGCTCGACGCCGTGCGCCGGGCCTTCGTCGACGCCTCCGGCTCCCCGATCCCGACCGAAGTCCGGCTCCTCGACCCGGCCGAAGCGCGCGCGGTGCTCGGCGACCGCATCGCGGTGGCCGTGACCGACCCCGCGCTGCTCGCGGAGCTGGTGCCGGGCCGGGAAACCACCGCCGCGATCGCCGTCGCCGGCGACGGCCGGGACGCCTTGGTCCACACCACCGGCGAAGTCGCCGGGGCGCCGTCGGCCCTCGCCGCCGCGGTCGACGCCGCGACCGCGCACCTGGTGGCCTCCCTGCGGCGGATGCGCGGCGAAGCGGCGGTGCTCGACGCGCTGCACTCCACCGGCCGCGAGCTGACCGCGCAGCTGGACATCGACCGGATCGTGCAGGACGCCACCGATGCCGCCACGAAAGCGACCGGCGCCGAGTTCGGCGCGTTCTTCTACAACCTGGTCGACGAGCTCGGCGAGTCCTACACGCTGTACACGATTTCGGGCGTGCCGCGGGAGGCGTTCGAGCGCTTTCCCATGCCGCGCAACACCGACGTGTTCGCGCCGACCTTCGACGGCACCGGCACCGTGCGCAGCCCCGACATCACGAAGGACCCGCGGTTCGGGCGGAACGCGCCGCACCACGGGATGCCGGAAGGGCATCTGCCCGTGTGCAGCTACCTGGCCGTGTCGGCGATCAGCCCGACCAGCGAGGACGTGCTGGGCGGGTTCTTCTTCGGCCACTCCGCGCCGGGCCGGTTCACCGCGCGGCACGAGTACCTCGCCGAGGGCATCGCCGCCTACTCGGCCATCGCGCTGGACAACGCCCGCCTGTACGAGCGCGAACGCACCCTCGCGTCGGAGCTGTCGCGCAGCATGCTGCCGGTCGCGCCGCCGATCCCGGGCCTCGATGTCGTCACCCGGTACCTGCCCGCGGCGACCGGGAGCAAGGTGGGCGGCGACTGGTTCGACGTCATCGCCCTCCCGTCCGGCGCGACCGCGTTCGTCGTCGGCCACGGCGTCACGGCCGCGACCGTGATGGGCCAGGTCCGCACGGCCATCCGCTGCTACGCGCTGCTCGAGCTGCCGCCGTCGGAGGTGCTGCGCAACGTCTCGGCGCTGACCGGCGGGCTGTTCGGCGAAAGCTTCGTCACCTGCTTCTACGCGGTCCACCGGCCGGCCGACGGCACGCTGACCTTCGCCAACGCCGGCCACCTGCCGGCGATCCTGGTCCGCCCGGACGGCGGGCCGGAGCAGATCGGCGAGGCGCTGGCGCAACCGCTCGGCGTCGGCGCGGAGTTCCCCCAGCGCAGCACCGGTTTCCGCCCGGCGCGGAACTGGTGCTCTACACCGACGGGCTGGTCGAAAGCCGCACGCGCGACCTCACCCTCGGGGTGGAATGGCTGCTGGCCGGCATCCCCGCCCTGCTCGCCGCGGCCGATCTCGGCGCGGCGTGGGACAAGCTCGTGGCCGAGCTGACCCTCGGCCGGCACGACGACGACATCGCCCTGATCCACGTGCGCCACCGCGGAGAGGACCCAGCATGACGGACCCCCTCCCGCCGGGCGCGCCCGCGCCGCCCGCGTCGTTCCACCGGCGCATCGCCGCGGTGGCCGACCGGTTGCCGGAACTGCGCGAAGCGCTGGCGGACTGGCTGGGCACGCTCAGCCTGAGCGAAGAACGCCGCGAAGACGTCGTCCTGGCGGGCTACGAGGCGATGGCCAACTCCGCCGAGCACGCCTACCGCGCCGGCGAACCGGGCCAGGTCGACGTCCGCGCCGAAGCGCTGAACGGGCGGCTGACGGTGACGGTCACCGACTACGGCGCCTGGCGCACCCCCGTCGCGACGAACGGCCTGCGCGGCCGCGGCCTGCTGCTCATCGGCAGCCTCGCCGACCACAGCGCGCAGGTGCACCGCGAGGTCGGCACGACGGTCACGATGACCTGGCTCGGCTGACGCCCGCGTCACCCGGGCGCGCGGGTTCGCGCGCGCGGCGGCGTCCATCCCGGCCGGGTAGGCTCGTCCGGGGCCGTGTGATCGGGAGTGTGATGACCGTCGGCGAGGAATCCGGCCAGCGGGCCGTCTTTCCGGGCACCAGCCGGATGGCCGCCCGGATGCGGGAGTTCGACTGGGCGTCGTCGCCCCTCGGGGAACCGGCGAGCTGGCCGGAGAGCCTGACGACGGCCGTGCGCATCTGCCTCACCTCACGCTTCCCGATGATCGTCTGGTGGGGCCCGGATCTGCGGTTCCTCTACAACGACGCCTACCTGCCGCTGCTCGGCTCCAAGCACCCCGCGCTGGCCAAGCCGGGCGCGCGGGTCTGGGACGAGATCTGGCACATCATCGGCCCGATGCTCGACCACGTGATGGCGACCGGCGAGGCGACCTGGTCGGAGGACCTGCTGCTGCCGATGAACCGGCACGGCTACTGGGAAGAGACCTACTGGACCTACTCCTACAGCCCGGTCCACGACGACGAAGGCGCCGTGCGCGCGGTGTTCACCGCGGTCACCGACACCACCGAGCGCGTGATCGGCGAACGCCGGATGGCCACGCTGCGTGAGCTCGGCGCCCAGGCCGGCATCGCCCGCACCGTCGGCGAGGCCTGCGGGCTGGTCGCCGGTGTGCTCGGGCGAGCCGGCGCGGACGTCCCGTACTCCGCGATCCACCTCCGCGAGGACGACGGCGAGCTCACCCTCGCGGCCGCCACGCCCGGCGGGACCGGGCACCCGGGCGGCTGGCCGCTCGAAGAGGTGCTCGCCGACGGCACCCCGCGGACCGTGACCGACCTGACGACGACCTTCGGCGAGCTGCCCTCGGGCGGCTGGTCCACCCCGCCCACCGAGGTGATGGTCCTGCCGCTGCCGGGCGCCCCCGGTACCGCGGCCATCGGCGTGATCGTGCTGGCGGCGAGCGCCGGACGCGCGCTCGACGAGTCCTACCGGACGTTCCTCGGGCTGGTCGCCCAGCAGACGGCGGCGCTGGTCAACGGCGCGCTCGCCTACCAGGACCAGCAGCGGCGCGCCGAGGAGCTGACCGCGCTGGACGCGGCGAAGACGACGTTCTTCGCCAACATCAGCCACGAGTTCCGGACCCCGCTCACGCTGATCCTCGGCCCGGTCGCCGAGCTGGACAAGACGCTGGAAGACGCGGACGAGCGCGTCCGCGAAGAGGTCGCCGTCATCCACCGCAACGCGCTGCGGCTGGGCCGGCTGGTGAACAACCTGCTCGACTTCTCGCGGATCGAAGCGGGCCGGATGCAGGCGCGCTTCGAGCCGGTCGACCTCTCGGCGTTCACCGCGGAGCTGGCGAGCGTGTTCCGCGCCGCCGTCGAGCGGGCCGGGCTGCGGTTCGAAGTCAGCTGCCCGCCGCTGGGCACGCCGGTGCACGTCGACCGCGGGATGTGGGAGAAGGTCGTCCTCAACCTGCTGTCCAACGCGGTGAAGTACACCTTCGACGGCGAGATCGGGGTGCGCACCGCGCTCGACGGCGAGCACGCCCAGATCACCGTGTCCGACACCGGGATCGGGATCGACGCCGCCGAGCTGCCCCGGCTGTTCGAGCGGTTCCACCGGATCCCGTCGGCGCGGTCGCGCTCGAACGAGGGCAGCGGGATCGGCCTGGCGCTGGTGCGCGAGCTCGTCGGCATGCACGGCGGCTCGGTCGCCGTCGAGAGCACCCCCGGCGAGGGCACGACGTTCCGGATCCGGCTGCCGCTGGGCACCCGGCACCTGCCCGCCGAGCACCTCGCCCCGGGGCCGTCGGCGGCCGGGCTCGCCGCGGAGACCGTCGAGCCGTACGTGCAGGAGGCGCTGCGCTGGCTGCCGGACGGCGATCCCGAACCGACGGCCGCGGAAGCCCCCGCCCCGGCCGCGGGTACCCGGGTGCTGATCGCCGACGACAACGCGGACATGCGCGACTACCTGACCCGGCTGCTGCGCGAGGACTACGCGGTCACCGCGGTCCGCGACGGCGTCGAGGCGTTCGCCGCCGCGTCCGCCGAACCGCCCGAGCTGATCATCAGCGACGTCATGATGCCGCGGCTGGACGGCCTCGGCCTGCTCGACGAGCTGCGCCGGGACCCGCGCACCGCCGCGGTGCCCGTGCTTCTGCTGTCCGCCCGCGCGGGGCAGGAGGCCGCCGTCGACGGGCTGGCCGCCGGGGCCGACGACTACCTGGTCAAGCCGTTCTCCGCACGCGAGCTGCTCGCCCGCGTCCGCACGACCATCCGGCTGGCCCGCCTGCGGACGCAGCACTCGCGGTGGCGCGCGGCGATGATCGAGTCGATGCAGGACGGCTTCTTCGTCTGCGACGCCGACGGGCGGATCGTGGAGATGAACGCCGCGTGCACCGACCTGATCGGCTTCGGGCCGGCCGGGCTGCCCTACTCCCCGCCGTTCCCGTGGGTGCCGGACCGGGACGACGACCCGGTCGCCTACCAGCAGGTCGCCGGGGCGCTGGGCCGGTCGCGGACCGAGCCGTCGGGGAGCTTCGTGCTGCCGCTGCGGCACCGCGACGGGCACCGGGTGTGGGCCGCCATCGCCTACAACGAGCTGCACGACGACGAGGGCCGCCGCCGGCTCGTCGGCACGATCCGCGACGTCACGGCCGAGCGCTACGCCGTCCAGCGGGAAACCGCGCTGGCCGCGATGAACCAGCGCCTCGCCGGCGTCAGCGGGGTGCCCGACGTGCTCCGGACGGCGCTGGACCTGCTGCGCGAGCTGTGGCAGGCCGAGCGGGTGCTCGCCGTGACCTGGGTGCCCGACGGCGAGCCCGAGCTGGTGTCCACCGACGCCGGCGACCGGCGGTGGACCGACCTGGCCGCGCCGCTGCGCGCGAAGCTCGGCGAAGTCCGGTCCCTCCCCGCGTTGCACGCAACGCCCGCGGAAGGCGGCGCGGGCGCCACGCTGGACCACCCCGGCGGCCGGCTGACGCTCTGGGTGGAGCCGGAACCCGCCCGCCCGCTCGGCATCGAGGACCGGACGCTGCTGGCGTTGCTGGCCGGGACGCTGGCGCACGCGCTGCGCCGCGCCCACCGCGACGACCGGCAGCGCGAGGTCGCCATCGCCCTGCAGCGTTCGATCCTCGGCCCGGCCCTGCTGCCGGACGGCTTCGCGGTGCGCTACGAACCGGCGAACCCGCCGCTGGAGGTGGGCGGCGACTGGTACGACGTCGTCCCGCTGTCGGGCGACCGGATCGGCATCGTCGTCGGCGACTGCGTCGGCCGGGGGCTCGCCGCGGCCGCGGTGATGGGCCAGCTGCGCAGCGCCTGCCGGGCGCTGCTGCTGGAGGCCAACGGCCCGGCGCACACGCTGACCACGCTCGACCGCTTCGCCGACCGGCTGCCGGGTGCCTTGTGCACCACCGTGTTCTGCGGTGTCCTCGACCCCGCCACCGGCACGCTCACCTACAGCAGCGCCGGGCACCCGCCCGCCACGCTGGTGCACCAGGACGGCTCGGCGGAGTTCCTCGACGCCGGCGGCAGCGTGCCGCTCGCGGTCCGCGTCCCCACCGACCGCCCGGAGGCCACGGCGGTCGTCCCGGTCGGCTCGCTGCTGATGCTCTACACCGACGGTCTCGTCGAGCGCCGCCGCGAGGCGCTGGACGACGGCATCGACCGGGCAACCTCGGTCGCCCACGGCGCGCGGGACGCCGACCTCACCGACCTGGCCACCACGCTGATGGGCCGGCTGCGACCGGCGGACGGCTACGAGGACGACGTCGCGCTGCTGCTCTACCGCCGGTCGGTCCCGCCGCTGGAGCTGGACTTCCCGGCGCACCCGGACAGCCTCGCCTCGACCCGCCACTGGCTGCGCGCGTGGCTGGGCACCGCTTCGCTCGGGGAGGAGCTGGCGCAGGACGTCCTCGTCGCCGCGGGCGAAGCCTGCGCGAACGCCGTCGAGCACGCCTACCCCGGCGCCGAGGGGACCGCGCACCTGTCGGCCCGCTTCGCCGGCGCGGACCTGGTCGTCACGGTGACCGATCGCGGGCACTGGAAGCAACCCCCGCCGGACAACCACGTGCTGCGCGGCCGCGGGATGCCGATGATGGAGGCGCTCGCCGACGCGGTCGCCGTCCGGCACGACACGACCGGCACCACCGTCACGCTGGAATGGAGAATCGGTTCGTGACCACGGCACTCACGCTGGTCGCCTCCGCGGGCGACGACGGAGACCGGATCCTGACCGCGACCGGGGAGATCGACACGAGCAACGCCGGGCAGTTCAGCGCCGCGCTGGAGCGCGAACTGGCGACCGGGGCCCCGCTGACCGTCGACCTGACCGGGGTGACCTACCTCGACAGCGCCGGCATCGCCGTCCTGTTCGACCGGGCCGCCGACCACCAGCTGGGCCTGACCGCGCCCCGCCTGCTCGACCGCGTCCTGCGCGTGTCCGGCCTGACCCAGGTCGCGAAAGTGACGATCCGCTGAGGGTTGGTCACCGGCCGACGGGGTAAGCGGACGGGAGCGGCGGTCGCCGGTGGGTTGTGTCGCCGGCCGTCGCCAGGTGGCCCCGGCGTCCGACCCACGACGTTCAGCAGTGAGCGCCGGGCCGGTGCCACCGCTCCGTCCCGAACCGCCGGCGCGGGTATCGTTCGCCGCATGAGCCGGGACGGAGGTGACCGCGGTGACCGGTGAGCCGATCCCGCCCGAGCACCTCGACGAGCTGACCGCGGCGATGGCGGACCTCACGAGCGCCCTCGAGAGCGAGCCGTCCGAGACCGAGATCCTCGGCGCGGTCTGCGCCGAAGCCGTCCGGGCCGTGCCGGGGGCCGACATGGCCAGCATCACCGCGATCCGCGACGGTGAGCCGGAAACCGCCGCCTCGACCGACGAGCGCGCCGTCGACATCGACCGCGTCCAGTACGCGGCGGGGGAAGGCCCCTGCCTGCGGGCGGCCGAGACCGGTGAGATCGTCCGGCTGCCGCTCGTCACGGCCGACGCGGTCTGGCCCGAGTTCACCAGCTACGCCCGCGGCCGCGGCGTCGGCAGCTACCTCGCCGCGCCGCTGCGCGTGGACGACTCCCTCGGCGGCGCGCTCAACCTCTTCGGCTACGGCGACCACGGCTTCGCCGAGACCGACTCGCGGCTGCTGGCGCTCTACACGACGATCGTCTCGTTCGGCCTGCGTTCCACGCGCCGCTACCTGAACGCCCGCCGCCGCGTCGCCGAGCTCGAGACGGCGATGAGCTCGCGGGCGGTGATCGAGCAGGCCAAGGGCATCCTGATGGCCGTGCACCGGGTGAGCGCCGACGACGCCATGAAGCGCCTGATCGCGGAGTCGCAGCACACCAACGTGAAGCTGCGGGAGGTCGCGACCCGGTTCGTCGAAGGACTGTCCTCGGCGGACTGACGCTCAGGCGGTGCGGCGGGCCGGGAAGGGCCAGGTCAGCGTGATCACCGTGCCGTCGTCGGTCGAGCGCATGTCGAGCCCGTCGACCAGCGCCTGGATCAGCCGCAGGCCGCGGCCGCGGTCGGGCCGCTCGGTGACCGACGTCCAGCGCCCCTGGTCGGCGACCGTCACGACCAGCACGTCCTCGTCGATCCGCGCGCGCACGTCGATCAGCCCCGGCCGGCCGTGGTAGGCGTGGTCCAGCACGTTGGCCATCGCTTCCCAGCAGGCCAGGACGACGTCGTCGGCCTGGCGCCCGACCTCCTCGCCGGCGCGTCTGCGCAGCCACGAAACCAGGTGCCGCCGCAAGCTCGGCAGCGTCCGTGGCGAAATCGTGCCGCGGTACCGCCAACCGTCCGCTCCGTGCTCTTCCACGTTCACCTCCCCGGGGGACTGTGGGTTTGCTACCCACCGGTTCGGTATCTCAATCAGGAGTGCCGGCTTTCCCTGCTGCGTTCGGCCCTGGTGCGGGGTGCGCCCGGCGTGATCGGATGGGCGGATGACTCGGTCGACGTCGTCCGTCGTGGTGTGCGCGGTGCTGGCCGCCGCCCTCCTCCCCGTGCCGGCCGCCGCCGCGGCCCCGGCCCCCGGACCGGGCGCGGTCTCGCACTTCGGGCTGGCCCGCAAGGACTGCCTGGGCACCGCCCGGAACACCACCAGCAAGGCGTGGTTCACGGTCGCGGGCGGCGTGCTGTCCGACGTCTACGCGCCGGTGATCGACAACACGAACGTCGAGACGCTGCAGTTCGCCGTCACCGACGGCCGCACGTTCACCGACCTGCAGGCGCGGGACATGACCTACACCGTCCGCACCAGCGCGGGCGGGATGGCCTGCGAGGTGACCTCGACCCCGCGCAGCGGCAAGTACCGGCTGGTCACCGAGTACCTGACCGACCCCGCGCGCACCGGCGTGCTCATCCGGACCCGGCTGGACCCGCTCCAGGGGTCCGGCCGCGATCTCAAGGTCTACGTGCGGTTCGACGCGAGCGTCAACGGCAACGGCGGTGGCGGCCCGGTGAACGGCGGCGGGGACACGGCTTCGGTGGACGCGGCGACGTCCGCGCTGGTCAGCGCCGACCCGAACACGGTGTCCAGCGCGCCGGCCCGCGACTACGCGACCCCGTTGGCCGCCGCGCTGCGCGCCGACCGCCGGTTCCTCGGCACGTCCAGCGGGTTCGTCGGCACGGCCGGCGACGGCCTGGCCCAGCTCGACCGCGACCACCGGCTGACCGATCAGACGGCGTCGGCGGTGAACGGCAACGTCGTGCAGACCGCGCAGCTGGACCTGCAGCCGCGCCGCCCGGCCGTGCTGGCGCTCGGCTTCGGCGCGGACGCGAGCGCGGCGGTCCGGACCGCGGGCGCGAGCCTGCGCACGCCGTTCGACGAGAGCTACCGCGAGTACGCGCGTGGCTGGCGCGACTACGACAACGGGCTGGTTCCCGTGCGCGGCAAGGACTCCGACGCCTACTACCAGTCGGCCAACGTGCTGAAGGCCAGTGAGGACAAGACGTTCCCGGGCGCGGTGGTCGCCTCGCTCGGCAGCCCGTGGGGACAGGCGGTCTCCGCCGGGGACGCGCCCGGCGGCAAGCCCGTCTACTTCGGTTCGTACCGCGAGATCTTCGCCCGCGACCTCTACGAAAGCTTCTCGGGCCTGCTCGCCGCCGGCGACCGCGAAACCGCGCGGGCCAGCGTGCGGTGGTTGTTCTCCCGGCAGCAGCAGCCGGACGGCCGGTTCCCGCGCAACTCCATGCTGAACGGCAAGAAAGCCCCCGACTCCGGCGGTGACCAGCTCGACGAGAGCGCGTACCCGATCCTGATGGCGCTGCAGGCCGGGCTCGACCGCGACCGCACGCTCTACACCGACCACATCCGCGCGGCCGCGGACTTCGTCGTCGCGCACGGGCCGGCGTTCGGCTCCGAACGCTGGGAAGAGCAGGGCGGCTACTCCCCCTCGACGATCGCGGCCGAGATCGCCGGGCTCGTCGCGGCCGGGGTGATCGCCGACCGCAACGGCGACCCGGCGCGCGCCCGCGTCTACCGGGCCACCGCCGACCACTTCCAGCGCAGCATCAAGGGCTGGACCGTGACGTCCACCGGGCCGTACGGCGGCCGGTACTTCCTGCGCCTGACCAAGAACGGCGATCCGAACTCCGAATGGATCTACAACCTCGGCAACGGCTCGGTCGACGCCGACCAGCGCGCGGTCGTCGACGCCGGGTTCCTCGAGCTGACCCGCCTCGGCGTGCTGCCGGCGAACGACCCCGACGTCATCGCGTCGCTCGGCGTGGTGGACCGCGTGATCAAGCGGGACACGCCGACCGGCCCGGGCTGGTACCGCTACGGGACTTCCGCGGCGGGCAGCGAAGACGGCTACGGCGACTGCTACGAGCCGGACCCGACGAACTGCGCCCCGACCGGGGCACCGTGGCCGGGGCCGAACACCGGGTCCGGGCACCTCTGGCCGGTGCTCGCCGGTGAACGCGGCGAGCAGGCCGTGCAGACCGGCGACCGCGCCGGCGCGGCGGCGCTGCTGCGTGCGATGCGGGCCCAGACCGGCGGCACCGGGCTGATTCCCGAGCAGGTGTGGGAAAACCCGGCGGTCCCGGCGTCGCCCTACGGCTCGGACCCGCGCACGGCGTCCATCGGCTTCGCGCCGGGGCAGCCCGCCGGTTCGGTCGCGCCGCTGAGCTGGGCGCAGTCGCAGTCGGTCCGGCTGGCCCGGGCCCTCGACGACGGCCGGCTGCCCGAGCAGCCCGCCGACGTCCGCGCCCGGTACGTCACGCACGGCCCGCCCGCGGCGCTGGCGGTCACGCTCGACGCGCCCGCGTCGGTGTCCACCGGGACCGCGGCGGTCACCGGCACCGCGCCCGCGGGCAGCCAGGTCGACCTGGCTGTGTCGAACACCGACACCGGAACGACTTCGGTGCTGTCGGTGCGGGCCGCCGCGGACGGGAAGTTCGGCGTGACCGTGCCGACGCCGCTGGGCGCGAACGTCGTCACGGCGGCCGCCACTTCCGGCGGCGGCACCGGGTACGCGCAGAAGACGATCAGCTCGGACTTCGTCACCGGCACGGTCCTGCTCGACGCGGCCGACCCCGACGGCGACGACAACGGCCCGGGCACCTACACGTATCCGACGGCGGGCGACTTCCACGCCGGCGCGTTCGACCTGCAGCGATTCCAGGTCATCGACTCGGGCACCAACCTGGTGTTCCGCGCGCAGATCCGCGACCTGTCCCCGACGTTCGGCTCGCCGCTGGGCGCGCAGCTGCTGACGATCTACGCGCACGACCCGGCCGCGACGGTGACGTCGACCGCGGCGCCGTTCCCGAGCCGGGCGTACACGATCGCGGCGTCCGATGCCTGGAGCCGGCGCATCGAGGTCCAGGGCTTCGCCGACCCGGCGCTCGTCGACGCTTCGGGCGCAACGCTCGCGACGCCGTCGGTGCAGGCTTCGCAGGCGACGCGGTACATCACGGTGAGCGTCGCGAAGTCCGCGTTCGGGACCCCGGCGGCCGGTTGGACGTTCGCGGTGGTGCTGACCGGCCAGGACGGCAACTCCCCCGACCAGGCGCGGCCGTTCACGCCGACGGCGGGGCAGTACACGTTCGGGCTGTGCGCCGCGGGCGGGACCGCGCCGGTCTGCGTGGCGGACCCGGCGACCGCCCCGAAGGCGCTCGACGTGCTGACGCCGTCCGGAGTGGACCAGGCCGCGGAGCTGGACCCGACACGGGGGCCGGTCGTGGTGCGCGGGGTGCCGGTCGGGTGATCCTGGCAAGCTGGCCGGCATGATCGACGAATTCGCGAAGCAGTACCTGCACGACGATCTGCGCGAAGCCCGCGAGGCCGTGCTGGGGAAGCTGGACGGGCTGAGCGAGTACGACGTCCGCCGTCCCCTGACCGCGACCGGGACCAACCTGCTCGGCCTGGTGAAGCACCTGGCGCTGTGGGAGACGCGGTACCTGGGCGAGGTGTTCGGCCGGCCGTTCCCCGAGCCGCTGCCCCGCTGGGACGACACCGAGGCGCGCGGCCGGGACTTCTGGGCGACCGAGCAGGAGACGCGCGCGGAGATCGTCGACCGGTACCGCCGTGCCGCGGAGCACTCCGACGCGACGATCGCGGCACTGCCCGTCGACGCGCCCGGCCACGTGCCGTGGTGGCCGCGGCCGGACGTGCTGCTGTTCAACGTCCTGGTCCACGTGCTCACCGAGACCACCCGGCACGCCGGGCACGCCGACATCCTGCGGGAGCAGCTCGACGGGGCGACCAGCGCGCCGCCCCGGAACCGCGCGTTCTGGACCGAGCGGTACGCGGAGATCGAGCGGGTCGCGAAGGCCGCCGGGTCCTGAAAGGTGCGGCACTTTCCGGGGAAAGTGCCGCACCCGGTCCGGTGTGGACAGCCGGCTCAGCGGCGGCCGCCGTGGTCATTGCCGGTCTCGACGCCGCGACCGCCGCGATCGTCGCCCGTTTCGACGCCGCGACCGCCGCGATCGTCGCCCGTTTCGGCCCCGCGACCACCGCGGTCGTCCCCCGCCTCGACCCCACGACCACCGTGATCGTCGCCCGGCTCGACCCCACGACCACCGTGGTCATCGCCCGGCTCAACGCCGCGGCCGCCGCGATCGTCGCCGAGGTCGTGGGTGCGCGTCGGGTACGTGCTCGGCGCCGTCGCGCTCGGGTGCGTGCTCGGCGCGCTCGTTTCCGTGACTCCGCTGCCGCGTGTGGTCTCCGTGGCGGCCGAGGTCTCCGTCGTCGGCACCCGCGTGCCGTCGTCCGCGCCGGACTGCGCGAGGGCCGCCGTGGTGCCGCCCACCGCGAGCGCCGCGCCGGCCGCCGCGATCACCAGAATCTTGCGCATGTCTGCTCCTTTTCGTTCCCTGCCAACGAAAGAAGCTTCACGCACCGGCGGATAGCGGCGCGCTGCGCGCGGCTTAAGGCATCCCTAACGGCGTTCCGAGTTCCAGCACGATCCGCGCCCCGCGCGGCCGCCCGCGGGTCACCGTGAACGTCCCGCCGGACGCGCGCGCCGTCTGCCGCGCGATGTCGAGTCCGAGCCCCGTCGACCCGGCCCCGCTCGCACCGCGCTCGACGTCGTCGAAGTCGAACCCCGGCCCCTCGTCCGAGACCTCCAGGCGCGCCCCCTCGGGCGTCCCCGTCAACCGGATCGCGTACGCGGTTCCCTCGGGTGTGTGCGCGAAGACGTTGCCCAGCAACGCGTCCAGGCACGCGGCCAGCTCGGCCGGCCCGGCCGCGACCGGCAGCGGGCCCGGCGCGACCTCGACCGTCACCGCGCGGTCCTGGTCCTGCGCCAGCACCGACCAGAACTCCGCCCGCTCGCCCACCACCGAAGCCGCATCGCACGAGCCGGGCGCCGAGTCCCGGGCCCGCGCCTGGTCGATCAACGCCGTGACCTGGCGCTCCAGGCTCTCCGCGTGCCCGGTGATCCGGTCGGCTTCGGCCGGGTCGCGCAACGACTCGGCGTCCAGCCGCAGCACGGTCAACGGCGTCCGCAGGCGGTGCGAGATGTCGGCCACCGCCTCGCGTTCCTGGCGGACCAGGTCGCGGATCCGCGCGGCGAGGAGGTTGAGCGCGGCCGCCACCGAGCGCACCTCCCCCGGCCCGCCGGGCACGGCCCGCGCGTCCAGATCACCCTCGGCCAGCCGTCGCGACACCGCCGCGAGCTCGTGCACCGGCCGCACGATCGACCGGGCCAGCCGGTCGGCGACGACCACCCCGAGCGCCAGCAGCACCACGCCGAGCGCCGCCAGCACCAGCCACGCCGCGCCCAGCCCGCGGGTCAGTTCGGCGCGGTCGACGAAGGCCCGGACGACGGCGGTCCCGCGCGGCAGCCCCTGGACCGCGACGAGGATTTCGCGGCCCGCGTCGTCCTCGACGGTGAGGCTCGCGCCCTGCGCCGCGGCCAGCGTGACGCCGGGCGTGCGCGGGGTCGGCGCGCCGAGCACCGTGCCGTCCGGCAGGAACACCGTCACGGGGTGGCCGGCGGTCGTGTTGAGCTGGTCGACGGCGGGCCGCAGCGTCACCGTGTCGGCCGTCGCCACCAGGGACGTCAGGGACTGTGCCTTCGCCGTGGCGGCGGTGACCGCGCGGTCCGCGGTGACCGACCGCAGCAGGATCGCCAGCGGCACCAGGAACGCCACGAGCACCAGGCTCATCGCGGCCGCGACCAGCACCGCGAGCCGCTTCCTCACGCCCCGGCCCCCGGTTCGGCCAGCCGGACGCCGACGCGCCGCACGCTGTGCAGGTACCGCGGTTCCTGCGCGGTTTCGCCGAGCTTGCGCCGCAGCCACGACAGGTGGACGTCGACGGTCTTGTCCGCGCCGGCGTAGGGCAGCTTCCACACGTCGGCGAGCAGTTCGCGCTTGCTCACCACGGTTCCCGCCCGGCTCGCCAGGTAGTGCAGCAGGTCGAACTCGCGCGGGGTGAGGTCCAGCGGCGCGCCGTCGAGCGACGCCTGGCGCGTCCGCGCGTCGACCGACAGACCGCCGACGACCACCGGCGCGGTCGTCTCCTCCGGCTCGGCGCGCCGCAGCACCGCCCGGATCCGCGCGTCGAGCTGGGCACCGCCGAACGGCTTGACCACGTAGTCGTCGGCGCCCGCGTCGAGCAGCCGGACGATTTCCTCCTCCGCGCCGCGGGCGGTGACCACGATGATCGGCACCGCGCTGACCGCCCGCACCATCCGCAGCACCTCGCGGCCGTCGAGGTCGGGCAAGCCCAGGTCGAGCAGCACGACGTCGGGCCGGTCGGTGACGGCCGCCTGGAGCCCGGCCATCGCGGTCGGCGCGGACGTCACCGCGTGCCCGCGCTCGGTCAGCGCGCGCAGCACGGCCGTGCGGATGGTCGGGTCGTCCTCGACGAGCAGCACGGTCGCCATGCTCGGGAGGCTACACACGCGCCGCCGCTTCGCCGGGTTCCCGGCGAACGCTAAGGCCGCCTTAGCCGTGTCTTAACCCGCCTGGATGGCACAGTGGACGGGTGAACAGGCGCGGAGTGCTGATGGCGGCGGGCTGGCTGCTGGCCGCCGCCGTCACCGCGGGCGTCGGCACGGTGGCCCTCGACGTCGTCGGCGCCGGCATCCTCGGTTCGCAGAACCAGCCGCTGTCCGCCGACGACGTCGCCCGCGCCCTGGAAACCGTGCCGTCGAGCACGAGCGTGACCGTCCCGCCGACCACTCCGACGACGTCGAGCGCCCCGGCGCCGCGCGGCCTGACCGTGTCCGGCGGCACCATCGTCGCCACGTGCGCGGGCGACCGGGTCACCCTGCTCTCGTGGAGCCCGGACCCGGGCTTCCGCGCCGACGACGTCTCGCGCGGCCCGGCCGCCACGGCGTCGGTCAAGTTCAAGAACGGCGGCACGGAGAACGTGGTCGTGGTGACCTGCCAGGACGGCGAGCCGCACGCCGACACCGTCGGCGACGAAGGCCACCACGGCCGGGGTTAGCCCGGCAACCCGGCGTTGAGGCGCGCCAGGATCCGGTGCGGGAACGGCAGTTCCGGCGCGCTGACCGCGGTCAGCCGGTCGAGCTGGGCGTCGGTGAGGTCGAGGGCGAGCGCGCCCACCGTCTCGGCGAGTTGCTCGGGGGATCGCGCGCCGATCAGCGGCGCGGGCATGCCCGGCCGGCGGGTCACCCAGTGCAGGGCCACCTGGGCGGCCGTCGCGCCGGCCTCGGCCGCGACCTCGCGGACGACGTCGAGGATCGCCCAGCGCGCCTCGGGCAGCGACCGGAAGGCCGCGCCGCCGGCGAGCCGGCCGGTGCCCGTGCCCTCGCGGGTGTACTTGCCGGACAGGAACCCGCCGCCGATCGCGCCCCACGGCTGGATCGCGATGCCGAACTCACGGGCCAGGGGCACGTACTCGGCTTCAATCGCCCGCTCGAGCAGCGAATGTTCCAGCTGCAGCGCGGTCACCGGCGGGCCGCCGAGCATCGCCGCCTTCGTCGCGTACCAGGCCGGGACGTCGCTGAGCCCGGCGGCGCGGATCTTCCCGGCGCGCACGAGATCGCCGAACGCCGCCATGACCTCCTCGGCCGGGGTGCAGCCGTCCCAGACGTGCAGCCAGTACAGGTCGACGTGGTCGACGCGCAGCCGCCGCAGCGACGCCTCCAGCGAGGCGACCATGTTCTTGCGGCCGTTGCTGCGGCGGCGCGGGTCCGAATACGGGGCGCCGTCCCGGAACTCGGGTCCGGAGTACTTGGTGGCGAGCACGACGTCGTCGCGATCGACGTCGCGGAGGAACTCCCCGACCAGCTCCTCGCTGCGGCCGGCGCTGTAGTTGTCCGCCGTGTCGACGAAGTTGCCGCCGCCCTCGACGTAGGCGCGGAAGACCTTCCGCGCCGTGTCGTCGTCGGCGCAGAAGGGTCCGGTGCCGAAGGTCATCGCGCCCAGTGCCAGCGGGGACACCCGCAGCCCGGAGCGGCCGAGCGCCCGGTAGTCGTCCAATCGTGTCATGCACCCGATCGTGCAACCCGGAGCGTGGTCCGGGTCAAACCCGATCGAGGCATTCGCGGGCAACATCGGGGAGTCATCCAGGCATACTGCGCACGATCACCAGATGAATGTCCGGTGTGCGCTAATCTGGCGCGATCACGGGGTCGGCGCCCCGCACCCCGGCGTGGCGAGGAGTCGAATTCGTGCAACCGAACCTGGGGCCAGGCGAGGACTTCCAGCTGCTGCTCGAGCGGCAGGTCCGGGACATGCAGTCGAAGGCGGCCGCGCTGGGTGAAGCGCTTTCCGCCGCCGGTGCGACCGTCCGCTCCCGCGACGGCGCGGTCACCGTCACGCTCGCGCCGAACGGCGCGCTCACGAACCTCGAGCTCGGGCACCGGGCGTGCGAACTGGGCCCGGCGCGGCTGACCGCGGCGATCATGGGCACCGTGCGGGAAGCGCAGCGCCGGACTGCCCGCAGCGTCGCGGACTCCTTCGCCACCATCAACGGCGACGGCGAGTCGACCGACATGGTCCGGTCGTTCCTGCCGCCGGACCCGCCGCCGGACGGCGACTTCGCGGCGCCGGAGACCCCCGTCGAGCCCCCTCCGCCGCCCGCCGCTCCCCCGGCCCGTCCGCCCGCACCGCCGGCCGCCGGCCCCGCTCCGCGTCGCCGTCCCTCGGCCGACGACCGCTTCGACGACGAATCGAACCCCTGGTGAGCGGCGGCGGGTTCAGGGTCGACTCGGAGCCCCTGGCCACCTTCGGCAAGCACCTCGACGAGCTCCAGAGCAACCTGCGGAGCACCGCGGACCTGGTCGGCGGCATGACCTGCGACCCGGGCATGTTCGGCATCAACCCGGCGTGCCAGCTGATGGCGGCGGGCGCGAGCACGTGGACGGACAAGGCGCACCACCAGTTCGGGGACTACGCCAAGACCATCGGCGAGTTCGCGGACAAGGTCGCCGAAGCCGCGAAGCGCTACCAGGCGGGCGAACAAGACGCCGTCGACTCGATCGTGAGGTTCGAATAGTGGGCGACGACTACCAGAGCAAGGACGTCAGCCTCCACGGCTCCGATCTGTTCAACAAGGACAACGCCGCCGCCGGGGCCGGGTTCTTCGAAGCGGCGGTCGGGCTGGACAAGGCCGTCAAGGAGAACGACAAGGTCGCGATCGGCATCGGCGCGGCGGGCATGGCGCTGGAGACGATCGGTCTCGTGCTGGACCCGATCGGCAGCCTGCTGACGGCCGGGATCGGCTGGCTCATCGAGCACATCACGATCCTGCGGTGGCCGCTGGACATCCTGATGGGCGACCCGATCGGCATCCAGGCGGCCGGCGACGCGCTCAAGGCCGAGAAGAAGAAGCTCGAAGGGTGGTCGCAGCAGCACCAGGAAGCCCTCGCCACGCTCATGAAGGACTGGTCCGGCAACGCGGCGGAGCAGTTCAAGAAGGACATGGACGCGGTCACCGAGCAGCTGACCTCCCTCGGCGGCTACCTCGACCAGGCCGGCAAGAACATGATGATCGCGGGCGGCATCGTCGGCGCGTTCCGCGGCATCCTGCGCGACCTGATCGCGATGCTCCTGGCGACGATCATCAAGGGCGCCCTGATCGCGGCGGCGCTCGCCCCGGTGACGTTCGGCGCGTCGATCGCGCTGTTCATCACGACGACGATCGGCACGGTAGCCACGGCGCTGGGCAAGATCGGCACGAAGCTGATGCAGCTGGGCAAGAAGCTGGCGGACCTGGTGAAGGCGCTGGCGAAGATGGGCAAAGCGGGGGACGAGATCGCCGGGGCGAAGCCTCCGACGAGCAGCTTGACCCCGACCCCGACGCCCAAGCCGCCGGCGGCACCGAAGCCGGACGCGACCCCGGGGCCGAAGCCGTCGTCGGCTACTCCGGAACCCAAGCCCGAGCCTAAGCCGGAGCCCAAACCCGAGCCGAAGCCGGAACCTGCGCCGTCCTCGGCGACCCCGGAGCCCAAGCCCTCCTCGGCAACTCCAGAGCCCGAGCCGAAACCCGAGCCCGCGCCCGAGCCGAAACCGGAACCCGCACCGTCGTCGTCCTCGGCGGCCCCTGAGCCGAAGCCCGAGCCCAAGCCGGAACCGGCGCCGCCGTCGTCGTCGTCGGCGACCCCAGAACCCAAGCCCTCGTCAGCCACTCCAGAACCGAAGCCCGAGTCCGCACCTTCTTCCTCCTCGGCCACTCCGGAGCCGAAGCCGGAGCCGGCGAAGCCCGACCCCGCGCCGTCTTCGTCCACTCCGGACCCCGCACCCACCCCGGATCCCAAGCCGCACAAGCCGTTCACCGATCAGATGACCGCCGTCATCAAGGACAAGCTGTCCAAGGTGGACGGTGTCACGCCCGAGATCCTGGCGAAGTTCGACAAGATCAACAACTTCTCGGTCGAACAGCTCGGCAAGGTCTTCGGCAAGGAAGGCGCCGAGAAGTTCGAGTCGGCCATCAAGATCATGACCGACCCGTGGTTCGGAAAGTCGGGGCTGGCGGGCAAGACCGTCGTCGACATGATCAAGGGCGTGCCCGCCAGCATCGGGAACGTCACCGGCGGCGGGAACGACAACTAGTCACTCCCCCGAAAGGATCACCGCCCGGGACGCGAGGTGCAGCGCCAGCCGCTCGTCCGGGCGGGACAGGTCCACGCCGAGCAGCTGCTCGATCCGCGCGATCCGGGCCGCCACGGTGTTGCGGTGCACGCCCAGCACCGTGGCGGTCTCGGCGATCGACGACTCCGCGTCCAGGTAGGCGGCCAGCGTCCGGACGAGGTCGCCCGGCACCGACCGCAGCGGCGCGACCAGCGCTCGCGCGGCCGGTTCGAACGTGTCCGTGCGGGTCCACTCCAGCAGCAGCTGGGCCATGCCGAGCTGGTCGACGTGCAGGAAGTGGCCCGTCTCGGGCCGGGTCGCGGCGAGGCGGGCGGCGTCGAGGGCTTCCGCGACCGTCGCGGCCAGTCCTTCCGGACGCGGGTGCGGCCGCCCGACGCCCATGTGCGCGCCCAGGCGCAGCGTCCGGTGCGCCGCCTGGAGCCGGGTCGCCAGCGCGCGCACCCGCTCCGCCGTGGGTTCGTGGTCGAAGGTGACCCAGCCGGTCCAGCCGTCGCCGTGCTCGACGACGGCCTCGACGTCCAGCGCCCGCAGGACTTCCTGGGTCCGCGCGACCGTGTCGACGGCCGCCGGGACGCCCAGGTGCAGCCCGACGTGCCAGCCGCCGAGCCGCCAGCCGGCGTCGGCGACGCGGCGGCGCAGGTCCGCGCCGGGCTCGGTGTCCAGGCGCAGGAGGTCGCCGAGCAACGCGGTGCGCGAGCGCGCGTCGCGTTCCAGCTCGAGGCGGTTGGCCAGGAGCCACCGCTGCAGCGCCCCGGCGGCGACGGCGAGTGCGGGCGGCACGTCGTCGGCCCGCGCGGCCTCGGTCCCCCGGAGCTCGGCGGCCAGCCACATCGCGGGCCGCTGCAGCAGGACGGGGTGGGCGAGCAGGACACCGTCGTCGAGCTCGGTCCGCTGGGGCACGGCTTCGTCCAGCCGGACGCGCCCGCCGACCTCCCCGGCGAGCGGCACCCCCCGGTCGTCGAGCACGGCCACGGGCGAGCGCAGCAGCCGCCGCAGCACGGCGACGACCTCTTCGGGCGGCCGCAGCCGGTCCCCGAGCGCGCGGTGGGTAGCGAGGAGCAGCTCGGCCCGATCGAGCTCGGGCGCGGCGAGCAGCAGCCGAGCTTCGACGAGCAGATCGAGCGGCGAGGCCGAGGTGACGAGCAGCGGAACGCCCAGCCGATCGGCAAGCAGCCGCGACGCGCTGAGCGGCTCGGTCCCGGAGAGCAGGACGGCGGCGGCCCCGGCATCGGCGCAGCGGCGAAGAAGGGCATCGATCTGCCAGTCGGTCCCGGCGATCGGCCGGGCGACCACGGCGAGCTCCCCGGCCGCGGGGAGGTGGGAAGCGTCCAAAGTGGCTTGAACGGTCGCAAGTGGACGGTCCAGTCCGGAAGCGCCGGCGAGCACCCGAACGTGTTCGGACCAGCCGGGAAGGGCGAGAACTCGGCGCAGGCTCACGGCAGCCCCACCCGCCGGAGCCGGCTCACGGGAGCCCCACCGCGGCAGGACTCGGCCCGCCGGGGCAACGCCGGGGCCGGCCTCGGCGCGCTCACGGGAACCCCACCGGGTCGCAGTCGATTCCGTACGCCCTCGGCTGCAGCACCGGCAACCGGCGCGGGTCGGTCCAGAACTCGGCCGCCGCCAGGCGGACCACGTCCACCTCCACCCCCGCGCGGATCGCGTCGCACGACACCGGGACCCCCGTCCGGTGGTCCAGCACCGACAGCACGTCCGGCGTCGACGCCACCGGTGCCCCGTCGCGCAACGCCAGCAGGTACTCGTTCTCCATCTCCACCCTCAGCAGCGCGCCGTCGCGGTGGTCCGCCAGCGTGACGCTGCCGCGGCCGAACCCCGGGCTGCCGTGCCGGCCGGGGCCGGGGTGCCGCGCCACCTCGATGACCCGGCCACGCGCCAGCACCGAGCCCGCCAACGCCGCTTCGAGCGCCTCCCGCGGTGGGCTCTCCCCCACCGCCAGCACCCGGCGGCCGAGCGCAAGCGCGCCGCTCGTCGTCCCGCCCACCGAACACGACGCCAGCTCGCCCGCCGGGATCGGGGCCAGCGCGAACGCCGCCCACCCGCCCGAGCTGGCCAGGAACGCCCGCGTGCCCCGCTCGATCACCACGTCGGAGCCGGCCGCCAGCACCACCACCTGCCCGCCGGGCTCGGCCAGCGCCGCCGGCGCGACCCCGCGGCCGGTCGCGGCCACCGAAAACTGGTCGAGCCGGGGCAGCCCGCGCCCGGACAGGTCCGCGTCGACGTACCCCAGCCCGAGCTGGTCGGCCACGACCAGTGGCAGCAGCCCGTTGAGGCCGCCGATCTCGATGGACATCAGCGCGTCGGCGCGCTCGCCCGTCCACCGCTCGATCGCCGCCACGGCGGACGCGAACTCGTCGCCGCCCGGCAGCTTCTCGGTGAACGCCGCCGTCGCGCCGACGACGCCGATCGGCACCACCCGGGCCGACGGCGCCAGGCCGGCCACCGGCGAAACCTCGAGCGCGCGGCCGTCGGCGAGCAACCGGCGCAGCAGGACGGCGGCGGTGACGGTGTCCCCGCCACCGCCGGACCCGAGCAGGGCCACCCCGCGTTCGAGGGCGGCCACGTCACCGGCGGTGATGCGCATGACTGACCACAGTAGACGAGCCGGCCGCTCACGTCTCCGCTGTGATCTGTTCGACGGGCACGAACGGGTGCGGCAGCCCGAACGCCCCCGGGCCGAACGTGTCGAGGGCTTCCGGCGTCCGCATCAACGGCGGCGTCGAGATGCCGACGACGGTGACGCGCTGGCCGAACCGCAGCGTCTCGGTGGTGATCGGCTCGGCCGTCGCGGACTCCAGCACGCAGATCAGGTCGGGCACGAGACACCGCACGGTACCGTCCACAGTGGCCAGCAGGTTCTCGTTCTGGAACAGGATCTCCAGCTTGCTCGAACCGTCGAGCGACACCGCCGCCGCGCGGCCCCGCGCGAAGCCCGCCTCGGTGCGCCGCTCCACATCGGACACCTTGCCGCGGAAGAGCACCCGCAGGTGCTGGTACGGCGTCGTCGTCAACGCCGAAGCCAGCCGCTCGACCGGATCTTCGTTGGCTTCCCGCGCCTCCCGGATCGTGCGGCCCACGGTCAGCGCCAGCGAAAGCGTTTGCGGCACCGCCGTCCGCTTCACCTCGGCGCCGCTCATCGCGTACTCGGCGATGTGCGCGACCCCGCCGAGCCGGATGGTGACGCCGCGGGCCAGCCACTCCATCCGCTTGTTGTCCGCGCCGGTGTCGATCACCGTCGTCTCGCCGCGCTCGCCGCCGATGGCCATCGGCGACCCGGTGACGCCGTAGACGCCGAACGTCTCCATCTGCAGCTCGGGGAACGCCCGGCCCATGCCGTCGGCGTCGACCACCGGCAGCCCGAGCCGGGCGCCGACGATCAGCGGGATCATCGAGTTGATGCCGCCGCACTCGATCGGCATGGTCGCGTCCGCGCGCCGGCCGAGGTGCCGCTCCAGCGTCCGCAGCGCCAGCACCGGCTCGGCGCCGTTGGGCAGCTTCTCGTGCACCACGGTCGGCGCGCCCATCTGCGCCGTCGGGACGACCAGCGCGTCGTCGTCCACTTCGGACGGGTCGAGGATCGTGATCGGCCCGTGCTCCCGGATCGCCTCGCGCACGAGCAGCCGCCCGACGTACGGATCGCCACCGCCGCCGGTGCCGAGCACGGCGGCGCCGCGGGCGAGGTCGGGCAGGTCGGCTTCGGTCAGGGTCCAGCTCACCCGGCGACTCCGATCGGGTCGATGTCGTAGCCGAAGTACCGCGGCCCGGCCAGCGCGATGCCCTCCGGCGTGTGCCAGCGCGGGTCGGCGGGCGCGGCGATGACCGTGACGCGCTGGCCGTACCGCAGGCCCTCGGTCGTCACGGCCTCGCCGGACTCGCGTTCCAGCGTGCAGATCAGGTCGGGCACCGACGCTTCGACGACGCCGTGGCGCTCGGCCACCAGGTGCTCGTTCTGGAAGCGCAGCACCAGTTCCGCACCGGTGTCGCCGTCCATTCCGGACAGCCGCGCCTCGCCGCGGGCGAAGCCGGTGACCGTCCGGCGGGCGACGTCGACGACCTTGCCGCTGAACAGCCGCCGCCCACCCAGGCGGGAAACGACCCGCGCGACGGGGTCCTCGTGCGCGGCGCGCGCGGACCGCACCAGCGCGCCCAGCTCGGCGCACAGGCTGAGCGTGCCGGGCACCAGCGACTCCCGCGCCTGGCCGCCGGACATCGCGTAGTTGCTGATCATCGCCGAGCAGCCCATGTCGATGGTCGCCGACCGGGCGAGCCGCTCGGCCCACCGGTTGTCCACAGTGTCCAGTACCCCGCGGTTGCCCTTCTCGTCCGCGATGGACATCGGGGTCGCGCGGATGCCGTACAAAGTCGGCAAAACCATTTGCAGCTCCGGGAAGGCCCGGCCCATGCCGTCGGCGTCGACCAGCGGCAGGCCCAGCTGCGCGGCCGCGACGACCGGGATCAGCGAGTTGACCCCGCCCGCCTCGGCGCACGCGATGTGCGTCAGCTCCTTGCCCAGGTACGCGGCGAGCGTGCGGGCCGCGAGCGCGACCTGCTCGGCCGACGGCAGCTTCTCGACCATGACCGTCGGCGCGCCCATCATGGCGACCGGCAGGACGACGGCGTCGTCCGGCACCTCCGCCAGCGGCACCAGCGGCACGGACCCGTGCGAGCGGACCGCCGAGGCGGCCAGCAGCCGGCCGATGTACGGGTCGCCACCGCCCCCGGTGCCGAGGATGGCGGCACCGCGGGCGATGTCGTCGAGGTCGTGCTCGGTGATCTCGCGCATCACGCCCCCAGCTGCAGGTCGCCGACGGCCTTGACGCGGATGCGCGTGGCGTTGCCGGGCAGGTACGGGATGGGCACCTCGTCGAAGTCGACGATGCCGACCGACGCCGGCGACGCGCCCGCGGCAACCGCCCGGTCGACGGCCTCCTGCTTGGCTTCGTCCACAACGGACTCGCGGCGGCCGGGTTCGATCACGTAGACACGGTCGACCTCGCCGCCGATCTGCGCGATGGCCGCGCCGATCGCGTTGGCCACGGCGTAGTTCTCCGGCCGGTGCACCTCGCCGCAGCCGGCCAGCTCGTCCGGCAGCAGCACCGAACCACCGCCGACCGCGACCACCGGCAGCGGCTCGGCCGACGTCCGCATCCGTTCGACCACATCGGACACGTCCGCGGCGATCCGGTCCAGCGCCGCGCGGACCAGCGAGCGGTCCAAATGCGACACGAGTGACGCGTCCCCGATGTCGGCGCGGCCCGCCGCGACGGCGATGTCGGTCGCGGTGAGCGTGTCCCCGCCGAAGACCAGGGCCTTCGACGTCAGCTCGTAGCCGACCGAGTCCGGGCCCACCGTGACGTTCCCGCGCACCCGGCTGCCGCCGCCGAGGCCGATCGACAGGACGTCCGGCATCCGGAAGTTGGTGCGGATGCCCGCGACGCTGACGTCGGTGGTCGCCTCCCGCGGAAAACCCTGCCGCAGGACGCCGACGTCCGAAGTCGTGCCGCCGACGTCGACCACCGCGCAGGTGTCCAAACCGGACAGCACGGCGGCGCCGCGCATCGAGTTCGTGGGCCCCGACGCGAAGGTCGCCACCGGGTAGCGGCGGGCGAAGTCGACGTCCATCAGCGTGCCGTCGTTCTGGCTGAGGTACAGCGGCGCGGTGATGCCCGCGCCGGTGACCGACGCGGACAGCCCGTCGACGATGTGCGCGGCCAGCTCGCGCAGCGCCGCGTTGATCACCGTCGCGTTTTCGCGCTCCAGCAAGCCGATCCGGCCGATCTCGTGGGACAGCGAGATCGCCACGTCCGGCAGCTGCGCGGCGATGATCTCGGCCGCGCGGGCCTCGAACTCGGCGTTGACCGGGGAGAAGACCGAGGTGATGGCGACGCTGCGCACCCCGGCCTCCCCCATGTCGTCGGCGGCCTTGCGCAGCTCGCTCTCGTCGAGCTCCGCGATGTGGCGGCCGTCGAACTCGTGTCCACCGTGGACCAGGTAGCTGCGCCCCGACACCGCGTCGACGAGCCGCTGCGGCCAGTCGACCATCGGCGGCAGCGACGCCCCGGCCGGCAGGCTCAGCCGGACGGCCGCGGTCGGCGCGAGCCGGTGGGCCTCGACGAGGGCGTTGATGAAGTGCGTGGTGCCGATCATCACCGCCCTTACCGCCGCCGGGTCGAACGCGCGTTGCCGCTGCAGGCCGTCGATCGCGGCGACGATGCCCGAGGTGACGTCCGCGGTCGTGCTGGTCTTGACCGAGGCGAGCACCTGACGGCCGTCGAGCAGGACAGCGTCGGTGTTGGTGCCGCCGACGTCGATGCCGATGCGCACGAAGATTCTCCTTAAGCGGATTGGACGGCGGGAGCGGCGTCGGCGGTCCGGCTGCTGCCGATCCCCCGCACCAGGCCGAGCTTCCCGGCGACGACGTACAGGACGAAGCCCACGACGAGCGAGTTGATGCTCGGCAGGCCCCATTCGACGAACTTCCCGAAGAGCGCCGCGGCGACCCAGACGACGAGCGTGGCGGGCACCCACACGGGCGCGTCCTCGGGCACGGTTCCCCGCGCCCGGGCCGATTCCAGGTCCCCACGCCACTTCTTCACGACGAAGTACTCGGCGACCATGATCCCGGCGATCGGCGGGAACGCGACGCCCAGCACGGTGAGGAAGTCGGTGAACTTCGCCAGGATCCCGGCGGCGGCGAGCAGGCTGCCCGCGACGCCGAGCACGGCGGTCACCAGACCGCGGTGGGCCTTGCGCCCGGACACCGTGCCGATGAAGTTCACGACCCCGAGACCCGACGAGTACAGGTTCCAGTCGTTGATCTTGATCGTGCCCGCGATGACGATCAGCAGGCCGACCCACCCGACCGACGACGTCACGATGGTGGTGATCCCGGCGCTGCCGACGGCGTGCGCGAGCAGGACACCGGACAGGCCGATGACGTACTCGCCGAGCGTGATCCCGACGAGCGTCTGCTTGACGACGTCCGAAGTGGACCGGTTGAAGCGGGTCATGTCCGGCGTGATGACGGCGCCGACGATGAAGCCGCCGGCGACCAGCGTGGTGCCCTGCAGCAGGCTCAGCGACGGCCCGGGCGGGGCCGACGAAACGAGCGCGCCGAGGTCGTGGCGGGTCAGCTCGGAGATGATCGACCAGCCGACGAGGATCAGGAACGCCGGGACGGTCAGGTAGGCCGTCCAGGCCATGGAGTGGAAGCCGCGGACGACGATCGCGGTGACGAGCAGGCCGAAGACGAGCGCCCAGCCCCACTCCGGCAGGCCGCCGATGAGCGAGACGAGACCCTGCGCGGACACCGCGGACTGGATACCGAACCAGCCGATGAGGCTGATCCCGATGGCGAGCCCGATGAGCGCCGAGCCGCCGCGGCCGAAGCCGGTCCAGCGGGCGATCATGGACGTCGAGAGGCCCTCGCGGACGCCGATGACGCCGACGAGGATGGTGATGAGCTCCAGGATGACCGAGCCGAGCGTGAACGCCAGGACCGCCGGCCAGAAGCTCATCCCGAAGCCGACAGTGGCTCCGAGCAGGAACTGGGACAGGGCGGACACCTGGCCGAACCGCTGGACGGCGACCGACCACCACGAGTACCGGGCGTGGTCCGGCACTCTGGTGAGGGCATAGTCATCGACACCGACTGTTGAGGCCACGCCGACCTCCTAATCCGGGAAGGGGAACGGTTCCCCGCACCGTAAGCAGCGGTCCCGGCGACGTCACCGTGCGATGTGCACAGTTCACGCCCGGCCGCTGTGCACTCAGACCAGTGGGTCCGCTCCGGTCAGCGTGACACTCTCGTCCCAAAGCCGCCGGGCGGCGTCGTCGGTCAGGTTCGCCCAGCGCTCTTCGAGGCGAGGCCGGCCGCGCAGGCCGAACACGCGCGGGCCCCACATTTGGCCACCCGTGACGTCCGGGCCGAGGACCGCGCGGACGGCGGGCCGCGCACCGGCGTCCTTGCCCTGCAGGAGAGCGCGGGCCGGCAGGCCGCGCAGCCACTGGCCGGGGGTGCGGACGTGCACCGGCGGGCGCGACGGCGTCAGCGAGTCGAGCGCGCCCCCGGGGTGGGCGACGACGCTCAGCCGCTTCGAGCCGGTTTCGCGCAGCCGCCGGTCGAGTTCGAGCGCGAAGAGCATCTGGGCCAGCTTCGAGCGTTCGTACGCGCGCTTCGGGACGTAGTCGCGTTCGCTCTGGAGGTCGGCGAAGTCGAGCTTCGCGGACTTCGCCGCGAAGCTGCCGGTGGTGATGATCCGCGCGTCCGGCGCCAGTTGCGGCAGCAGCCGGGCGACCAGCGCGAAGTGACCGAGGTGGTTGGTGCCGAACATCAGCTCGTGGCCGGCCGGCGTCTCGCGGCGCGGCGGGTGGTCGAGCATGACCCCGGCGTTGCAGACGACGGCGTCGAGCGGCCCGGGGTCGACGGTCGCGACCTGGGCCGGGTCGGCGAGGTCGAGCCGGACGTGGCTGACGCGCGCGCCGGCGACCCGCGACCGGATCGCCGTGCCCGCGACCTCCGCCTTCGCCGGGTCACGGCTCCCGATCACCACTTCCGCCCCGGCCGAAGCCAGCTGTTCCGCGGCGAAATAGCCGATTCCCGCGTTGCCGCCGGTCACCAGCACCCGCATCGACGTCCCCTCCCCGTGCCAAGCTGTCCCGCGTGGACAACGCTACCGGCGAACGGGCCGGCTACCGGCGATCGACGGGGTCACCCCGGGGTGAAGCGCGCCGCCGGGAGCTGCTGGCGAAGATCACCGACGACGTCGCCGAGAACGGTCTCGTCGACTTCTCGCTGCGGCGTGCCGCCCGCACGGCCGGGACGACGCACAAGGTGCTGCTCTACCACTTCGAAAGCGCCGAAGACCTGCTCCGGCAGGTGGTCTTCGCGCTGCGCGAACGGCGGATCGGCAACGCGCTGACGGCGATCGCCGCTTCCCCCGCCACGTTGACCGACCGCGTCCGCGCCGCTTGGGAGAGCTTGCGCGACGAGGAGACGCAGCTGCGGCGCGTGCTGGACCAGGCGATGGGCCTCGCGATGTACGACCCCGGCCGGTACGCGGCGCTCGGGCACGGCGCGTCCCAGCAGTACCTGCCGACGCTGGTGTCGTTCTGCCCGGCCGGCTGGCCGGAGCGGCGGAAGTTCGAGGTCGCGTCGATGATCCTCGCGACCCTGCGCGGCTTCCTCGTCGACCTGCTGACCAGCTCGGACGGCGCCGGCGCGGCCGCCGGGTTCGAGGCGCTGCTGCGCGCGGTCGAGCGTGAAGAAGCTCTCGACACTTTGTGAACCGCGTGGTTCACTTCTGGCATGGAGATCGAGCTGGGGGCGGGAACTGTCGAGTACACCGACACGGGCGGGCCGGGCCCCGTGCTCGTGTTCGTCCACGGCCTGCTGATGGACGGCACGTTGTGGGACAGCGCGGTCGCGTCACTGGCGGGCCACCGGTGTGTCGTCCCGACGCTGCCGATGGGTGCGCACCGGCACCCGATGCGGCCTGACGCCGACCTTTCACTGCCCGGGATCGCCGCGTTGCTCACCGAGTTCCTCGAGCGCCTCGACCTGCGCGACGTCACGCTGGTCGGCGTCGACACCGGCGGGGCGCTGGTCCAGCTGGTCATGGCGGACGGCGACGCGCGGGTGAGCCGGGTCGTGCTGGCGTCGTGCGACGCGTTCGACAACTTCCCGCCCGGGCTCACCGGCAAGACGCTGTTCCTGACGGGAAAGCTGTCGCCGGGACTGTTCGGGCTGTTCATGCAGCAGATGCGGCTGCGCGCGGTCCGGCGCCTCCCGATCGCGTTCGGCTGGCTGACCAAACGCGGTGACGCGGTGTCGGCGGGCTGGCTCCGGCCAGTGCTGAGCCAGGCGGACGTCCGCCGAGACACGGTTCGCATGCTGCGGGCTTTCGCCGCGACCCCGGGGGTTCTCCTGGAGGTGGCCGAGCGGCTGCCGTCGTTCGACCGGCCGGCGCTGGTCGTCTGGGCGAGCGAGGACCGCGTGATGCCCCCGGAGCACGGCGAACGGCTGGCCGCCTTGCTGCCGAAGGGAAAGCTCGTCGAGGTGGCCGACAGCTACACGTTGCTGCCGCTCGACCAGCCGGCGGAGTTCGCGCGGCTGGTCCGGGAGTTCACAGCCGGCTGAGGCCGTGGAGGATGCGTTCCATCAGTTCGAGGCTCGGCCGGTTGCCCGAGCCGCGCCGCGCGCTGTGCACCGCGACCAGCCCGCGATCGGCCAGGTCCGACAGCAGGACCCGCGCCACCCCCAACGGGATCCGCCGCCGCGCCGCGACCTCGGCGACCGACTGGGAGGTCCGCAGCAGCGCGCAGATCTCTGTCTCCTCCGTCGTGCTCCCCCGCACGACCGCCCGCCCCCGCTGGGTGATCGACACGAGCGTCTCGATCGGGAGGTCCCGGGTCGGACGCGTGCGGCCATGGGTGCGGAAGTACGGGCGGACCATCCCCGCCCCGCCTTCTTCGAGCACGGACCCCCAGTGCACAGCCAGCTCCTCACGGCGATTAATCCTTGTCGGCGATTATTTGACCTAATGATCGAGTAGGCCGCAATCGACCGAACAGAGCAACGCCGGAAAAACCGCAGGTCAACGCCCCGGTGGCGGGGCGGTACTGCCGCGAAGGACTAGTCGTGTCCCGAGAATCGAAGGCGACGTCGCGATTTTTCCGCCGGACAATCGCGCCAGGATCAGGCGTCCGGCCCGCTCGCCCAGCTCGGCGACGGGCTGCGCGACCGTGCTCAGCTCGAGCAGGTCGGCGAGGTCGTGGTTGTCGAACCCGAGCACCGAGACGTCCGCCGGCACCCGCAGCCCGGCTCGGCGCAGCGTCCGCAGCGCCCCGAACGCCATTTCGTCCGACGCGGCGAACACCGCGGTCGGCCGGCGGCGCAGGCCGAGCAGCGCGCCCATCGCGCGTTCACCGCCGGCGACGGTGAACCCGCCACCGGTCTCGAACGCGGGGTCCGGCACGCGGCCGTCCTCCCGGCAGACGCCGTGGTAGACCTCGCGGTAGGCCGCCAGCCGCCGCAGCGGCGCCGTGAACCCGAGCGGGATCGGGGCGCTCTCGCCGATGAACGCGATCTCGCGGTGGCCGAGCTGGACGAGGTGGCGCATCGCGGTGACCGCCGCCCCGTGGTCGTCGATCCCGACGGAGTCCGCGCCGGGCTCCTCGGTGCCGATCGTGACGACCGGCGCGCCGAGCCCCTGCAGCAGCTCGCGTTCGGATTCCCGCAGCGGCAGGGAAAGCACGAGCACCGCGTCGACCCGGCGGCGCAGCGGCAAGCCGGCGAAGAACCGCGCGCGGCCCGGGTCGTCGCCGAGGTTGTAGAGCAGCAGGCTCATCCCGGCCTCGCGCAGCACCCGCTCGACCCCGGAGATGAGGCGCGCGAAGTACCAGCGGTCGACGAAGGGCACGATCACGCCGACCGTCCCGGTCCGCCCGGTGGCCAGGCTCGACGCGGCGGGCGAGACGGCGTAGCCGAGCTCGGCGGCGACCGCGAGCACCCGCGTCCGGGTCCGCTCGGCGACCCCGGGCACCCCGCGCAGGGCCCGCGACACGGTCGCCGCCGAGACACCCGCGAGCCGCGCCACGTCGTCGAGCTTGTCCGGCATCTCCTGCCCCGTTCGTTGCAAGCGCTTGCAACCATCCGCGTCTCAGCCATTGACACCCGCCTTGATCAAGGCTAATCATCGATGCAAGCGCTTGCAATGGCGTCGCCTGTCCGCAAGGAGGCCGACATGCGCCAGCTCCTCCCGCTCACCGGTGCGACCCTGCTGGCCGCCAGCGCGCTCGCCGCGTGCTCGTCGGCGAGCGGCCTGACGATCAACCTGTACATCTCGCCGGAGGACCACCTGCAGACGGTGGTGGACCGGTGCACGCAGGAGGCCGCGGGCCGGTACAAGATCGTCTACAACAAGCTGCCGCGCGGCGCGGACGGCCAGCGCGAGCAGATGGTCCGCCGGCTCGCCGCGGGCGACACCTCGCTGGACGTGCTCGGCCTCGACGTCACGTGGGTGCCGGAGTTCGCCGAAGCGGGCTGGGCCGAGGAGTGGACGGGCGCGAACGCGGCGGCGGCCACGCGCGACGTGCTGCCCGGGCCGCTGGCCACCGCGAAGTGGAACGGGAAGCTGTACGGCGCGACGAAGAACACGAACGTCCAGCTGCTCTGGTACGACGACCGGATCACGCCGACACCGCCGAAGTCGTTCGACGAGCTGATGACGCAGGCGCAGCAGCTGAAGGCGGCCGGCAAGCCGTACCAGGTCGTGTTCACCGGCGCGCAGTACGAAGGCCTGGTGGTCTTCTACAACACGCTGGTCGCCTCGTCGGGCGGCCACATCCTGTCCGACGACGGCAAGTCCGTGGTGATGGACGACGGCGCGGTGCGAGCGTTGGAGCTGCTGAAGAAGCTCACGACGGCGGGCATCACGGACCCGTCGTTGACGAACCAGAAAGAGGACGACATCCGCCAGGCGTTCCAGCGCGGCCAGGCGGCGACGGAGCTGAACTGGCCGTTCGTGTACGCGTCCTACGCGAAGGAGAAGCCCCAGGACCTGCCGCACTTCAAGTGGACGAGGTATCCCGCGGTGGCGCCGGGCCAGCCCAGCCGCGTCACGATCGGCGGCTTCAACCTGGCGGTATCGACGTACTCGCAGCACAAGCCGGAGGCGTTCGAGGCGGCGCTGTGCCTGCGAAACGCGACTTCGCAGAAGTACCAGGCGTTGGTGGACGGAATCCCGCCGAGCATCGCCTCGATCTACCAGGACAACGCCCCGTTGGACGCGGCAAAGCCGGCGGACCCCAAGGAGAACCCGACAATGGCCGACCAGTACCCGATGAAGGGTGACATCCAGGCGGCGTTGACGGACGCGGCGGTCCGCCCCCTGACCCCGGCGTACCAAAACCTGTCGACGGTGATTTCCAAGGTGCTGTCCCCACCGGCGGGGATAGACGTCCAGGCAACGGCAAAAGAACTACGCGACCGGTTGACGGACGCATTGAACTCGAAGGGCATCATCCCCTGAGCCGGGAGGGCTCGCCGGCAGTATCGTTGACGGCATGGTCGAGCCAGCTGGACGCGAACGCACCGCCGACGAGCGCGATCGCCGCGCGGACGACCGCGACCTCAAGGCGGACGAGCGAGAGCGCCGCGCGGACGAGCGCGAACGCCTGGCCGACCGCCGCGAGGGCCAGGCGGACCGGCGCGAAGAGCGGGTCCGGTACTACGAAGCCCGTTTCGAGGCGGCCCCGGGGGAAGAGCCGGACTTCGACGCGAACTTGGCCGACCTGGACCGCCAATCCCTCGACCGAGCGGGGGCAGAGGTGGCCCGGGCAAAGGACCGGCTGGTGGCGACGTCGGACCGCACGAGGCGCGAACAGGCGGAGATCGACCGCGAGGTGGCCCGCTCGGTACGGGACAACGGCGCCGACGATCGAGTGTGATCGGCGGACCGGCCGAGCACCCGGAACCGTGGAGCTTCTTGGCTTCGCCGCGGCCCGGTGAGCTGCTTTCCGGAACCGACGCGGGCGATCGGCGAGGAGTGGCGGTGGTCATCCCAAGATCGACCGGGAGCGACGCGCTCACCCTCGCCCCGCGCTGGTTCAGAGGCGGATCGGTTTCTTGTTCATGAACTATCCAGGCGGTCAGTGGGCCTGGGAGCGTTCTTGGGCGTACCGCCTCTGACCTGCTCTTTTTCGTCTGTTGGGTCCGGTCGCGTCCGGGCCTGTCTGGACGTCTGACGGCCTGTAGACGGCCTGGCTCTTCGCTGCCCCGGTGTCTGTCTGACCTGGTGGCAGCCCTCCCCCGTCTTCCTCGTCCCCGCTGCCGTTAGCGCCGGAGGGCCGGTGTCAAGGGTGGGCGCTTGCGTCCATCGCGCAGCGACGCCGGAGGCGCCCTTGATGGCGGTCGGCCGGTGTTAAACGATCGCCGACGAGGGAGCGGTCACCTGATCGTGGCCTGATCTGGCGTAACACTGATCGACTCGGCGACGTCTCTGGGCGTATGGGGACGAGTGGATCAACCAGCTCCCGGCGGCGCGCGTGCGGGGCCGACCCTTCGGCGGGCCGCCCCGCGACCGGCGGCCGGAGCGGAGCGGCAGGCCGTCCGTGTCGCATGAGGGCGAGCCGCCGCACGGGTGGTGACCTGCGCGCCGCCGTCGGCGGCGCGCCTTGATCCCATAGAGCCAAATTCGGCAACAGAGTGAGATCCCGGAAGGAGCACGTCGTGAGGGCACCCGAGAAGGTGAACGAGTGGACTGCGCTTGCCGACCATGTAGCCCCCTTTAGAAATCAGATAGGCTACGTATCCACATTCAACGCCGCACTGCGCGAGGCCAGATCACTAACGAAGCGCGACCTAAAAACAGGCCAGATAACACATGAACGCACCGCTACCCTATAGTCCGGAACTGTAATCTATCTCATACTGCTCGAACAAATCGGTAAATCTCTTCGAACAGCCGGTAGCAGAAAGATAAAATACGAACGCTCTATTGAGACAGCCTTGCGCTTGTTCACACCCCACGTCACACCACCTCAGCGCAAGGTCCTCTACGCACTTCGCTGTGCCTTTGCTCACGAATTTGGGTTATTCAACATCAACAGAGGGCAGAAACAGTACCAGCACGTCTTCCTCTTAAACGGCGACACCGGATCACCCCTAGTATCTTGGCCACGAAAGCGCTGGTCTGGAAACTATCATGACGCCAACCTGAAGTGCTCGACTACGATTGGGCTTGTAACCGTAGCAGACGTCGCAGAAGAGGTTGTCAGGTCAGTTCGTCAGCATTCCAATAAGACCACGTTGCGACCATTAATTCCAATCGAAGAACTTCAAAAGCGGTTCGGATTTGTGATTTACCCTTAGAGCTTTGACGTACTTGGTCTGGCCGTCGACGATGGAAGCGAAGATCGAGGCGACGCATTTCGTCCAAAGGCATGACTACTCAAGAAGGTTCTGCCGGCTCCTTGCGCCGCTTGGTCACTTTTTTCGACGTGTCAGCGTTCGATATCAGTTCATTTTTAGACTTTTTTGGTGAGGAGTTGACAGTTCGTCTCGTGATAAACACGGTTGTAAGGGCCACAAGATCGACTGTGCCTAGGATCGTTCCGCCAACTTCACGTCCTTCGTGAATTAGCCATGCGGAGGCTCCAAGAAAGGCCAGAGCGAGAATAAATGCCGTCGCAATTCCTGCCCAGGCTAGGTATGCTTCCTGCCGATCGAGCCACATTATATGACGTTCCTGCGGAGTTACAGGAACAGAGACCGCGGTCGAAGTGAGCGCACTTTGCTCACTCGCAATCAACTTGCCTTGCCGCTGGGCGTTCGTGCTACTCATTTCTCGTCCGTTCCAGCCCCACTGAGGACCCGATTTGCTTGAGCAGCCCTATATGTGCCAGGCACAATTATCTCGATCCGAATAGGCAGGTTTTCCAGCCGCCTGGCGTCGGCCTCTGAATCCGAGATGGGAGACGGTTGCGACGGCCCCGTCGATACATGTTCAGCGAGAGATTGGTCTTCCCCTTTGACGTCGTCCCGTTTCACTGCTTGTCGAGAAGCAAGGTTAGTTCGCGCCCGGGTAGGTCGATCGCGTTGCGGGCGGGCCAAGCCAACAGAGATTGCCCGCCCCAGCAGCTCGGCACCGTCTAGCAACGTGACAGCCCGCTCGGTCATGCGAACCTCCACGAACCCAAAGCCCTTAGATCGACCACTGTCGCGATCGAGAATCACCGCAGCCGAAATAACTTCACCGAATTCTGAAAATGCCTCGCGAAGGTCATTGTCGGTCGCACTATAGGGAAGTGAACCAACAAACAACTTAATCGGTTGCAATTCTTCTTTGGTCGATCTTGACGCAAGGGTGGAAGCTCGTTGACTTAATAGGTTGGCAGCCGACTGCAAGTCTTCAACCGACCGAGAGCGACGTTGAGTAAACGCCGCAGCCGAAAGGTCGAAAGCGCGGCTCGCGCCTTCGACTAGCGGTATCCACGATAGTCGCATCGTTCACCTGCCTCACGTCGACCCAAATATGATTATACCCCCTGGGAACAAAACCCACCATACCGCTCATCGTGAGGCGATCTCATCAAGAGTGCGGTGTTGAACGCCGAAGAAGCGAACGTGAGTCACAGCAACAGGTGGCGGGATGTAGAGCCCAGCCCTGGAAAGACTAGCGGGGAGCCCTGGGGAAGACTGGATCGGTACCATCAAGTGAAGTAAGGAACTTCACTGGAGTTTAAAGCATGAGATAACCGCAACTTAATAGAACTGTGGATACGCAAGTTCGTCAGTTCCTCAAGGGCGACCCATAGCACCTCCTTGCTTTCACTACTAGTACTAACAGCGCCTCCCAGATGCCTCGCACGAAAACAGATAGAGAATTCTTGTCGGACCTCACCGTCATCATAGGCAATCACATGCTTCGGATCTGAGTACAGACCGATTACCCCCGAAACCTCGCACGTGATACCCGTTTCTTCGCGAACCTCCCGAACAGCCGCTTGAGCCAGCGTCTCACCAAGCTCCAGCTGACCACCAGGAATTGAGTATAAATCGTTGTCCGTACGCCTGATCATCAAGATTCGGCCGTCGTTGTCCTGAATGAAAGCGGACACGGCTACGGCAATGCTGTTCGCCTTAGGGGCATTCGGGTCGTTGTAGTAGTCGACTCGGGTCATGCCGCCTCCTAGAAGGTAGCTGGCTTGGCGAGGTTCCAGACCGACTCGAAGCTCTCCGAGTACGTCTCGAAGAGATCCCCGGCCGAGAGCCGCCGGAGATGGAGCGACGGGGCATGGGCACCCTGGAACCCGTACACGTGCGTGTTGATAATCATTTCGTCGTCGAACCGGAAGATCGAGTTGTACAGCGTCGTGTTGTGGAACCGCATCTCGATGCCTTCCATACCGATCAGGGGGCGATAGAACGCAAGAGCGTTGCGGATACGCGCCGGAAGCGTCCCATCGCCAAGCTGCTCCTCCTCCCCGCGTAGCGCGACGCTGTCACCCTCCGGGTCACCGAAGGCCAGCCTGATCCTCGCGCCGGCCGCAGCCTTGGCCGTCAGGTCCTTGATGAACCGCGGGCGCTCGACCAGGAAAAGCGCGGCGTGGACCAAGACCTCAACGGTCTCCGATGCCTCCTTGATCAGCCGGTCCCACAACTCGACCGGGATGGCGTTGCGGTGCGGGAACACCCGCACGACCTCGGCGGCCGCCGTCTCGGCTTTGCGCTCCGGTGCGACCGAGTCCGGCCACAGGTACGTCTCTGACTCGCGCGCCATCGCCGCGATCTTGTGCCGGTGCTTCGGGTACGGCAAGCGCCCCTTGGTGATCCAACGTTCAACGGTCTTCTGGTCGACACCGACTGCGTTGGCGACCTGTTCCAAGGTCAGACCGTTGCGCATCAGCGCGTCACGCAGGCGTTCGTTCGGCATCAGCACCCCTTGGGACTTTTAGGGACGTCTTCGACCGTACCAGGGACGTCCCGAGATGTCCCGCCACGTGGTGATCATGTCCCGACTTTTGCCGGAGATTGGAGGGCAGATTGCCGGGATCCGCCCGGCGGCGAAGAGAGGAAGGCAGGCATGACGACTCGAAGCGTGGGGCCTGTGCTCGACGGCCGGTCGCGTGATGTGGGAACACGGGCGCTCCGCCGGCTTGCGGTGTAGGCGCGACCGGTATGCGCGACACGGTCCAGATCCACGTCACGGCAGATCTTCCCATCCGGGTCCGCGCGCTCACCTACGCGAACCGAGCAGAGATCCGGTTCGGCAAGGCGTTCCCGGTGGTGCTGCTCGTGGATTCGGACGCCATTGCGGTGCTGAGCAAGGAACTCGAAGAGGTGCGAGCCGTACTGAACTCGACAACGACACGAGTCGATGACCAGGCGCCAGAAGCAACTGACTGAGAAGCAACATCCAGGGAGCTAACGAAATGGCTATCGCCAAGGGTTTCAGGTTCGAAATTGCGTTCGACCAGGCGTTCCCTCAGGGGCTCGTCATGATCGGAGAGGTTACAGCGGACACCGAGTACCAGTCTCGCGAGGACCGGACGGCAGGCCGACCGGCGCGTCAGCGAGTGGACGAGGTGACAGGTAAGCGGCAGTGGAAGGCGACGGTGACCGACCCGGACGAGACGAAGGCGAAGCGGGCTTCGTTCGAGATCACGTTGCTCGCCGACGTCCAGCCGGTCCCCGCGACCTCGGAAGCACTGCCCGGCATGCGCCCGATCGAGCTGGAGGGCCTGACGGCTGAGCCGAAGGTGGCCGGCCAGGGCGAGTTCAAGTACCAGTCCTACGCCTTCCGCGCGACGGGCTTCAAGGCCGCCGGGAGTGGTTCGAAGTCGGCGCGCTCCGCCACGGCTGGCGAAGCCGCGACGAAGGCGGCGTGAGCGGGATGAACGCGTCCGGGCCTGTTCGCGACGCTGCGGCGTTCAACGAGCTGGTCCGGGCGTGGGAATCGGCGTACCGCGACTACATGGCGGCGTGGGAGCACGGCTCGCGGGTTTTCTCGCCGGGAGCGTCGCTCAACACGTCGAATGCGGCGCGGCGGGTGTCGCGGGCGTGGCATGAGCTGGCGCGGTCGCGGGGGCTGCCGTGGTGGTGTGTGGCGGCTTTGGAGTCGGCGGCCGAGGGGTTCGCCGAGCTGGCACGGGATTGGGCGAGTAAGGCAGACGGTGATGGTGCTTCGGGTCGACGGGTTCGGCGTGACGTGGAGGGTCGAGTCTCGGGATTCGGTGACGGTGGAGGAAACCGGGCCGAATCCGGCCAGTCCCCCGATGCTGGTCGTGACCGGCGCGACGTCGGTGGTCTCTCTCACGGTCCCGGAGGATCTGGAGCAGTGGCCGGCCTGCGCGGCGTTCCTTCGTCAGCTCCGCGACGGGGTGGACGAACTGGCGGCACTGCTGACGGCTCGCGCAGCGGCGCCGGTGGGGCCTGATGGAGACGGAGTCGGTGGTCAAGGCGCATGACGAGGCCGTGACGCTGGCTGACGCCCGGGAGGCGGTGTTCGTGCTGCGCCCCGAGGTTGACGCGAAGACGTCGGAGTGGGTGGCGTTTCACCGGGCGAACGCAGCGATGTACGAGCGGGTCTCGGAGACCGACCGGCGCCACCATTGGGAAGCGCTGTACTGGGTCGGCTACGAAATTCGTCAAGTCGAGAGGCTGACCAGAAAGCCCGAATGGCGATCAAGTTTCGGAGAGGAGAGGTGACCAGCGAGATAGACCCAGAAGTCGCCATCGATCTGGTCAAGCGCTATTCCGACGGTCAGACGATCGAGTCTCTGGTGGCGGAGTTCCCGTTCAGCTACCGAAAGGTGCGGACCACCCTGATCGACGCCGGAGTTGCGCTTCGGCCGCCGAAGATCCGCCTGCCGCCGACTCCGCCTGGTCTGGTCAACGCGTACGAGCACGGCCGTTCGATCCGGCAAGTCGCCGACCTGTATGGCATGAGCTACAACCAAACTCGCAACATCCTGCTCACCGAAGGGGTCCAGCTCCGCTCACGCGGGCAACCCAAGCAAGTCTGAGAAGAACAGAAGATCAGGAATTCCGCACGTGGGGACGTGTGGCGGATAAACGCGTCCCCGCGTGCCCGCAAGAGTCCCTTTTAGAACGCAGAACCGGCCCCTGGCTACCAACCTGTTCCGGTTCTGCGTCTGTCCACTGGAGAAGTGAACAATGCGAACGATAAATGATGACAACCAACGCCAGTCAACCGGGGTCACCCGGATGCGCTGCGCGGAATGCAAGAAGTTCGCGCGCCTGCTGCCCGGGGAGACCAAGTGCGCCCCGTGCCTGGGGATGCTGCCGCTGGTGCTCCGCACGGCTGATGTGCGGGGTGGTCGCTGATGGACGCGCACGGCGTGATGACGCTGATGGCGGTCGGCGGCGGCCTGGCGGTGCTGCTGTGGGTGCTGGCGAAGATCGGCCGTGCGCTGGCCGGCCTGGCGGAGATGCTGGCCGCGCTCGCTGTCGTCGGGATGGTGCTCTGGGGCCTGGCCCGCGCGATCGGCTGGGTTGTTCGGCAACTGGTGACGCACTGGCGGACCTGCCTCACCCTCGTGACGGCGTGGGCCTGGTGCCGATGGCTCGGCGGGCTCTCACTCCTGATTACCGTCGTGGTGCTCGGCCTGGTCCAGCTGGTGTGGTGGCGGCTGGACGCGGTGAGCTATGACCAGTGGTGCGGCCGGTGGCTGCGCTCGTGGTGGTTGCGCTGGGCGCTCTACGGCCGGAAGCTGCCCGGCTGGCTGACCGCCTGCGGCCTGGTGGTCCGGGACGCTTCGGTGCCGGTCGACGTCACGGTGTCCCTGGTCGGCCGTCGACGGGGCCGCAACACGGTTGCCCGCAGTCAGGACCGCTCGGTCGGGGTGCCTGCACTGCTATCGGTCCGGTCTGGGGCCTCGTGGGATGAGGTCCGGGTGCGGCTGGTGCCGGGGCAGAAGCCGGAGGATTTCGACGACGGGGCCCGCGCGCTGGCGGTCGCCCGGAAGGTCACCCGCTGCCAGATCCGGGAACTCGAGCCCGACGTCGTGTCGATCGACTTCATGCGCCGAGACCTCCTCGCCTCCCCGGTCGCGTGCCTGCCGGTGCCGGACATGGTCTCCGTGGACGGCACCGGGGTGGATCTGCGGGCGGTGTTCGCGGGGTCGACCGAGTACGGCAAGCCCTGGCGGCTCCCGCTGGTCGGCACGGGCGCGCACACCCTGGTCGCCGGGGCCACCGGGTCGGGCAAGAACTCGGTGATGTGGTGCCCGCTGGTCGCGGCGGCCTCGGCGATCCGGGCCGGGCTGGTGCGGGTGTCCGGGATCGATCCGAAGGCGATGGAGCTGTCCTACGGGCGCGGGATCTTCGCCCGCTACGGCCAGAGCGGACAGGAAGCGGTCCAGGTCCTTGACGCGCTCCTGGACGAGCTGGACAAGCGCAAGCGCGAGTTCGCCGGGCACACCCGGCAAGTTCCCATCTCGACGGACTACCCGGTGGAGCTGCTGGAGTTCGACGAGATCGGCGCGCTGACCAAGTACACCGACCGCAAGACCCGCGACGCCATCGTGGAGAAGGTGGCGATCCTGACCACCCAAGGCCGGGCCCTCGGCTTCACCGTGCGGGGCTACGTGCAGGAACCGACCAAGGACACGGTGCCGGTGCGCGAGCTGCTGCCCCGGCGCATCGCGATGCGGATGACCTCGAAGACGCAGGTCCCGATGGTCCTCGGCGACGGCGCATACGAGCGTGGCGCGTGGGCGAACCGCATCCCGGAGTCGGCTGCCGGGGTCGGCTACGTCTGGGGCGAAGGCATCCGCGAACCCCTGCGCGTGCGAGCCGGGTGGGTGCCCGATCACACGATCAAGCAACTGGAGCACTACGTCACCAACGGCGGCGCCCAAGTAATCAGCCTGGCCGATCGACGCACAGGCGAAGGGAGGTCGGCATGACCCCCACCACCGACGACCCGCAGGCCCCGGCTGTGCCGGCCACCCCGATCGAGCGAATCCGCGGCGCCCTCTCCGCCGACGTCGTCAAGGCCACGGCGGAGAAGCACGGAGTGTGTACCCGGCCGTTCACGATGGAGGTCGGCGACACCGAAACCGGCGAAGTCCGCTACGTCCCCGTCCCGTGTGGCTCCACCGTGGAGTCAGTGTGCCTGCCGTGCGCGCGGAAGGCGAAGGCGTTGCGGCAGGCCCAGTGTCGCGAGGGATGGCACCTGACCGAAGAGCCGGTGACCACCCGTGAGAAGCCTTCGGAGACGCAAACCGAGCTGCTGACCTACCGGGCGGACCTGGCCGCGCACTACCGCGACGTGATGGCGGCTGGGGATGAGGCAGAGGCCGAAGAGCTGCGGGCAGGGGTCGCCGGCGTGGACGCGGAGTTGCGGGCCTCGGGCATGACCGGTCGCCTGCCAGCCCTGGACATGCCGGAACGGAAGGCGGTGAAGCGGTCGACCAAGCGGCGGCAGGACGCGCCGAACCTGCCTCGGCGCAGGGTCGCAAAGACGACGGTGGGGCGGGAGTTCGCGGGCAAGTTCCGGCCGTCGATGTTCGTCACGCTGACCTGCGACACCTACGGCCGCGTCCGGCCAGACGGTTCACCGGTCGACCCGGCGTCGTACGACTACCGGCGGGCGGCCCGGGATGCGGTGCACTTCGCGGCGCTGGTGGATCGGTGGTGGCAGAACCTCCGCCGCGTCGTCGGCTGGGACGTGCAGTACTTCGCCACGGTCGAGCCGCAGCGACGGGCGGCCCCGCATCTGCACACAGCGTTGCGGGGTGCGATCTCGCACGAAACCATCCGGCTGGTCACGGAGGCGACCTACCACCAGGTGTGGTGGCCTGCGCACGATGAACTGGTCTACCCGGACCGGAAACCGTTGTGGGATTCTGATTCACGCTCCTTTGTGGACCCAGAAACGCGGGAGCCGCTGACGGCGTGGGATGACGCGGTGGCTGCCGTGGAGGAACCGGCTCATGTCGTGCGGTTCGGAACGCAGGTGCACTCGAAGGGCATCCTCGGCGGGACGGAGGAGGCCGGGCGGCACATCGGCTACCTGACCAAGTACCTGACGAAGTCGACCGGTGAGGTCGTCGATGCGGACACGGCCGGCCAGCGGGATCACCACGACATGCTTCACGCCCACCTGGCCGTGACGCCGTGTTCACCGCGCTGCGCGGTGTGGCTGCTGTATGGCATCAACCCGAAGGGAGCGAACGGGAAGACCGTTCCGGGCCACTGCAAGGGGCGGGCGCATCGTCGGTCAACCCTCGGGCTACCGGGGCGGCGAGTCCTCGTGTCGCGCAAGTGGTCCGGCAAGACCGTGGCCGATCACAAGGCCGACCGCCGGGGGTTCGTGCTCTCGGCGTTGGCGGCGGTCGGAATCAGCAAGCCGGAACCGACTCCGGAACGGTTCGTGTGGCGCAAAGTCGAGCCCGGCGACACCCATTGCCCGCCGCGGGATCAGCTCGTCATGCGTGCGATCTCGGAGCGGATCACGTGGAAGGCGGAGTACGACCTAGCGCTACTAGCGGCCGGACCGCCGGGCGAAGTTACTTCGGCAACTCCATCACTGGCGGCCTGAGGGGGGACATGAGCGCACGAATCAGGGTGGTGAGCATCGAGGGTCTGTGGACGCCTGAGGACTTGGCCACCTTCCTCGGGATACCCGAGAAGACCCTGCGGGACTGGCGTTTCAAGAGCTACGGCCCCGCGTGGATTCGGATGGGCAAACACGTCCGGTACTCCCCCGAAACGGTACGAGCTTGGATCGACCAGCTCAGCCATGACGGTGCCGCATAGAAGGTCCCGGCTACGACACCCCATGCCCGATCAACATCGGGCATGGGGTTAAGCCGCATCAAAACCCAACCGGGATAGGAGAAAACGATGAAAGGCCACGTGCAAGATCGATGGTGGCGGCAGAAGAAGGACGAGACAGGTAAGCCGGTCTTCAACGCCAAAGGCCATCCGGTCCGTGAGAAGACCGAACTGTTCGACAAGGGCGACCGGTACAAGGTCCGGTACTACGACCCCGAGGGCAACGAACGGAGCAAGTCCTTTCCTGACAAGCAACTCACGAAGGCCAAGACCTTCCTGACCAAGATGCAACACGACGTGCTCGCCGGTGAGTACATCTCGGCCGAGTCCGGCGAAGAGAAGTTCCGCGACTACACGGCCCAGTGGCGCAAGGGCCAGTCCGCCGACGCGGGGACCCGGCAGACGGTGAGCAACCACCTCAAGACCGGGATTTTCCCGTTCCTCGGGGACAAGCCGCTCAAGGTGGCCGCGAAGACCGACACTATTCGGGACTGGCTCGACTGGTTGGAACGGCCGAAGAGCGAAGGCGGACGCGGCCTGATGGCGTCCACGCGTGCGGTGCTGTTCGACACCGTATCGGCCATCCTCCAGGCGGCCTACGAGGACAAGAAGATCCGGGCGAACCCGTGCCGGGCGAAGAGCGTCAAGCGGCCCAAGCCCGTCCAGCGAAAGGTCATCCCGTGGCCGGACAGCCGGGTCCGCGCGGTGCGGCTCGCCCTGCCCGCCGAGTACACCGTCACGGTGCCGCTCGGGGCCGGCCTCGGGCTGCGGCAGATGGAGATCTTCGGGTTCAGTCCGGACGACGTCGACCGGGACGAGATGATCGTCAACGTTCAGCGTCAGATCCGGTGGATCGGCACTCAACCGGTGTTCTCGCCGCCCAAGGGTGGCAAGACGCGGGTGGTGCCGCTCGGGCAAGGCGTGCTCGATGACATCGACGACTACATGGCCACGTTCGAGCCGGTCACGCTAACGCTCCCCTGGCTCGAACCGGGTGGTCGGCCCGAGACCGTGCGCGTTCTGATCGCCCGGACGACCAAGCGCAGCGTCTACGCGGGGCAGCCGATCAAGAACGTGATCAAGGGTGCCAATTTCACGTACCACGTCTGGCGGCCAGCCTTCGCGGGTGCGGGACTCGACTACGTCGAACGGCGTGACGGGATGCACGCCATGAGGCACTTCTTCGCCTCGACGATGCTCGCCAACGGCGTGTCGATCAAGGAGGTCGCGGAGTACCTCGGCCACCACGACCCGGGCTACACGCTCCGGATTTACACCCACCTCGTCCCGTCGAGCCACAAGCGGGCTCGGGCGGCGACCAACCGCGTGTTCAAGCCCCGCCGGCCGCAGCAGACGGCCCAGGATTCCGAGACGGCCTGACGACGGCCTGGCGGGCTCAAACTCAACAAAACAGCAGGTCAGAGGCGTATCGGTTTCTTGTTCATGAACTCCTCGATCCCCAACGCCCCCAGCTCCCGCCCGATCCCCGACCGCTTGATCCCCCCGAAGGGCAAATCCGCCTCGGACCCACCCGACTTGTTGAGATAAACCATCCCGGCCTCGATCCGCCGAGCCACCCGGGTCGCGCGGGCACGGTCCGTCCCGAACACACTCGCCCCCAGCCCGAACGGCGTGTCATTGGCCAAGGCAACAGCCTCGTCCTCGGTCTCAGCCCGAAAAACCAGCACCACCGGCCCGAAAATCTCCTCGTGGTACGCCGCCATCCCGGGAGTCACGTCCGTGAGCACCGTCGCCTCCAGGAACGCGCCGCCGCCCGGTACTCGACGGCCGCCCGCGCGCAGCGTCGCACCCTCTCGGATCGCCGTCTCGACCTGAGCCGCCACCTCGTCCGCCGCCGCGACCGAAGCCAACGGAGGCAAAGTCGTAGCCGGATCAGCCGGATCACCCGGCACGTAGTACTCCGCGACCCGCTTGGCCAACCGATCGACGAACTCGTCGTACAACTCGCCCAGCACGATCATCCGCTTGGGCGCATTGCACGACTGACCGCAGTTGCGCATCCGAGCGGTTGCCGTCACCTTGACCGTCTCGTCGAGATCATCGGTGTCCAGCACGATCAGCGGATCGGACCCCCCAAGCTCCAGAACGCACTTCTTGAGATTGCGCCCCGCCTCCGCCGCCACCGAGATCCCGGCCTGCTCACTCCCGGTGAGCGAGACCCCGACCAAACGCGGATCCGCGAGCATCCACGGAACCTGCCGGCTTGACGCGAACACGTTCACATACACCTCCGAAGGCACACCGGCATCGCGCAGGACGCTCTCGATCGCCGCCGCCGAACGCGGGCAGATCGACGCGTGCTTGAGCAGGATCGTGTTGCCCAGCACCAGGTTCGGCGCGACGAACCGAGCGACCTGGTAGCACGGGAAGTTCCACGGCATGACGCCCAGCAGCGCCCCGATCGGCTCCTTCGTCAGCACGGCCTCGCCGCCGCGGAGGGTGAGCGGCTCGTCGGCCAGCAGCTCGGGCCCGCGCTCGCCGTAGTACCGGAAGATGTCGACGACCACGCCGACCTCGCCGCGGCCTTCGTTGATCCGCTTCCCCATCTCGAGGGTCATGATCGCGGCCAGCTCGCCGGCGCGTTCGGCGAACAGCTCCGCCGCGCGCAGCACGATCGCCGCCCGCTCGGCGACCGGCCGGGCGCGCCAGGCCGCGAACCCGGCGTGTACGCGGTCGATCGCGGCACGAACCTCTTCGTCGGTCGCGTTCGGGATCTCCTCCACGAGTTCACCGGTGGCGGGGTTGGTGACTGAGTACATGGCGGTCTCCTCTGCCCACGGTAGCCTACTGCATACTGTATACACCATGGGATCAGTGATCGACACCCGCGCGGCGGTACCCGTCCGCGTGTGATCGACTATCGTTCCCCCATGACGCTGGAGATCGCCGGCGGACTCGAATTCGCCGCACTGGCAACGGAAAAGATGCGCTGGACCCGCCGTTATGCGGGTGGTGAGGTCACGTTCGGCTGCCCCGCGCGCTCCGCCGACCGGACCCCTCGGGTCTGGAGCGCGCGCGGTCTCGGCCTGCCGGAGGACGACCTGCCGGAGTTCGCGGCGCAGCTGCGCCGCGTCATGAAGCACGAGACGTACTGGATCGCCCGGGCCGCGTGCGCGGACCGCCGGGCGGGCGACGCCGCGCGCTGGTCCCCCGGCCGCTTCGACGACGAAGACTGTTTCGTCTACTTCGCCGGCCCCTGCACGCACGGCGATCGTTGGCCGGGCTACCGGCCCGCGACGGAGTTCACGATCGCGCTGCCGCACGTCCGGGGGTTGCGGATCCGGATGGCCGCGTACCTCGGGACGACGTGAAAGAGCCGCTCCGCCGGGCCGTCCGCGCCGGAGCCGTGGCCGCGATCGTCAGCGGCATTCCCTCCACCGCCCACGCGCTGCTCCAAGGCCACGACGTCCTGGCCGCGACCCGCGCGGCGGGCACCCTGCTGCCCGGCCGGCGCGACCGGCCCGGCATCGTCGCCGGGCTGGCCGCGCACGTCCTGGTGTCCGCCTTCTGGACCGGGGTCCTCGCCGCGATCGCCCGTCGCCACCACCTCGGACCACTCCGGGGCGCGGCGGCCGGGCTCGCGATCGCGGCGCTGGACCTCTGCGTAGCCGGCCGGGCGTACCCGGCCGTGCGGGCGCTTCCCCACGCCCCGCAGGTCCTGGACCACCTCGTGTTCGGCGCCGTCGCCGGCGCGTTGCTCGACCGTCCACACGGGACGGATCAGCGCACGACCTCGACGACGTCACCCGGCTGCAGCGAGTTGTAGAACGTCACCGCGTCGGCGTGCGAAAGGTGCACGCACCCGTGGGACTTCACCTTCAGGTTGCCCTGGTGGAACGCCACGCCGGTGTTCGTGAAGAACACCGAGTACGGCATCGGCCCGTTGTACTGCTTGCTGTAGTGGTTGATGTCCTTGTACTGGACGTGGAACTTGCCCAGCGGCGTCGGGTACTTCGGCAGTCCGACGGTGATCGGGACGCCGCCGTAGGTGACGTTCCCGGCGCCGTCCGTCAGCCACGCCGTATTCGAACTGCGCTGGACGCAGGCCTTCGCTTCGGCACTGCACGGCGTCGACGCCGCTTCGGCCGTTCCCGCGAACGCCACGGTCCCCGCCATCGCGGCGACCCCGCCCAGTAGTGCGATCATCCTCCGGTTCATCGCGTGCCTCCCGTCGTCGTTCGGCTACGCGATGTAGGGTGCCCAGTTTTCCGATCTTCGAACCCGCGATCACTCCCGCGGCTGCGACAACCCGAGGAACTCGTTCTGCTCGCGGTCGTAGCGCTGGGTCAGCCCGTTGCCGTAGCGGTCCCACCAGTTCGCGGTGTGCCCACCCTGGCGGGTGGTCGTGTCGCCGTAGACCTGGCGGTCGTACTCGATGCGCGCGTCGTGGAACTCCTGCTGGAACTGCTCGGGCGTGAGGCCTTGCGCGTGCTGGATCGCGGTGTCGCTGAGCGTGCGTGAGCTGCGGACGATGTCGTCGCCCGCCATGTGGTTGAGGATCGCGCGGACGCCGCCCGCGCCGCGCATGTGCGCGCCGGACATGATCGCGGCCTGGGTGCCGGGGTCGGTGAAGTTCAGCGCGCCCGCGGTGCGCGCGTTCGCCGTCATCAGGTCCGAGACGACGGCGCGTTCCTCCGCGCTGCCGATGCCGTACTGCTCGCGCGCGGCGATGATCCGGTCGTAGCCGTTGTGCATGTTCTGCCGGAAGCCGTACGCCTCGGGCACGCCACCCTGCTCGCCCGTCGCGCCTTCGGAACGCATGATCGAGTCGACGACGCGCGGGTCGAGCTGCTGCGGCGCCGCCGCGGCCGCCGCTCCCCCGCCGCCTTGTGCACCCTGCGCCTGGCCGCCGCCGTAGGCCCGGGCGACGTCGGAGTCGGCCGCGTTGTAGGCGTTGGCGGCCGTCTGGACATTCTGGTTGACGTTCGTGATCAGGCTCAGGAACTTCTGCAGCGCGCTGCCCAGCGTCGAGTGCAACGCCGAGTTCGCGGCGGCCACCCCGCTGCCGATGCCGGCGAACGACAACGCGTCCAGCACCAGGCCTTCCAGGTCGCGGGTGGTCGACAGGAAGGACGACCCCACTTCCTCGACCGCCTTGGCGACCGTCCCCATTTCCGTGGTTTCGGCGCGGTAGGCCCCGGCACTCATGGTCTGCTCCCTCCGGACACCGGCTGTGCGCGTAGAGCATTTCCCACCCGGGCCGAGCCGCCCCACGGCCGAATTACCCACTGGCCGAGTCTCACCTGTCGTTCATCTTCAGTTCACCTGTGGTTCTTCTCGTGCGGTACTTAACCTGCCATGACTACCCAGACGCTCGACACGATCGCGTCCGAACAGCTCGATCTGCAGCTGGACATCGTCGAAGACCGGCTGCGGCAGGACTACACGGGGGTGGAGGTCCACTCCCTCGTCGAACGGGAGCGGCACCGGTTCGACGACGCCCGGATCCACGCGTTCGTCCCGATCCTCGTCGAACGGGCCGTCCGCGAGTCGCTGGCCGAGCCGCCGGGCCGCCATCGGCGCTAAGGTCGGAAGGGCCGGCCGGCGGCGAGGAGGCGACGATGACCAAACCCGAAGACGATCCGAACGTCCTGGACGGTGAGATCGTCGACGAGACGCCCACCGCGGCCATCGCGATCCCCTCGCCGCCGCTGCCCGACCCGGACTACAGCACGGGCGGGGTCCCGAGCTTCGACTTCGTCCGGGACAAGATCGAGAACCGCTACAACACCTCGGTCGGCTCGGTGGAGGTGGCCGGGCTGGGCACCGACAACACCGCCGAGACGCTCGACAAGCAGATCGCCGATCGCGACCAGGCGGCCAAGGACCGGCTGGCCGAGATCCGCCGCTCGATGCGCGGGGAATAGCTCACCCGAAGACGGCGGCCGGATCGCCGGTGTACCAGGCGTTTTCGATCACCACCCGGCGCATGACCCAGCGGTCGCCGGCGCGGACGAGGTCGACGTCGTAGCGGTTCTTCAGCAGCGCGTGCGTGCCGTGGTCGGCGCTGAGCAGGTGCTGGGCCTCGACCAGGGCCGTCAGCCGCGCGGTATCGCCGTCGACGGTGACGCGCGGGTTGGTCACCTGGTGCGTCGTGTCGACGCGGCCCTCGAACAGCGTGAGGATCGTGTCGACGATCGCGTCGCGGCCCGTCATCAGCGGCGGTTCGGCGCCCCAGCGGGCGGCCGCCGGCCGGAAGTCCAGCTCGGCGTCGGCGGCGAACGACGACGCGAACAGCTCGCGGTCCTTGAGGTCTTGGCCGAGGCCGAAGCGGTACAGCGCGTCGATGATTTCGGTGCGGTCGGTGAAGTCCATGCCGCCAGCCTCGCGACGCCCGCGAAGCCGATCAACACGCTTCTGTGCCACGATCGTGAAGCGGTAGTTGACGATGCTGGGGGCTGGATGGCCGAGACGCGCGAGATCGAGTCGTTCCTGACGCTGGCCGGGGAACTGCACTTCGGCCGCACGGCGGAGCGGCTGCGCGTGTCGACCGCGCAGGTCAGCCAGACGATCCGGAAGCTGGAACGGCGGATCGGCGCGCCGCTGTTCACCCGGACCAGCCGCCGCGTCGAGCTGACGCCAGTGGGGCGGCAGCTGCTCACCGACCTCGGGCCGGCGTGGGCGGCGGTCTCCTCGGCGCTGGCCCGGGCGGTCGAGGCCGGACGCGGGATCACCGGCACGCTGCGCGTCGCGTTCGGCGACGCCGCGGGCGGCCAGCTGCTGGCCGGGGTCGCCGAGCTGTTCCGGCGGCGGGCGCCCGGGTGCGAGGTCGAGTTCCGCGAGGTGCGCCCGGCCGAGGTCCTGCCGTGGCTGCGCGAAGGTGAGGTGGACGTCGTCCTCGCCGGGCTCCCGCTCGACGCTCCCGGCCTGGTCACGGGCCCGGTGCTGGTGCGCGAGCGCCGGTTCCTGGCGATGGCGGCAACCCACCCGTTCGCGCGACGCGACACGGTGCCTGTCGCCGAACTGGAACGGGTGACGGTGCTGCGCTGCGCGCTGCCGGACCCGTGGCTCGACGAGCACGCGCCCAGGGCGGTGACTCGGCCGCGAGCGGGACTGCAGGAGCTGCTCACACTGGCGGGCGCGGGTGAGGGAGTGCTCCCGGTCGGCGCGCACCTCCGGCGCTACTACCCGCGGCCCGACGTGGCGTACGTGCCGCTGAGCGACGCGCCCCGACTGGAGTGGGGTCTCGTCTGGCGCGAAGGGTCCGCGACGGCGCGGGTGCGGGCGTTCGCCGAGGCGGCGGCCGAGCTGGTACGCGAACCGGCCTGACTGGCGGCGCGGGTCAATCGCCGACTGGCCATGACCGATCAGCCGACACGAGCCCGGCGACCAGGGGCACGCAACGGACGGCCAAGGTCGGCCGGGGCACCGCTACCGCACACCGCAACCGGCGCCGGGCTCAATCCAGGCACCGCAACCGGCCGACCACGCCTGGCGGCCGGAGCCACCCGGGACACCACCACCGGCCGCCCGGGTACAGACAGCCGCCGTCAGCCTGGGAGCCAGCGCATCGCCACCGGCTGGCTGGCCGCGATCGCCGACAGGCGGTTCGGGAACACCCGGACCCGATCCCCCAGCCCCGTCAGCCGCGCCACCCGGTCGGCCGCACTCCCCGGCGTGACGATCAGGCAGCCGGTGATCCCGCGGTCCCGGCAGGACTCCATCGCGTCGAGCAGGCCTCTGGCTCCGCGCGCCGAAAGGAATTCGAGCGTCGCGAGGTCCAGCACCAGCAAGTGCGGTGCGGGCAGCTCGCACAGGGCCGCTTCGATCAGCGTCGTCCACCGCAGCACGGTGTCGATGTCCAGTTCGCCGCGGATTTCGATGACCAGCACGCCGCTGGCCCGTTCCGAGACGGCTCCGTCGTGCTCACGCATCGCGCGCCTCCCCGGGGCCGGATCGGGGCGGCCCCGGCTCATCGTCCCACCACCGCCCGGTACCGGCCCTACATAAAGCGAAGAAAGCCGGGGACGCGAGCGAACGGCCCAACCGGCGCGGCCGTCCGGCTCAGCGTCCACTGTGGACGCTCAACCGCCCCAGCCACTCGCGCAGCATCGTCAGCTCGGCCGCGGACAGCGGCGTCTCCCCGTTCAGCCGGGCGGCCAGCGTTGTCGCCGTCACCGCGACGTCGCCGGGCTCCGGCGGCGCCTCGGCCAGCACGCCGGAGAGCACACTTTCCCGGACCCGCAAGGAAAACTCCGGATCCGGGTACAGCTCCGGCCGCGTGATCATCGACAGCGCGACGCCGGCGTTGGCCGCCATCACCATCTGCGCGGCCAACGCGGGCGGCACCTTCAGCCGCCCGGCCGCCGCGCAGCGCTCGAGGACGGCGAGCAGCAGCCCGTGCGCCTCGGCCGCCGCCCCCGGCGGGGTCGACAGACCCGCGTAGAGCAGGCGGTAGTGGTTGGGGTGCTCCAGCGCGAAGGCGACGTGGTTGTCCCAGCCGTCGCGCAGGTCGCGCACCGGGTCGTCGGACGGTTTCGCCGCCCGCTTCCCGGCGAGGTACGCCTCGAAGGCGTGGTCGACGACCGCGGCGAGCAGGCCCTCCTTGTCGCCGAACTGCCGGTACAGCGCCGGCGCACCGACCCCCGCGGCCTCGCAGACCGCCCGCGTGGAGAACTCGCCCGAGTGCGCCAGCAGCTCGGCCGCCGCCTCCAGGATCCGCGTCCGCACGTCCACGACACCGACGCTACCAGCGGATACCAGCGATATCAAGATGAGGGTAGCGACGATCCAACAGTCGTGTTAGCGTCGATCTCGTCAACCTGAGAACATCGATACCGAAGGACACGCTCATGCCGTTCGCCAACTTCAAGGTCCCCGCCGGCACCCTCACCGCCGAGCAGAAGGAGCTCGTCGTCACCCGCGTCACCGACCTCTACGCCGAGCTCTACGGCGACCGCGCCCGCGCGAACACGATGGTGCTGGTCGAAGAGGTCGCCGACGGCGGCTGGGGCATCGGCGGGGACGTGCTCACCCTCGCGAAGCTGCAGGCGGGGTGACGTCAGGCTTCCGTAACACCCTCGTGGAATCATCGGCTGACCACCGAAGTTGTACAGGTGGCAGCACCACACTAGGAGAAGGAGTGACGCCGTGACCACGTCAACCGAAAGGGCCGTCCTGGCCGGCGGCTGCTTCTGGGGCATGCAGGAGCTGTTCCGCCGTCAGCCCGGGGTGATCTCGACCCGGGTCGGTTACAGCGGCGGCGACGTCCCGAACGCCACCTACCGCAACCACGGCACGCACGCCGAGGCCATCGAGGTGGTCTACGACCCCGCGCGGACGACGTTCCGCGACCTGCTCGAGTTCTTCTTCCAGGTGCACGACCCGACGACGAAGAACCGCCAGGGCAACGACATCGGCCTGAGCTACCGGTCGGCGATCTTCTTCGAAAACGACGAGCAGAAGCGCGTCGCCGAAGACACCATCGCCGACGTCGACGCGTCCGGGCTGTGGCCGGGCAAGGTCGTCACCGAAGTCAGCCCGGTGGGCGACTTCTGGGAGGCCGAGCCGGAGCACCAGGATTACCTGCAGCGCATTCCGAACGGGTACACCTGCCACTTCGTGCGCCCGGGCTGGAAGCTCCCGAAGCGCGAGACGACCGCCTGACACACTCGTACCAAGAAGGCCCCTTCGCCGAACCCCGGCGAAGGGGCCTTCGCCGTTCGGACGCGGGAAAGATCACCCGAACGGCGGTGATCTCCGTCCAGTCCTGAGTGGACGGACGAGCCCGGAAATCCCAATGGCGGGAAATGTCCTTTTTGGGAGTTATTGTCTTCGGTAGATAAGACCGTACGTTAGTCGCTTGTTCACGAGGCTCCGGCACCCGATTCTGATTTCCGTTCCACAGCAGCACCTCTCGTCCCCTTGATCCGGCCCGGCCTCGACCCGGGCCTGGTTCACCCTGCCCGGAGGGAATTCCTCGATGGATCTGAGACGTCCTGTCGTCTTGGCAGCAGCCGGCGTACTCGTCGGTGCGCTGTGCATCACCGGCACCGCACAGGCACAACCCACCCCGAACGCCACCCCGGACGCCGTCCCGAGCGCCGTGGCCCAGGCCGCGACCGCGGCCGCCGGCCTGGTGGCGAGCAGGCCGGCCGCGCTGCACGCCAGCGCGGACGACGTCTTCCTGGCCCAGAAAGCGATTTCCGCCACCAACGGGCTGCAGTACATCCCGTACGAGCGCAGCTACAAGGGCCTGCCGGTGGTCGGCGGCGACTTCGTCGTCGCGACCAACTCGACGGGCCAGGTGCTCGGCACCTCCGTCGCGCAGGACCAGACCATCAACCTGGCCACCACCGCCGGGAAGGTGACGAAGGCCGCGGCCGAGGCCACCGCCCGGCAGCAGCTGTCCGCGGTGGAGAGCGTCAGCCCCGCGCAGCAGGTCGTCTTCGCGCTGGGCAAGCCGACGCTGGCGTGGAAGAGCACCGTCGTCGGCCGCGACGCCGAAGGCCCGAGCCGGCTCGACGTCATCGTCGACGCCGCCACCGGGAAGGTGCTCCACACGCAGGAGCACGTCCTGCACGGCGACGGCACCTCGGCGTGGAACGGCCCGAACCCGGTGCACCTCGACACGACGCACTCGGGCTCGACCTACACGATGCAGGACCCGACGATCACCAACACGTCCTGCCAGGACGCGGCGAACAACACCACCTTCAGCAAGACGAGCGACAGCTGGGGCAACGGCAACGCGACCAGCCGCGAGACCGGCTGCGTCGACGCCCTCTTCGCCGCCCAGACCGAGAACAAGATGCTCTCGCAGTGGCTGGGCCGCAACAGCTTCGACGGCAACGGCGGCGGCTGGCCGATCCGCGTCGGCCTCGCCGACCAGAACGCCTACTACGACGGCACCCAGGTCCAGATCGGCCACAACTCGCAGAACCAGTGGATCGGCTCGATCGACGTCGTCGCGCACGAGCACGGCCACGGCATCGACGACCACACCCCGGGCGGCATCTCGGGCAACGGCACGCAGGAGTTCGTCGCGGACGTCTTCGGCGCCTCGACCGAGTGGTTCGCGAACGAGCCCGCTCCCTACGACGTGCCGGACTTCCTCGTCGGCGAGCAGATCAACCTGGTCGGCAACGGCCCGATCCGCAACATGTACAACCCGTCGGCGCTGGGCGACAAGAACTGCTACGACAGCTCGATCCCGTCCACCGAGGTGCACGCGGCCGCCGGCCCCGGCAACCACTGGTTCTACCTGCTGGCCGAAGGCACCAACCCGAGCAACGGGCAGCCGACCAGCCCCACCTGCAACAGCTCGTCGATCACCGGTCTCGGTGTCCAGAACGCGGTGAAGATCTTCTACAACGCGATGCTGCTCAAGACCAGCGGCGCGTCCTACCTGAAGTACCGCACCTGGACGCTGACCGCGGCCAAGAACCTGTTCCCGGGCAGCTGCACCGAGTTCAACACCGTCAAGGCGGCGTGGGACGCGGTCAGCGTGCCGGCGCAGTCGGGTGACCCGACGTGCTCGGCCACCGGCACCGTCACGGTTTCGAACCCGGGCAACCAGTCCACCGTGACCGGCGCTTCGGTCAACCTCCCGCTGTCGGCTTCCGGCGGCACCGCGCCGTACACCTGGTCGGCCACCGGCCTCCCGGCCGGCCTGTCCATCAACGCCTCCACCGGCACGATCTCGGGCACCGCGACCACCGCGGGCACCTCGAACGTCACGGTGACGGCGAAGGACGCGGCCGCCAAGACCGGCACGGCGTCGTTCACCTGGACCGTCGGCACCACCGGCGGCTGCTCCGGCCAGAAGATCGTCAACGGCGGCTTCGAATCGGGCAGCGGCAGCTGGACCGGCACCACCGGCGCGATCGGCCAGTGGGCGTCCTCGGGTGAGGCCGCGCACGGCGGCACGTACTCCGCTTGGCTCGACGGCTACGGCTCGACCCACACCGAGTCCGTCGCCCAGTCGGTGAGCATCCCGGCGGGCTGCCACGCCAGCCTGACGTTCTACCTGCACATCGACACCGCGGAAACGACCACCACCACCGCCTACGACAAGCTGACCGTCTCCAACGGCAGCGCGACGCTGGGCAGCTACTCCAACCTGAACAAGAACACCGGCTACGCCCTCAAGACGATCGACGTCTCGTCGGCCGCCGGCGGCACCCTGGCGCTGAACTTCAGCGGCACCGAAGACAGCTCGCTGCAGACCTCGTTCGTCATCGACGACGTGGCCGTCACCCTGAGCTGAAGCTGAACCGCTGAAGCGGGGAGACCGGGCTTCCGGTCTCCCCGCTTCTCCGTTTTCCGGGGCAGAATCCCCCCATGGACACCGAAGAGCTGCGCGCGACCCAGGCGCCGCTGAAGGACAAGTACCGCGAGCAGCCGGAGAGCGCGCTCGTCACGCTGCACGCCGACGCCGAGCTCGACGCCCTCGGGATCTCCTGCAAGGTGGAGACCGGCCGAGCGGTCGTCGAAGCCGGGTTGCACCCCGCGACGGGTGGCGACGGCAGCCTGGCCTGTTCGGGCGACATGCTGCTGGAAGCGCTCGCCGCGTGCGCGGGCGTGACGCTGCGGGCGGTCGCGACGTCGCTGGGTCTCGAGGTGCGCGGCGGCCGCGTGCGCGCCGAAGGCGACCTGGACTTCCGCGGCACCCTCGCCGTCGCCAAGGACGCCCCGGTGGGCTTCCGCGCGATCCGGCTGTCGTTCGCGTTGGACACCGACGCCTCCGAAGAGCAGCTCGCCACGCTGAAGAAGCTGACCGAGCGCTACTGCGTCGTCTTCCAGACGCTGCGGACGCCGCCGGAGTTCGCCGTCACGCTTTCGGCGAACTGACCCGGCTCAGGGAGAAACCCGGAGGACAAACCGGACGCGCTGGCCTAGCTTGGCGGGGTCACCGAGAGGGGAAACCGCCATGCCGGAACCGGACAGCGCCGTCCAAGTGCGCGGGCTCGTCAAAACCTACGGGGCGACCCGCGCGCTCGACGGCGTCGACCTCGACATCCCGGCCGGGCGCGTGCTCGGCCTGCTCGGCCCGAACGGCGCCGGGAAGACCACGACGGTCCGCATCCTGACGACGCTGCTGCGGCCGGACTCGGGCTCGGCGCGCGTGGCCGGCTACGACGTCCTGACCCAGCCCGACGAGGTGCGGCAGCGGATCGGGCTGTCCGGGCAGTACGCGGCCGTCGACGAGAACCTCACCGGGTTCGAGAACCTCTACATGGTCGGGCGGCTGTACGGCCGGCGGAAGTCCGCGGCCCGCTCGCGCGCCCGGGAGCTGCTGGCGCGGTTCGCGCTCGAAGACGCCGCCGACCGGCCGGCGAAGGGCTACTCGGGCGGCATGCGGCGGCGCCTCGACCTGGCCGGCGCGCTGGTCGCCGAGCCGGCCGTCGTGGTCCTCGACGAGCCGACCACCGGCCTCGACCCGGGCGGGCGCCTCGACACCTGGGGGGTCATCAAGCAGCTGGTCGCGGACGGCACGACCGTGCTGCTGACCACGCAGTACCTCGAAGAGGCCGACCAGCTCGCCGACTCGATCGTGGTGATCGACCACGGCCGGGTGATCGCGCGCGGCACGGCCGACGAGCTCAAGGCCCAGATCGGCGGCGAGCGGCTGGAGCTGGTCGTCGCCTCGGCCGCGGACCTGCCGGCGACGCTGGCGGTGCTGCGCGAGGTGGGGACGGGCGAGCCGGCCGGCGACGACCACACCCGGCGGGCGGAGATCCTCGTCGACACCGGCCCGAAAGCGCTCATCGAGGCCCTGCGCCGGCTCGACGGCCAGGGCATCGCCGTCCAGGACGTCGCGCTGCACCGGCCGACCCTCGACGACGTCTTCCTGTCCCTGACCGGCCACGGCGCTTCGCCGGCCGAGGAGGTGGCCAAGTGAACACGCTCGCGAAGGGCATTTCCGACGGCGGCATCATCACGTGGCGCAACCTGATGAACGTCCGCCGCAACCCGGACTGGCTGATGGCGGCGACGCTGCAGCCGATCATGTTCGTGCTGCTGTTCGCGTACGTCTTCGGCAACGCGATCGGCGGCGAAGCGGGCGGCGCGGCGTACCGGGAGTTCCTCATCGCGGGGATCTTCGCCCAGACGGTGGCGTTCAACTCGGCGTTCACGGTCATCGGCTTCGCCAACGACCTGCAGAAGGGCATCATCGACCGGTTCCGCTCGCTGCCGATGTCCCGCATCGCGGTGGTCCTCGGCCGGACGACGTCGGACCTGGTGGTCAGCGTGGTGGCGCTGGTCGTGATGTCGGCGTGCGGGCTGATCGTGGGCTGGCGCATCCGCGGCAGCTTCTGGGACGCGCTGCTGGGCTACCTGGTGATGCTGATGTTCGCGTGGGCGTTGTCCTGGGTGGGCGCGCTGATCGGCCTGGCGGCGCGCAGCGTCGAGGTGGCGCAGAGCCTCGGGTTGATCTGGATGTTCCCGCTGAGCTTCATCTCGTCGGCGTTCGTCCCGACCCAGACGCTGCCGCCGTTCTTGAAGGCGATCGCGGACTGGAACCCGTTCACGGCGGTGATCAACGCGACGCGAGATCTGTTCGGCAACCGCTTCGGCCCGGCGCCGACGGGGTGGCCGGCGGAGAACGCGGCACTGTACGCGATCCTGTGCTGCGTGGCGATCATCGCGGTGTTCGCCCCGTTGGCGACGGCGAAGTACCGCCGGGTGGCGAGCAAGTAGGACCGTCCGAAGAGGACCGGCTGCGGTCAGTCCTCTTCGGACAGCTCCACGATCGGGATGACCCGCTTGGCCTCCCGCGCCTTGGCCTGGTGGTCCGCCAAAAAGGGGTACTGCTTCTCCAGCTCACCCCAGGTCCGCACGTAGTCCGCCCCCAGCAGCGGCAGCGCCTCGGCCGGGAACTCGCGGCCGTCCACCTCCACCTTCACCCGCGAGTCCTCCGCCAGGTTCAAGTACCAGTCCGGATGCCGGGGCGCCCCGATGTTCGACGCCACCACCAGCAGCCGGTCGCCGTCGCGGTGGTACATCATCGGGACCGTGCGGGGCTCCCCCGACCGGCGGCCCGTGGTCGTGAGCAGCACCAGCCGCTCGCGGTGCATGCCGTCCACCTCGCCGCCGGCGCGGAACTGCTCGATCACGCGGCGGTTGGTCTCCCGCACGTCGACCGTGTCCATGGTCACTGGTCGTAGTAGCGGGTCGGCGGGGGCTGCTGTTGCGGGTATTGCCGGGTCGCCGGCGGCGGCGCGGCGCTCTGCCGGCGCCGGTGCAGCGTCCGGGCGCTGGCCGCCATGCTGTTCACCACCGCGGCGATGACGAGCCCGATGACGAGGTTGATCGCGGCCGTGGCGATCTTCGCGCTCGGCGCGACCGTCAACGTCAGCGGCAGGACCACCGCGATCAGCGTCACCAGCACCATGATCCAGCCGAAGAACTGGGACGGCGCCGGCGTGGCGACGCTCAGCAGGTGCATCAGCCCGGTGGCGAGCAGGGCCACCGCGGCGGCGACCAGCGCGTACGTCGTGGTGCTCGCGTTGCCCCAGACGCCCTCGCCTTTTGGGGCCAGCACTTCTACCTCGAAGACGCCGCGCGCGATCAGCAACCCGACCACCGCGAGCAGGGCCGCGATCACCGCCGTCGCCACCCCGCCGGCCCACAGCCGGCGCGCGTCGATCCCCGGGCGGACGTCCTGGGGCTGGTTCCCGTAGTAGTCGGACATCAGAGCCTTCCTGGGTCGGCTGCCTCTCGCCCCCGATTGTCCCCTCTTTCGGCCGCGTCCGCGATTTGCGCTGGAGTGCACTCCAGCTCGTAGCGTCGAGGCATGACCACCGCACAGCACAAGATCGGTTCGGGTTTCGGCGCCACGACCACGGCCGCCGAAGCCGTCGCAGGCGTCGACCTCACGGGCAAGCTCGCCGTCGTCACCGGCGGGTACTCCGGGATCGGCCTCGAAACCACCCGCGCCCTGGTGGGCGCCGGCGCGCACGTCGTCGTCCCCGCCCGTCGCCGCGAGACCGCCGAAGAAGCTCTCGCCGGCTTCGAGAACGTCGAGGTCGACGAGCTGGACCTGGGCGACCTCGAGAGCGTCCGCGCCTTCGCCGAGCGCTTCCTCGCCACCGGACGGCAGATCGACCTCCTGATCACCAACGCGGGCGTGATGGCCTGCCCGGAGACCCGCGTCGGTCCGGGCTGGGAAGCCCAGTTCGCCACCAACCACCTCGGCCACTTCGCCCTGGTCAACCGCCTCTGGCCGGCCGTCGCCGACGGCGCCCGCGTCGTCGCCCTGTCCTCGCGCGGCCACCACTACTCGCCGATCCGCTGGGACGACGTCCAGTTCGAACGCGGTTACGACAAGTGGGCCGCCTACGGGCAGGCCAAGACGGCCAACGTCCTCTTCGCCGTCCGGCTGGACGAGCTGGGCGCGGAGAAGGGCGTCCACGCGTTCGCGCTGCACCCCGGCGGCATCATGACGCCGCTGCAGCGCCACCTCCCGCGGGAGGAGATGATCGAGCGCGGCTGGATCGACGAGGCCGGGAACTACCTGGTGAAGTTCAAGACGCCGGAGCAGGGCGCGGCGACGACGGTCTGGGCCGCGACGTCCCCGCAGCTCGCTGACCTGGGCGGGCTGTACCTCGAGGACTGCGACGTCGCCGAGCTGTCCCCCGCCGGCGCCGTCGGCATGACCGAGTCGGGCGTGCGCCGGTACGCCGTCGACCGCGAGGAGGCCCGTCGCCTGTGGACGTTGTCGGCGGAGCTGACCGGAGTGGACGCTTTCTCGTGATCTTCTGACGTTTGCCGGCCACCGGTTCGGGGTACATCGCGGCCGTGGCCGACGAAGCCGGCAGAACGGGGAACGCGCCGATGGGCGACGCGGACGACGTGACGTGCGCGCGCTTCGCCATCGACGAGTTCACCGCCGCCCCGCGTTCCCTCGACGACCGTCCGCCCGGCCTGCTGGCCGGGCGGTACGAGGTCGGCAGGCTGGTCGGCAGCGGCGGGACCGCGCGGGTGTACCGGGCCTACGACCTGCGGCTCGAGCGCGAGGTCGCGGTCAAGATCTACGACCGGGACACCGTCGCGCTCGACCAGCGGCGCCGGCTGCGCGAGATGAGCATCCAGGGCAGCATCACCCACCCGGGCGTGGTCGCGCTGCTCGACAGCGGGACCGAGCACGGCCGGACGTACCTGGTGATGCAGCTCGTCGAGGGCGAGAACCTGGCGGAGCGGCTGCTGGGCGGCCCGATGCCGGTGGCCGAGGTGACGGCGCTGGCCGACGGGCTGGCCGAGGCACTCGCCCACGTGCACGCGCGGCGCGTCGTGCACCGGGACCTCAAGCCCGCCAACGTGTTCCTGTCCGCGGACGGCCCGTTGATCGGGGACTTCGGCATCGCACACGCCCTCGACACGACGCACATCACGGGCACGGGCGTGGTCCCCGGCACGGCGGCGTACCTGGCGCCCGAGCAGGTCGGCGGCGAGCGGGCGGGACCGCCGGCGGACGTGTACGCGCTGGGGCTGATCCTGCTGGAGTGCGTGACGGGCCGCCGCGAGTACTCGGGCACGATGGTCGAGGCGGCGATGGCCCGGCTGACCCGGGCCCCGCGGATTCCGGAGGGGCTGCCGCCCTCGCTGGCGCACACGTTGCGCCGGATGACCAGGCGCGAGCCGGCCGACCGCCCGACGGCGGCGGAGGTCCGCGAGCTGCTGCACGCCCCGGTCCCGGCGCTCCCGTGGCCTTCGGGGCGGCTGGGCGAGGTGTTGAGAAGACGCCACCGCGCGGCCCCGGTAGGAGGCGGCAAGCGCGAACGACTCGGCGCGGCGGCGGGTGGTGCCGGTGGTTTCAACGCCGCGGAGGACGGCTCCGGCGGCCACGGCTCGCTCGCCCCTACGGCCAGCGGCTCCGGCGATCCCGGGCACGGGACCGGCGCGGGCCGCGTTCCGCACGCCCTCACCGCAAGTGGCTCCAGCCACCGAACCGGCCCCGGCGCTCCCGGCGCGGGCCGCGTTCCGCACGCCCTCACCGCAAGTGACTCCGGCCACGATCCACTCGCTCCCACGGCCGGCGGCTCCGGCCACCGAACCGACTCCCGTACCCCGACCCACCACGGCCCGTTCGCGCCCACGCTGAGCGACACCAGCGCGCCTCTCCCGGCCGGCCCGCGGAAAGTCCTCGCCGCAATCGGCCTCTCGCCGGCCAGCGAACCCGCGAACCGCCGCCGGTTCACCGCCGCCGCCGGGTTGACCGCCGCCGCCGTGGTCGCCGTTTCCGCTCTCGTCCTCTCCTCTCCGGACTCCGGTACCACCACCCCGGCCCAGCCGCCGGCGCCCAGTTCGCCCGCGCCCGCTCACCCCTCCTCCACACCCCTCGCCGCCTCCGGGACCGTCGGTTCGGGACCCCGCGCCCCCGAGTCCGCCGAGCTCGAACCCGCCGCCGTGACTCACGACGACCAGCCGAAGCCCGGGAAGCCCGCCAACCCGCAGCGCACCCGCAGCCACGGCAAGGGCAAGGGCAAGGGCTCCGGGACCTCCGGCCGGGCCTGATCCGGGTCCAACGGCCCTAGTGCCGGAAACCGTCCGCTAATAGCGCGGAATTGTTTTCCCGAATTCGGACTCGAACCAATAACGAGCCGTAACCGGAACCGGCCGCGCCCCGACACACACCACGTGTCCGCCCGGCTGCGTTCCGGCTCCGGCACTCCCGCCGGGAAACCCCGAACCCGACTCCACGGAGGTCTTGATGAGCGTCCACGCTGCCCTCGCGCGGCCGGTTTACGGAACACGTCGCGGGCGGCACGCCAAGCCGCTCCCCGCGTGGCCGCGAGTCGTCGCCAGGACGCTCTTCCTCGCGTTCGCAATGATCTCCACCGGCGCGGTCGTCGTCGCCGGCTGGCCGCCCGTGCTGCTCGTCGTCCCCGCCGCCGTACTCCTGCTGCTCGTCGCGAGCGTGACGAAACTGCGGACCGCGTCCGCGAAGATCGATACGATCTTCGCCGAAGAACTGACGCGGGAAACCGTTCCCGAAACCGGCGAGAGCATCGAGATCTCCTGACTTTCCCGCACCACAAAACTGCTCCTCGGCAAAGGGATGACAGCCCGGGTGATGAAATCGTGCCCCCGGCGGCGAAGGCGTCCTCGACCGCGCGGTGGTAGCCAGACCGCCGTCGAAGGTTACGTCAGGCCCCCGTCCGGGTGCAGGCTGAGAGCGGCACGGCTCGACGTCGAGGAGGACGGACCATGAGCGACCCACTTCCCCGGCTTTCCCTTTTGATCAACGGAAAAGCCGTCGGAGCCCGTTCCGGCCGGACGTTCGGGTCCCAGAACCCCTACACCGGCGAACCGTGGGCGGTCGTCCCGGACGGCGGTCCGGAAGACGTCGACGACGCGGTCGCGGCGGCCCGCGCGGCCCTCGACGGCGAGTGGGGCGCGACCACCGGGTTCGCGCGCGCCGCCCTGCTGCGCCGGCTCGGCGACCTCATCGGCGAGCACGCCGAGCGGCTCGCGCGGCTCGAGGTGAACGACTCCGGCAAGCTCTACCGCGAGATGATCGGCCAGCTCACCGGGCTCGGCGGCTGGTACCACTACTTCGCGGGCCTGGCCGACAAGATCGAGGGCCGCCAGATCCCGGCGCCGAACCCGGACTACCTCGTCTATACCCGCCGCGAGCCGGTGGGCGTCGTCGCGGCCATCACGCCGTGGAACTCGCCGCTGCTGCTGCTCACCTGGAAGCTCGCGCCCGCGCTGGCCGCCGGGTGCACGGTTGTGGTGAAGCCGTCCGAGCACTCGCCCGTCTCGACGCTCGGGCTGGCCGAGCTGATCACCGAAGCCGGGTTCCCGCCCGGGGTCGTCAACGTCGTCACCGGGCTGTCCCGCGAGACCGGCGCGGCGCTGGCCGGGCACCCGGGCGTCGACAAGGTCGCGTTCACCGGGTCGACCGCCACCGGCCGCGCGGTCGCGCTGGCGGCCGCCGGGAACCTCAACAAGGTGACGCTGGAGCTGGGCGGCAAGTCGCCGCAGGTGGTGTTCCCCGACGCCGACCTCGCCGCGGCGGCCAACGGCGTCGTCGCGGGGGTGTTCGCCGCGACGGGCCAGACGTGCATGGCCGGGTCGCGGCTGATCGTGCACGCCGACGTCCACGACGAGCTGGTCCGGCTGGTCGCCGAGCGGGCGGAAGCGATCCGGCTGGGCGACCCGAACGAGCCGGGCACCGAGATGGGCCCGGTCGCCAACGCGCCGCAGTACGAGAAGGTGCTGCACCACCTGGAGACGGCGAAGGCCGAAGGCGCGACGGTCGTCTGCGGCGGCGGGGCGGAACCGGCGCTCGGCGGCCTGTTCGTGCGGCCGACGGTGCTGACCGGGGTGAAGCCGTCGTCGACGGTCGTGCGCGAGGAGGTGTTCGGCCCGGTGCTGGCGGCGCTGACGTTCACGAGCGAAGCGGAGGCGATCCGCCTGGCGAACGACACGCCGTACGGCCTGGCCGGCGCGGTGTGGACGAAGGACGTCCACCGCTCGCACCGCGTCGCGGCGAAGCTCAAGGCCGGGACGGTGTGGATCAACGCGTACCGGGTGGTGGCGCCGTCGGTGCCGTTCGGCGGGGTGAAGAACTCGGGCCTCGGACGCGAGAACGGCGTCCACGCGATCGACGAGTACCTGGTGGACAAGGCGGTGTGGGTCGAACTGACCGGCGGCACGCGGGACCCGTTCACCTTGGGATGAAACACCTGGGATGATTCCCTCTCCCCACTTCAACATATAGCGGACCCCGGGGCTTGTGGCAAGACCCCGGGGCGGGTCCACAATTCGGGCTCACCAATTTCCGCCGAGGGGATTTTTCATGCGTGTGTTGCTGTCCACGATCGGCTCGCGGGGCGAGGTGCAGCCCGTGCTGGCGCTGGCCTCGGAGCTGCGGGCGCTCGGGCAGGACGTCCGCCTGTGCGTGCCGCCCGACTTCCGGGACTGGCTCGACGAGCTGGGCTTCGACGTCGTGCCGATCGGCCCCGAAGTGCGCGCGACGGCGAAGGCGCACCGGGTGAAGCCGACGCCCGAGCAGATCCGGAAGTCCACTGAGGACACCGTCACGACCCAGTTCGAGACGATCTCCGTGGCCGCCGAGGGCTGTGACGTCCTCGTCGCCGGCGGCGCCCTGCAGTTCGCCACCCGCTCGATCGCCGAGCGGACCGGCGCCGCCTACGTCTACACGAGTTTCTGCCCGATCACCTTGCCGTCCGACCGGCACGCGCCGCCGCCGATGCCGTGGCGGACGCCCGGGGAAAAGGAAAACCGCGCTTTGTGGGACGAAGACGCGCGGCGCTGGAACAGTTTCTTCGGCGGCAAGGTCAACGAGCACCGCGCGGCCGCCGGCCAGGCGCCCGTCGACGACCTGCCGGGCCACGTGTTCACCGACCGGCCGTGGCTCGCCGCCGACCCCGCGCTGGCGCCGTGGCCCGAGCCGGGTGACCCGCGGGTCGTCCAGACGGGGGCGTGGATCTGGCCGGACCGGCGGCCGCTGCCGGCCGAGCTGCTGGCGTTCCTCGATGCGGGCGACCCGCCGGTGTACTTCGGCTTCGGCAGCATGCGGGCGCCGGCCGAGGCGGCGGAGGCCGCGCTCGCCGCGGCGCGGGCGCACGGCCGCCGGGCGGTCGTCGCCCGCGGGTGGGCGGACCTCGTCGCCGCCGACGCACCGGACTGCCTCGGCATCGGCGAGATCAACCAGCAGGCGCTGTTCGGGCGCGTGGCCGCGGTCGTCCACCACGGCGGCGCGGGCACGACGACGGTCGCCGCCCGCGCGGGCGCGCCCCAGGTGGTCGTGCCGCAGATGTACGACCAGCACTACTTCGCGGGCCGGGTCCACTCGCTCGGCCTCGGCGCGGCGACGGACCCGGGCGTGCCGACGGCTTCTTCGCTGACCTCGGCGCTCGAAGTGGCGTTGCGGCCCGAAGTGGCGGCGCGGGCGAAGGCGTTTTCGGGCCGGGTGCGCGGCGACGGCGCGAGCGTCGCGGGCCGCCACCTGCTGACGACGGTGCCGCTCGCGTCCGCCTAGCTCAGCGCGTAGAAGTCCTCGAGGACGGCGAGGTCGCGGACCCACTCCTCGACGCCCGGCTCCGCGCGGAACCGGAACCGGGTCGACGCGGGCGGGATCTGCATGACCCCGGCCGGCCTGCGGACTCGCCAGCCTCGCGGATCACGCGCGGACCGCCGCGCAGAGCTCCGGGACGACCGTCTCGATGTCGTCGCGCAGGACGAACGCTGCGTCCTCGTCGTACGGCGTGGGCTGCCGGTTGACGATCACCAGCGTCGCCCCGGCCTGCACGGCGACCGTGCACAGCGACGCGGCCGGCTCCACCTGCAGCGAGCTGCCGACGGCCAGGAACACCTCGCTCGCCGCGGCGACGTTCCGCGCGCGCCCGAGGACTTCGCCGTCCAGGTTCTGTCCGAAAAGGACGATGTCGAGCTGCAGGATGCCGCCGCACCGCGGGCACTGCGGGTCGTCGTCGCCGCGCTCCAGCACGTCGGTGGTCGGGAACCGGGCCGCGCAGCCGGTGCAGCGCGTGGTGTGCATGCTGCCGTGCAGTTCGAGGACCTTCCGCGCGGCGAGGCCGGCTTTCTGGTGCAGGCCATCGACGTTCTGGGTGAGCACCCGCACGGCGACGCCGTCGCCATCCAGGTCGGCAAGGGCACGGTGGGCGGCGTTCGGCTCGGCGCGCCAGGCCGCATGACCGCGGTAGCTGCGCCAGAATTCCCGCCGCGTTTCGGCATCGGCCATGAAGTTCTCGAGCGTGAAGGCGTTGACGGCACTGGGCGAGCGCGTCCAGACGCCATCGGGGCCGCGGTAGTCGGGGATGCCGGAAGCGGTGGAGATCCCGGCGCCGGTGAGCACGCCGACGAGCCGGGCACCGCGGATCCGGTCGATGAGCTCCATGCAACGGAGGTTAACGACTGCAGGGGCCCAGCGACGACCCGTTTCTCCACCAGGAAGAACCGCCGTCTGAGGCTCAGTCCTTCCGCAGCCGCAACGCCAGCGCCGGGCAAGCCGCCGCCGCTCGGCGGGCCTCGGCCACCAGCTCCGGCGGCACCGGTCCCGACGCCACCACCGGATACCCCCACTCGTCCAACCGGACCGCCTCCGGCAGCAGATCGGCGCACAGCCCGTGCCCCCGGCACCCGATCGGGTCCACTGTCACCCTCATGCGACACGCTCCAGAACCCGGCACCAGCCGCCGGCCGAGTGCGCCGCCACGTCGGGACCGAACACCTGCAACGCGCTCGTCGCGAGCCGCGCCGCGCCGTCCGGGTGCGCGCATGCCCCGCGACCGCTCAACAGCGGCAACCGACGGGCCAACCGGGCCGTCGCGGGACCGCCGCCGCGTAACAGCTCCGCGAAGTCCGCCGCGATCGCCGGGAGGCCGAACATGCACGGCCCGCACTGCCGGGCCGACTCCGCCGCCAGGAACGCCAGCACCTTCGCCGTGTACTCGAGCCCGCACGCCCGCGCCGGCAGCGCGTACACCGCCGAGATTCCGGTCAGCCCGGACCCGAAGTCCGCCGTCCACATCCCGCCGTAGCCGCCGGACAACACAGCCTGCACCGGCTCGGCCTCGCCGCCCGCCGCGGCCAGCACCGTCGACAGCGACGCTCCCGCCGGCACCTCCACGACCCCCGGCCGCCGGACCGCGCCGGTCACCGTGACCAGATCGACCCGCGCCGCGCGGTAGTGCTGCGGGCCCTGCAAGATCACCAATGCCAGCTGCGCCAGCGTGTCGACGTTGTCCACGAGCGTCGGCCGGCCACGCACCCCGCGTTCGTCGGGCCGCGGCGACTTGCCGAGCGGCAGCGCGTCCCCCGACGTCAGGTGGTGGACGAGCGCGGTCTCCTCGCTGGCGACGTACCGGCGCGGGATCTCCTCGACGCGCACCGGCACGCGGTCGTCGCGTTCGGCGAGCGCCGCGCGGACGCCCGGCAGCACCGGGCTCCCCTGGTGTACACAAAGGACGGTCTCGCCGGCGCCGATGGCGTGTGCGGCGAGCTGCAGGCCGTCCAGGACCAGGTGCGGCGACAGCGTGAGCAGCGCGGCGTCCTTGTGGCTGAGCGGGTCGCCTTCGCACCCGTTCGCGACGACGATCGAGCGCGGCTTCCGCGCGGCCCGCAGCTTGCGCGCGGTCGGGAAGCCCGCGCCGCCGCGGCCGCGCAGGTCCGCCGCGGCGACGGCCTCGATCAGCCGGTCGCGGCCGTCTTCGCCGTGGTAGGCGACCCACGGGACGACGCCGTTGCGGCGCCGGTGCCCGGCCAGGTCGAGGCGGTGGGACGGGAGGATGGTCATCGGGTGCCTCCGAGCGGCGAGAGCTTGCGGGTCGCGGTGTCGGCGTCCTGCCGGGTGGCGCGGTAGGCGACGGCGCCGAGCACGGCCAGCACGCACACCACGTCGAGCGCGACGATCCAGCCGTACGCGGCGTCGTCCTCGGCCATGCCGAAGCCGTGCACCAGCGCGACCGGCCAGCAGAGGTAGGCCAGCCAGTGCACGGCGCGCCAGGCCCGCGGCGGCATGCGCGTGCGCAGCAGGCTGGTGACGACGATCGCGAGCAGCAGGTCGACGGCGACGGCGCCGAACCCGACCCAGAGCGGCCGGTAGCCCGAGCCGAACGGGACGAGCACGTCCAGCCAGCTCAGCGAAACGTAGCCGTCGAGGATCGCCGTCGCGATGTGCGCGACGAGGAACGCGACGCTGGTCAGCGCGAGGTTCCGGTGCACGGCGGCGACGGTGAAGCGGGGCCACGCCCGCGTGGCGAACCGCCCGGCGCCGAGCGCGCCGAGGACGACGACAGCGGTGAACAGGATGAGCGAGACGAGACCGGTCGCGCGGCTGAAGTACCACATCACGCGGCCTTCCTCTCGCTGGGCCAGCCGGGCGTCGTGACGACGTCGCCGCCGACGCCGACCAGCCGCGCGGGCAGCCGTCGTTCCGCGAGCCAGCCGGGCGCGTCCCCACCGAGGACGACGGCGGCGGTGCTCGCGGTGTTGGCGTCCACAGTGGACTTGGCGGCGACGGAGACGGTGCGCCACCGGGGTTCGGCGGCGTCCCCGGTGCGCGGGTCGACGATGTGGTGCACGGTCCGGCCGCCGTGCCGCCACCGCCGCCGGGTCGTGCCGGAGCTGGCGAGGGCGCCGTCCCGGTGCAGCGCGACGGTGGTGTCGGGCCGGACGACGGCCTCGGCGTGGTCGTCGCCGAGCGCGATCTGCCAGCCGCCGGCGGGTTCCGGGCCGGCCGTGCGCAGGTCACCGCCGAGGTTGACGAGGACCCCGCAGCCGAGCGAGGCGTGGATCCGCCGCGCGGCGCGGTCGGCGGCGAGGGCTTTCGCCGTGGCGCCGAGGTCGAGGTGGACGCCCCGCGGGAGGACGACGAGGCGCTGCGCGGGGTCGAAGAGGACACGGTGCCAGCCCGGAGCGGGTACCGGTTCCGCCGGGGTGGGTCGTGAGTGTGAAACAGGGTTAGAACACTGTTCCACGCTCACGACCGCGTCCGTGATCAGGGCGAAGTCGCGGTCGTAACCCAGCGCCCGGACCGCCGCGCCGACCGTCGGATCGACCAGCCCGTCCGTCAACCGGGCCGCGCGCAGCGCCGCTGCCAGCGCCTCCGCCAGCAACGCCCCCACCCGGACCTGCCGCCCGGCCGTCTCGTGCAGCCGCGAGATCTCCGAGTCCGCCCGGAACCGGCTGCACGCCAGGTCGATCGCGGCCAGCTCCGCCTCCAGCAGGTCGACCGCCGTGCCGAGCCGGCCGGGGTCGGTGACCACCACCTCCGCCGTCGTGCCCAGCGCCGGGAACGCTCTCGCCGCCGTCGTCACGACGCACCCGAGCCCGTGTGCGCGCTGCCCGAACCCGAGCTCAGCCCGCTGTCCGATGACTGGAGCTGGTCCTGGGAACCGGTCGGAGTGGTGGTCGACGTGGTCGAAGTGTCGGCGGCCGAAGCCGCCGAGAGGCCGAAGCCGATCGCGCCGGCCGTGGCCGCGCCGAGCACCGCCACCGTCGCCGTGACCAGCGCGGCCTTGCGGCGGCCGTGCTCGCGGCGGGCCGCGCCGCCTGTCGTGTTGGGGTCCATGCGTTCGAGTCTCGGCCCCGTTCCTTTGAACGGCCTGGGAGCGACCTGTCAAGTCCCTGGCTGTCCACAGTGGACACCTACCAAAGGAGGTTGACACCGGAAAATCGTTGACCCACTCTTTCCCTTGTCCGCCGGAGGTTCCCAGGTGTTCACGAACCGGACCACGACACGGCACGCACCGGACCTCCGGCCTGGGCATCATGAGGCGCCCTCACCCACCACACGCTGGAGGACCCATGATCCGCAAGCGGATCTTCGCCGTGTTCGCCGCCGCAGCCCTCGTCACGGCCGGTGCGATCACGACCACGGTCGTCACCCGGACGGAGGAGCCCGCCGTGCAGCCGACGGCGGCCACCGTGCCGGCGTTCGACCACATCGTCCTCGTGATGTTCGAGAACAAGAAGTACTCCTCGATCAACGGCAGTTCCAGCGCGCCCTACTTCAACACCCTCGCCTCGCAGAGCGCGAAGTTCACGAACTCCTTCGCGATCACGCACCCGAGCCAGCCCAACTACGTCGCCCTCTTCTCGGGCGCGACGCAGGGCGTCACCGACGACACCTGCCCGGCCGACCTCGGCGCGAAGGCCAACCTCGGCCGGCAGCTGCTCGACGCGGGCAAGTCCTTCACGGGCTACTCCGAGGCGATGCCCTCGGACGGCTACACCGGCTGTTCCAGCGGCACCTACCGGCGCAAGCACAACAGCTGGGTCGACTTCTCGAACGTCCCGGCCGCGAGCAACCTCCGCTACTCGAGCTTCCCGTCCGACTTCACCCAGCTGCCGACCGTTTCGTTCGTCACGCCCGATATGTGCAATGACATGCACGACTGCTCCATCGGCACCGGCGACACCTGGCTGAAGAACCACCTCGACGCCTACGCCCAGTGGGCCAAGACGCACAACAGCCTGCTGATCACCACCTTCGACGAAGACAGCGGCACGTCGGTGAACCAGATCTTCACCAGCTTCACCGGCGCGCACGTCCAGGTCGGCAGCTACAGCGAATCGATCAACCACTACACCGTGCTGCGCACGATCGAGGCGTCCTACGGCCTGCCGGGCATCGGCGGCGCCGCGAGCAAGTCGCCGATCCTCGACGTCTGGCAGTAACCGCGTGTACCTCGCCACCATCGGCCGCCGGGAGCACCCCACCAAGGGCAAGCTCTCGGCGGTCGGCGCGAACGTCTTCGCGCTCGGCGCCGTCAGCCTGGTCACCGACGTCTCCTCCGAGATGGTCACCGCGGTCCTGCCCGTGTACCTCGTGCTCGGGCTGCACCTCGGCCCGGCCGCGTACGGCCTGGTCGACGGCCTCTACACCGGCGCGACGGCGCTCCTGCGGATCGTCGGCGGGTACGTCGCCGACCGGGTCCGCCGCCGCAAGGTCGTCGCCGGCGCGGGCTACGCGCTGTCCGCGATCGCGAAGCTCGGGCTGCTCGCCGCCGGGGCGTCGGCGGCCGCGATCGGCGCCGTGATCACGCTCGACCGCACCGGCAAGGGCCTGCGGACGGCGCCGCGCGACGCGCTGATCACCCTGTCGGCCCCGGAACCGCTGCTCGGCCGCGCCTTCGGGGTGCACCGGGCGATGGACAGCATGGGCGCGTTCGCCGGGCCGCTGGTCGCACTCGCCGTGCTGGCCGCGGTCGGCGCGACGAACCCGGAGGCGTTCGACGCCGTGTTCGTCGTCAGCTTCTGCGTCGCCGCGATCGGCGTGCTGCTGCTGGTGCTGTTCGTCCGCGACCACCGGACCCCGAAGCCGGCCGACCCGGTTTCCCCGCGGGCGGCGGCCGCGTTGCTGCGCGGCAGCGGCGTGCGGCGCCTGCTCGTGGTGGCCTGCGTGCTCGGGCTGGCGACCGTCGGCGACGGGTTCGTCTACCTGCTGCTGCAGCACAAGGAGGACATCGCGACCGGCTGGTTCCCGCTGCTCGCCGTCGGCACCAACCTGAGCTACCTCCTGCTGGCCGCGCCGCTCGGCGCGCTGGCCGACCGCGTCGGCCGGCTCCCGGTGGTGCTCGGCGGCTACGGCGCGCTCGCGCTCGTCTACCTGCTGCTGGCCGGGCCGGTGTCCGGCTGGCCGCTGTTCGTGCTGGCGCTGGTGTTGTACGGCGCGTTCTACGCGGCGACCGACGGCGTCCTGATGGCGCTGGCCGGTCCGCTGCTGCCGGAGTCGTTGCGCACCACGGGGATTTCCCTGGTGCAGACGGCGCAAGCGCTTGCGTACTTCGCCTCGTCCGTCCTCTTCGGACTCGCGTGGCAGTTCTGGGGCGCGGGGCTCGCGATCGGCGTCGCCGCCGGTGGGGCGGTGGTCGCGATCGCCGTCACGTTCGTGGTCCTCTCGCCCCGGAAGGTCGCCGCGTGAAGACCCGGATCCTGATCGCGGTCGCCGGCGTGCTCGTGCTGGCCGGAGCGGCGGTGGCGTACGTCGGCTTCGCGAGCGCACGCAGCCACGACGTCTCGGCGACCGGCGTGGTGAGCCTCTCCCCCGGCTCGCGGCTGCTGTTCCGCAGCACCGCCGACGCCGACCGCGGGCACGTCGCCACGGTGCCGGCCACCGACCCGGGCGGCGCGCGGACGGTGTCTCCGCTGTCCTGCAGCCGCGTCTACGCCGCCGGCGGCACCGGGCTCTGCCTGCGCCCGGACGGCGACCTGACGACCTACCAGCTGGTGGTGCTCGACGCCGGGCTGACGTCGAAGCGCGAGATCCCGCTGGTCGGGCTGCCGAACCGGGCGCGGGTGTCGGCGAGCGGCCGGATGGTCGCGTGGACGGTGTTCGTCACCGGCGACTCCTACAACGGCGGCATGTTCTCCACCCGCGCAGGCATCCTCGACACGGCGACCGGCGACCTGGCCGGGACCCTGGAGGACTACGCCGTGACGCTCGACGGCAAGCCGTACCAGGCGGCGGACCTCAACTTCTGGGGCGTCACCTTCACCCGCGACGACCGCCACTTCTACGCGACGATGTCGACGGCCGGCCGCCGGTACCTCGTCGCGGGCGACTTCGCCGCGCACACGGTCCGGACGCTGCGGGAGAACGTCGAGTGCCCGTCCCTTTCGCCGGACCAGACGCGCGTGGCGTTCAAGTCCGCTGTGGACGGTGACCCGACTCGCGGGTGGCGGCTGTCGGTGCTCGACCTGGCGGCGGCGAAGGTGACGCCGCTGGCCGAGACCCGCAGCGTCGACGACCAGCCGGCGTGGCTCGACGACCACACGATCGGCTACGGCGTGCCCCGCGGCCCGGGCCACGCGGACGTCTGGTCGGTCCCGGCCGACGGCTCGGGCGCGCCCCGGCTGCTGATCCCGGACGCCGAGTCCCCGGCGGCGCTCAGTGCCGCCGGTAGTGGGCGATGATGACGCCCTTCGTGGTCGTGACGCTGCGGGTGAGCGTGAACTCGGTGAGCGGCGCCGGTCCTTCGAAGAGGCGCCGGCCGGAGCCGAGGGTGAGCGGGACGATCAGCAGCGTGTAGCGGTCGACCAGGCCGGCGGCGTGCAGGGTGCGCACGAGCGACGCGCTGCCGATGACGGACAGGTCGCGGCCGGGTTCGGCCTTCAGCTCGGCGACGGTCTTCTCGGCGTCGCCCGGCAGGAGGATCGAGTCTGCCACGCGCCGGCGTCGTCGAGGGTGGTCGAGGCGACGTACTTGGTGGCGGCGTTCAGGTGGGTGGTGAAGGGGTTGCCGTCTTCGCGGTGCGCCCAGGCACCGATGAAGTCTTCCCAGGTCCGGCGGCCGAGGAGCAGGTCACCGGGGCGGCTCATGCCCGCGGCCATCTCCTGGGCCAGGACGTCGTCCTGGTAGCGGGTGCCCCAGCCGCCGTGGGCGAAGCCGCCGCGGGTGTCTTCGTCGGGCCGGCCGAGGCCCTGCACGACGCCGTCGAGGGTGACGTTCATGGTGACGTGGATCGAGCGCATCGGGTGTCCTTCCGTTCGTGTCACCTCCTGTACGAACGGCGGATCCGGGGATCGACAGCGCGGTCAGTCCATGTTGCGCAGGCCGTCGAGGATGCGGTGCATCAGCTCGGTGTCCGGCGCCGCGAACGCCAGCCGGGGCGCGAGGAAGCGCCCCGATGGCGGCCGTGGCGGCGGGAGCGTGCGCGGGACCCGCCACGGCAGCCGGTCCGGCGACGAGTCGCGGCCGGTCTGTTCCGGGATCGGCAACGTCGGCAGCGCGATCGTGCCCGCCTCGGCCAGCCGCACGGCCGCCTGCTCGAAGCGCAGGCGCGCCTGGATGCCGGCGACCGTCCAGTCGGGCTCGGAATCGGGGTGTGGGACGACCCGGCGCGGACGGCGTTCGAGCGCGACGGCCCACGCCGCGGCGACGAGCGCCGGGAGCAGCAGGCCGGCGACGATGGCGAAACCGGGCAGATCCGCGGCCATCAGGAGGCCCCGGCGACGGGTAGCAGCATGGCGTTCACTTCCGGACTTGCGGTTCTTCCGAAGCATGGCCGACACCTGGATATTCGACGTGAACGAATGTTTCGCGGACCCCGGAGCCCCATCATGAACGAGGGGCAACGCTCCCGCAAGCGGCCGGACGGGTTCCCCCGTCCGGCGGTGAAACAGCAGGTCAAGGCCGGTTTTCGGGTAGCCCGGAACAAGCCCCTCACTGGGTAGTACGGGCCCCGGCGGGATCCGGTTCACTTTCGTTCGGCGCAGTCCGCTGAAAATCGTGAAGGCCACCTCGCCGAACTGCGAGGTGGCCTTCACGAACAGCGGGGTCAGCCCAGCGAGCAGGTGCGCGCCAGGTCCGCGGCGGTCGCGCCAGTCGGGAGCGGGATCGTTCCGGAAGCCGGCGGGCGCACCCCGCCCAGCCAGCCGCCCAGGGCGTCGAACGCCGTGCGGAAGCACGGGCCCAGCGGCCGCAGCCGGTCCGGGTACGCGTCGACCAGCCCGTCGACGTGGTTGCCGCCCGCCACCCGGTAGTACCGGTGCAGCGACCCGCGCCCCGCCGCCGTGATCATCCGGTCGTACACGTCCGAATCGCGAGTGATCGGCAGCAGCGTGTCGAGCGTGCCGTGCAGGGTGAGCAGCGGCTTGCCGATCCGCCCGGTCAGCGAGATCCGCTCCACCGCCCGCGCCACCGAAGCGGGCCGGGACGCATACTCGTAGTCGGCGTCACACGACGGCGTTCCCGAGGCGCAGAACGGGGTTCCGGCCGACAGCGGACCGTCGAACGACGGGTCCACCTCCTCGCGGTAGATCCGCTGGGTCAGGTCCCAGTAGACGCGGTAGTGGTAGTCCCACAGGAACTCCGACCCCGGCGCGAACCCCGCGTCCAAAATGGACTGGTGCGCTTCCGGCGACCCCGCCGCGTAAGCCGGGTACGCGCGAAGCGCCGGCGGCAGGAACGTCAGCAGGTTCGGTCCATCGGCACGCCACAGGGTCCCCTCCCAGTCGACGCCCCCGTCGTAGAGCCACGGCCGGTTCTCCAGCTGCCACCGCACGAGGTAGCCGCCGTTGGACAGCCCGGCCGCCAGCGTCCGCGTCACCGGACGGCGGTAGTGGGACACCGCGGCGGCCCGCGCGGCCAGCGTCAGCTGGGTGACGCGCGTGTTCCACTCGGCCAGCGCGTCACCGGGCCGGACGCCGTCCTCGTAGAAGGCCACGCCGGTGTTGCCCTTGTCGGTCGCGGCGAACGCGTAGCCCTCGGCCAGCGCCTGGTCGCCGATCGCGCGGTCGTTCGCGTACTGGCGCCGCACGCCCGGCGAGCCGGAGACGACGAGGCCGCCGTTCCAGTGCGCCGGCAGCCGCAGCACGAACTGGGAGTCGTGGTTCCAGCCGTTGTTGGTGTTCGCCGTCGACGTGTCCGGGAAGTACCCGTCGACCTGGACGCCGGGGACGCTTCCGTAGGTGGGCAGCCCGGCCGACGTCAGCCCGGCCCAGTCCGCCGCGACCGTGTGACCGGACGCGACCGTGCCCGTCGTCGTCAGGTCGTCCAGGCACACCGAAACGAACTTTTCGGCGCCGGGCACGTCCACCCGGCAGCCCCCGGCCGAAGCCGACGCCGAAGCGGGCAGCGCCGCCGCGAGCGCCCCCGCCAGAACCACAACCAGCCATCTGCGCACGGTTCACCTCCGGTCTCGATGCACCGGAACCCAAGCGCGTGCGCCCGGCGAGAGCCACCCCGCCGGTCACCATGAATCGCCGCGAGGATGTGGTGGACGGCCACATGGTCCAGGCCACCGCACCGTCCTAGCGTCGCTGGAAACCCTCTCAACGACGAGAAGGACTCCCCCATGCGCAAGCTCGCCTTCGCCGGACTCGCCGCGATCACCGCCGCCGTGCTCACCACCGTCGGGGTGGCGAGCGCCGACCCGCCGCCGTCGTCCCTGGTCCAGGTCGCGAACTTCGGCGCCAACCCGGGCGCTCTCGCGATGTACACCTACACGCCGGCCGGCCTCGAAACCGGCCGCCCGGTCGTCGTCGCCCTGCACGGCTGCACGCAGAGCGCGTCGGACTACTACGCCCATTCCGGCTGGCCCGAGCTGGCCGACAAGTGGCGCTTCGAGGTCGTGTTCCCGCAGCAGTCGACGTCGAACAACTCGCTCAAGTGCTTCAACTGGTTCTCGACCGCCGACGACACCCGCGGCAACGGCGAGGCCGCGTCCGTCAAGTCCATGGTGGACCAGGCGATCGCCGACCACTCCTCGGACCGCTCGCGCGTCTTCGTCACCGGGCTTTCGGCGGGCGGCGGCATGACCGCGGACCTGCTCGCGGCCTACCCGGACGTCTTCGCCGGCGGCGGCATCGACGCCGGGCTGCCCGCGCAGTGCGCCACGAGCGTCACCGAAGCGACGAACTGCCAGCAGAACGACCAGAACCTGACGCCGGCGCAGTGGGCGTCCCGCGCGAAAGCCCAGTACCCCGGCTACAGCGGACCGTGGCCGCGCGTCGCGATCTGGCAGGGCACCGGCGACTACACGGTCTACCCGGTCAACGGCACCGAGCTGCGCGACCAGTGGACGGCGGTGCACGGCGTCTCCCAGACCCCGACCAGCACCCAGTCGCTGCCCGGCGGCACGACGTTGACGAACTACGCCGACAAGGTCCAGCTGTACTCGATCGCCGGCATGGGCCACGGCACGGCCGTCGACCCGGGCACGGGCGCGACGCAGTGCGGCAGCACCGGCGCGTACTTCCTCGCGGGCATCTGCTCCAGCTACTACACGGGCGTGTTCTGGGGCCTGGCTTCCGGCGGCACGACGACCACTCCGCCGCCGACGACGACCACGACCACCACGACACCCACCCAGCCGTCGGGCACGTGCGTGAACGCCAGCAACTACGCGCACACGCAGGCGGGCCGCGCGCACCAGAGCGGCGGCCAGACGTACGCGAACGGCTCCAACCAGGCCATGGGCCTGTGGAACACGTTCACCACGCACGCCTTGCGCGAGACGTCCCCGGGTTACTGGGTCCTCGCCGACGGGCAGTGCTAGCCGCGCGGACGGGCGAATCAGCGCAGCAGGCCGGTCAGCAGCACCGCGGTCAGCCGCCGCGCCGACTCGCCCGTCCGCGCCGACGTCAAAGCCGTCAATGCGAGCCGGACGTCGTCGACCGTGACCCGGGGCCGGAGGACGCCGTCGGCGCGGGCCCGCTCGACCAGCCGCGCGAACGCCTCGGCGTGCGCGCGACGGCGTCCGGAGAACTCCGGTCCGGAAAGGACACCGGTCAGCCCCGGTTCCTCGGCCTGCCATTCGCCGAAGCGGTGGAACGTGCGGGTCAGGGCGCGACGGCTGTCCGGGTCGGCCATCGCTGCCCGCAGCTGCCGCTCGCACCGGTCGACCTGGCCGTCGAGCACGGCGGCGAGGAGGTCGGCGCGGCTCGGGAAGTGCCGGTGGACGGTCGCCGGGGCCAGGCCCGCGCGGCGCGCGATCTCCCGCACCGGCAGGTCCGGGCCGTGGCGCGCGAAGGCCGTGTGCGCGACCGCGACGAGGTGCCGGCGGTTGTGTTCGGCGTCCGTCCGGCGTTTCCGAGTCAGTTCGTCGGCCACGGCTCTCACTTCCCGTTCGGCGCCGCTGATCTTTCCTAGCGTAGGCGTGGTCACCGGCTGTGGAGGAGTGATCGTGTTCGCAACCCGGTTCGAGCGGTTCGGCCCGCCGGAAGTCCTGTCCGCAGGCGAGGTTCCGGAGCCGCACGCCGGCCCCGGTCAGGTGCGGATCCGCGTGCGGACGGCCGGCGTCTCGCCGGTGGACCTGGCGATCCGCGCCGGGAAGTCCCGCTCGCCGATCGCCCTCCCGCACATCCCGGGCGTCGACGCCGCGGGCGTCGTAGACGAGGCCGGCCCCGGAGCCGAAGTCGGCGACGAGGTGTTCGGCGCGGTCGACGTCGCCCGGCTCGGCGGGGCGACCGCCGAGTTCGCCGTGCTGGCGTTCTGGGCGCCCAAACCGCCGTCGATGCCGTGGGAGCAGGCGGGCGCGGCGGCCTCCGGAATCGAGACGGCCACCCGCGCGCTCGACCTGCTCGACGTCCGGGCCGGCACAACCCTGCTGGTCGACGGCGCGTCCGGCGGCGTCGGCAGCCTCGTGGTGGGTTTGGCGCTCGCCCGGGGCGCGCGGGTGTTCGGGACGGCCGGCGACCTGGAGTTCGTCGAAAGCCTGGGCGCGACCCCGATTGCGTACGGACCCGGCTTGCCGGCGCGGGTTCCCGGGCGGGTCGACGCGGCCCTCGACGTCGCCGGGAAGGGTTCGCTGCCGGAGCTGATCGAGCTGACCGGGACGCCGTCGTCGGTGGTCACGCTCGCCGACTTCAGCGGCCCGTCCCACGGAGTTCGCGTATCCACCGGTGCTTTGGGCGGCGAGCCGGACGGGCGCCACGGCCTCGCCGAGGCGGCGAAGCTCTTCGAGGAGGGCCGGTTCCGCGTGCCGGTCGAGGCGGTCTTCACCGACGCAGCCGCCGCACACGCCGCCGCCGAACGTGGGCCACGGCGCGGGAAGCTCGTCGTGCGGGTCAGCGAGTAGACGCCCGGACCATCGTCGTCCACGCGGCCGGCCGGCCGGGTTCACGCGAGCCCAACGCGATCAAGGCGCAGTCCCGGCCCTGGTCGAAGAGCGACTGCGCGACCGTCGTGAGCCCGGCGCGCTCGGCGTCCGGGTCGTCGTCCCACCCGGCGACCGCGAGGTCTTCGGGCACGCGCAGGCCACGCTGGCGCGCGGCGTCGAGGACGGCGAACGCGAGCTGGTCGCTCATGGCGATCACGGCGTCGGGCTCGGTGTCGAGGAGCGCGTCGGCCTGCTTCGCGGCTTCGTCACGGTCGTTGCGGGCGACGATCGCGACCGCCAAGCCGCCAGGGTCGCCCAGGTGGTCGTAGATGCCGAGGAGCCGTTCCCGCGTGACCGGGAACGCGATGCTTTCCGGTGCGGGCGCGGTTTCCAGCCGGGTCCGGCGGTCGCGGTCGAACGGAAAGCTGAGCACCGCGGGCCGTCTCGCGCCGGCGAAGGTGCGTGCGGCGAGTTCCCGCGCCGACGCGCGGTTGTCGATGCTGACCACCCGCGCTCCGGCGAAGGCGGGGCCGCCGTGGATCGCGACCGGCTTGCCGAGCCCGCTCACGACGTCGAGGACCGGATCGTCGTCGACGGTCGTCCACACGATGTAGCCGTCGACCGACGCCGACCGGACGCGCTCGACGTCGTCCTCCGCGCCGGTCGTCGGGATGAGGTTGAGGCCGCTGCCGCGCTCGCGGCAGACCTCGGCGACGCCGGAGAGGAACCGGCGGGCCTGCGGGTCTTCGAAGGCGTAGGCGAGGTGCTCGCCGAGCACGACGCCGACGGCGCCGTTGTGCCGGCGGCGCAGCGACCGTGCGGTCGGGTCCGGCCCGCGGTAGCCCAGCTCGGCGGCGCCTTCGCGGACGCGGCGCAGCGTCTCGGGCGCGACGCGGTCGGGCTGGTTGTAGCAGTACGACACGGTCATCGCCGAGACCCCGCACCGGCGCGCGACGTCGGCCATCGTCGGTCTGGACATGGGGCCACCCTAGCTGTGTATCGTTAAACAATGCTCGTCGAACCCCGGACGCGGCTGGCCCTCGGAGCGCTCAGCGCCGCCTGCTTCGTGTCCGTGACCTCGGAGAACCTGCCCGTGGCGCTGCTGCCGCAGCTCGCGTCCGGGCTGCGGGTCGGCGACTCCGCGATCGGGCTGCTGATGACCGGGTACGCGCTGGTCGTGGCGGTCTCGGTGGTTCCGCTGGTCGCGCTGACGTCCCGCTGGGACCGCCGGACGACGGCGCTGGTCACGCTCGGCATGGTCGTGGTGTCCAACGTGGTCCTGGCGGTCGCGCCGAACTACGGCGTCGCCATCGCGGCCCGGCTGGTGGCGGCCGCGGGCCACGGCGTGTTCTGGTCGGTCGTCGCGTCGATGGCCGCCCGCCTGCTCGGGCCCGGCCAGGGCGGCCGCGCGACGGCGGTGGTGTTCGCGGGCAACTCCCTGGCGTTCCTGTTCGGGCTGTCGGTGAGTTCGTGGCTCGGCACGACCCTCGGCTGGCGGCTCGCGGTCCTGGCGGTGGCGGCCGTCGCGGCGGTGACGGCGCTGGTCATCCGCGTCACGGTCGGCCCGATGCCCGCCGTCGCCCCCGCATCCGGCTCCCGGATCGCCGTCGACCGCGCGCAGTTCCCGGTCAACGTGACGACGCTCCTCGTGGTGACCGGGCACTTCGCCGCGTTCACGTACGTCACGGCGCTGATCGCGCGGTACGTCCACCTGACCGGCCCGTCGACTTCGGCCCTGCTCTTCGCCTACGGCACAGTGGGCATGCTCGGCCTGGTGCTGATCGGCCGGCGCATCGACCACCACCCGCGCGCGACGGCGCTGGTCACGACGGCGGGCCTGGCGGCGTGCATGCTGGCGCTGCTGGTGTCCCCGGGCCCGATCGTGGCGGGGACGGCGATCGTGGCGTGGGCGGGCCCGGCGGCGGGGATCGGCGTGGTACTGCAGGCGGCGGTCCTGCGGGTGGCGAAGGACCGCCCGGACCTGGCGTCGGCGGTGTACATCGTGGCGTTCCAGATCGGCATCGCGCTGGGTGCCGCACTGGGCGGGCTCGGCTTGGACCACGGGATGCTCCCGGTCGCGGTCCTCATCGCGGTGGTCGGCGGCCTGACGTCGGCGCTCGTGGTGTGGCGGTCGAAGGCGTTCGCCTCAACCGCCTAGCCGGTGCACCCGCAAGGCCAATTGGATCTCCAGCGCCCGGTCCGGGGCCTGCCAGTCCTCCCCCAGCAGCGACGCCACCCGCTCCAGCCGCTGCACCACCGTGTTCACGTGGACGTGCAGCACGTCCTTCGTCCGCGCCAGCTGCGACCCGCTCGCGAAGTACGCCCGCAGCGTCGCCACCAGCTCGGTCCCGCGGCGCGCGTCGTAGTCCAGCACCAGACCCAGCGTCTGCCGGACGAACCCGTCCAGATCCGCGTGCTCGCCCAGCAGCTGCCCGAGGAACCCCAGCCCCGCCATCGCCGCGCCCTCGCCGGTCCGGCCCAGGGCCAGCAGCGCCCGGACGCAGCGGGCCGCCTCGCTGTGCGCCGACGCGATCGCCGACGGGCCGCTCGCCGGGCCAGCCGCCCCCACCGTCACCGGACGGCCGGTCGCCGCGCCGAGGTCGGCCGCCACGCGCCGCGCCAGCTCGTCCGGGTCGCCCGCGCCCAGCAGCACGACCTCCTCCGCGTGCACGCCCACCAGCGTCGCGTGCCGGGCGGCCGCGCTCGCCAGCCGTCGCCGCGAGCCGCCATCCGCGTGCGCGACCAGGACCGCGTGCGGCGCCGACAGGTCGATCCCCAGCCGGCGGCCCCGCGCGAGCAGCGCCCGCGGGTTGCGGTCCGGCGCGGTGAGCAGGTCCGTCAGCAGCTCGCCGCGGACCTCGTCCTCGGCCCGCACCACCGACCGCCGCAGCATCAGCAGCAACGCCGTCACGACGCCGGCGCGTTCGAACAGCCGCCGGTCGGGGTCGCTGAGCCCGTCCGGACCGGCCAGCACCAGGCTGCCGAGCAGCTCCGGACCGGCCTGCACCCCGCACACCCAGGTGTCCTTTGTGGACACCGCCCGCCCGGCGGCGCGGGCCGCGGCGAGCGCGTCCGGGTCCAGCGGGGCTGGGGAAGCCGAGCTGGCGAGGAGCGTGCCGTCGGCGTCGTACACCGTGAGGTCGCCGTGCAGCACCCCGGCGACCGCCGCCGCGACGTCCGGCAGGTCGCCGCCGCGCAGCACCAGGTCGGTCAGCCGGTCGTGGGCGTCCTGGGCGCGTTCCATCGCCTCGGTGTGCGCCCGGATCGTCGCGTTGGCCTCGTTGAGCTCGGCGACGGCCCGGCGCGTCTGGTCGAGCAGGTTCGCGCTGTCCAGGGCGATCGCCGCGTGGTCGGCCAGCGACGACAGCAGCGCCACCTCGTCGGGACTGAACTCCCGCGTCGCGCGGTCGGACGCGAAGAGCACGCCCAGCACTTTCGGCCCGATGGCCAGCGGGACGCCGAGGATCGCGGTCAGGCCCTCGTCCTTGACGCCGGAGTCGATGTGCCGCGTGTGCTTGAACCGGTCGTCGTTGAAGTAGTCGGCTGTCGCGTACGGCCGCGCGGTCTGCGCGACCAGCCCGCCGAGGCCCTCGCCCATGCCGAGCACGATCTGCTGGAACTCCGCCGACACGGACCCGTCGCTGACCCGCACGTACGTCTTGTTCTCGGCCTCGCGGTTCAGCGACAGGTAGGACACGTCGACGTTCAGCAGGGCCCGCGCCCGCCGGACGATCGACCGCAGCACGGTGTCCGGATCGGACAGTCCGGCGAGCTCGCTCGCCGTGTCGAACAGCGCGCCGAGCTGGGCCTCGCGCCGCCGGTGCTCCGCGAGGGTCTCGCGGATCCGCAGTGCCAGCTCCCCCGCGCTGGCCAGCGCGGCCAGGTCGGCCGCGCCGAGGGTGCCCTCGGCACGGGCGGCCACGACGACGTGCGCCAGCTGCTCGCTGCTCGCCCCGGAGGCGAGCAGGTCGAGCAGCCGGCGCACCGCGTCGGTCGATCCGGTCACGGCCGTCATGCTAGGGCGAAACGGCCGCCGTCTCCGCCTGGACGTCGTCGTCGTGCAGCGATTCGCCGCGCGTCTCGCGGGCCGCGAGCAGCGCGACCACCGTGATCACGCACATCGCGGCGACGTACAGCGACACCGGCACGGTGCTGCCCCACGCGGAGAACAGCGCGACGGCGATCAGCGGCGCGACGGCGCCCGCGGCGATCGACGACAGCTGCCCGCCGACCGAGAGGCCGGTGTAGCGCACCCGTGTCGGGAACTGCTCGGCGAAGAACGCGGCCTGCGGCCCGTACATCGCGCCGTGCAGCACCAGCCCGACGGTCGCGGCCAGCACGATCACCGGCGTCGACTTCGTGTCCAGCAGCGCGAAGAACGCGAAGCCCCACAAGGCCATCCCGATCGCGCCGAACAGGTACACCGGCCGGCGGCCGACGCGGTCGGACAGCGCGCCCCACAGCGGGATCGCCACGAAGTGCACGGCCGAGCCGATCAGCACCGCGGTCAGGCCGACACCCTTGGGCAGGTGCAGCCCGGTCGTGACGTACACGAGGATGAACGCGGTGATCACGTAGTACGAGACGTTCTCCGCCATCCGCGCGCCGATCGTGACCAGCACCTGGCGCCAGCTGTCGCGGAAGACCTCGACGACGGGCACGTGCTTCTCGGTGCGGCTCTCGGCCTGCTTCTGCGCGGCCAGGAACACCGGCGACTCGGCGACGGCCAGCCGGATCCACAGCCCGATCAGCAGCAGCACGCCCGAGAGCAGGAACGGGACGCGCCAGCCCCACGACATGAACGTCGCGTCCGACTGCGTCGCGGACAGGATCGCCAGGACGGCCGTCGCGAGGAGGTTGCCGCCGGGCGCGCCGCACTGCGGCCAGCTCGCCCAGAAGCCGCGGCGGCGGTCGTCGCCGTGCTCGGAGACGATCAGGACGGCCCCGCCCCACTCACCACCCAGCGCGAAGCCCTGGACCAGGCGAAGCAGCGTGAGGAGCAGCGGAGCGGCGACGCCCGCGCTCGCGTACGTCGGCAGGACGCCCATCAGGCACGTCGAGCCGCCCATCAGCACCAGGCTGACGATCAGGAGCTTCTTGCGGCCGAGCCGGTCGCCGTAGTGGCCGAAGACCAGGCCGCCGATCGGGCGGGCGAGGAACCCGACGGCGTAGGTCAGGAACGCCAGCAGCGTGCCGGTCAGCGGGTTCGCCGTCGGGAAGAACAGCTTGTTGAAGACGAGGGCGGCGGCCGAGGTGTAGAGGAAGAAGTCGTACCACTCGATGGTGGTGCCGATCAGGCTCGCGCCGACGATCTTGGCGATCGCCGACCGGTGGGGTTGGCTCACTGCGGGCTCCACTTCCTTGTGGGTTTTCAGGCGGCTTTTCATGCGGCTGTCCAGCCACCGTCGAGCGGGATGGACGCCCCGGTGACGTGGCCGGCGTGCGGCGAGCACAGCCACGTCACCAGGGAAGCGACGTCGTCGGTTTCGATGAGCTTCTTGATGGCGGCGCGCTTGAGGAGCACCTCGGAGACGACGTCCTCGCGCGGGATGTCGTGCTCGATGGCCTGCGCGTCGATCTGGTTGTCCACCAAGGGGGTGCGGACGTACCCGGGGTTCACGCAGTTGCTGGTGACCCCGTGCGTGGCGCCTTCGAGGGCGGCGACCTTCGAGAGGCCTTCGAGCCCGTGCTTGGCGGCGACGTACGCGGCTTTGTAAGGAGAGGCCCGCAGCCCGTGGACGCTCGACATGTTGACGATCCGGCCCCAGCCCCGCGCGTACATCGAGGGGAGCACGTGCCGGATCAGCAGGAAGGGAGCGGTGACCATGAGGGACTGGATGCGCGTGAAGACGTCCGGCGGGAAGTCTTCGAGAGGAGCGACGTGCTGAATCCCGGCGTTGTTGACCAGGACGTCTATCTCGGCGGGGAGGCTGTCGATCGTCGACGGGTCGGCGAGGTCGGCGGCGTGCGCCCAGCCCCCGACCTCGGTGGCAGCGGCTTCGGCTTTGGCGGCGTCCAAGTCGACGACGTGCACCTTCGCCCCGGCCGCGGCGAGCGCGCGGACGCAGGCCAGGCCGATGCCCGAGGCCCCGCCGGTGACGAGGGCGGTGCGCCCGTCCAGATCGCTGGTCATGGACGGGAACGGTAAGCGTGACCCGGGTCGCGGGCTATGTGCGCGGGAACTACACCTGGCGAAGATCCTGTGGTGCCGGGCGACATAGGTCGGTCAGGAAGGCATCCCACGATCGGGTGGAGATTTCGAGGGTGCCGCCGGCGCGGTCCTTGGTGTCGCGGATTTTTGCCGCAGGTCCGAGCGCCACTTCGACGCAGTTCGCCTGCTCGCTATGGCTCGAGATCCGCCACACCCCCGGATTCACTCCGCACCTCCAGTTCGGCGACCATCGCCTCGATCAGCGCCGAGCTGCCCTGCTCATCCAAGGCCGAGGCCGTCAGGCCCTCGGCCGCCTCGCGGTAGCCGGCCATCTGATCCTCATCGTAGAGGTACGCGACCGCCCGGAATTCCTCGATCGCGATGATCGGCGGCAGGGCTTCGAACTCGAAGATGGCGAAGTTCCCGTGCAGCCCGGCGTGCGCGCGGTCGCCACTCGGCAGCACTTGCAGCCGGATGTTCTTCCGCCGCGAAGCGGCGAGGAGGTGCCGAAGCTGCCCCGCCATCACCTCGCTCTCCGCGATCCCCGGCTGCAAGGCTCGCTCATCGATCACCGCGTGGAAGCTCGCCGGGCGCAGCCCGGCGAGCACACCTCGCCGGCTTCGCCGGACGAGGACCAGGTTCTCGACCTCGCTCGCCGCCAGGCCACCGGCCGCCAGGATGGCCCGGGCGTACTCGTCGGTCTGCAGCAGGCCGGGAATCAGCAGCGGTTCCCAGTTGAAGATCTCCGAGGCCGCTCGCTCGTACTGCACGTAGGCCGAAACAAACGGCGGCACCGAGCGCTCCAGCCAGCTCGGCTCGCGCGCCGTTCGGGCCAGTTCCAGGAGCCGGGCCCGCTCCCCCGGCTCCACCACGAGCACCCCCATCAGCAACGCCACCTGCTCCACCTTGGGAATCCGCTTCCCGTACTCCCAATTGGACAGTTCCTGCGGAAGCACCCCGATCAACCTCGCCAGCTCACGCACGCCGAGGTTGCGGGCCATCCTCGACTCACGCAGCCCGAAGCCGAGCGCTCTCGCCCGGGGTGTCGCGAAGGGTGTCGCCATGAGCGCATTCTGTCACCGGGGTCCGACATTTCCCGCGGCCGCTCGTCGGCTGGTGTCACAAATCCGCGTCAGGTTTCCTGCAGGTCATGGACCCGGACCACGCCCTCCTGACCCGTCTGCGCGACCTGGCCGCGACGCTCCCCGGCGACGTCGCCTGGCTCGCCGGCCCGCCCCTGCGCGCGGACGGCATGCGCGAGCTCGGCGAGCGCCTCACGTGCCTCGGCGCGGACCTGATCAGCCGCGCGGGCGCGCTCGACGAGATCGCCGCCGCCCGCCTTCCGGCCCATGGCTGGATCCCGGAGTGCGGTCCGGAGCCGCGCCGCCGTCTCGCGCACTACGTCGGCCGCGGCGAGGTCCGTCTGGGCCTGATCTACTACGCGAGCTGCGGCGCGGGCTGCTTCCCGTTCTACGGAACGGATCCCGCGGAGAAGACGGTCCGGCACGAGCGGTGCGACAAGTGCGTGAAGGAGGCTTACCGCCTCACGAGCGTTCCGCCAGCACAGCGAGGTAGTGCGCGTTCGTCATGACACCGAGGACGTTCCCGAAGGGGTCGACGACCGATGCCGTCACGAACCCGGGCCCCCGTTCGGTGATCGGCTCGTACTCCTTGGCGCCCAGCTCGTAGAGGCGGGCGACGGTCGTGTCGAGGTCGTCGACGTGCCAGTAGACGATCTCCCCGCTCGCCCCGCCCATGCTCGCGGGCACGTACTTCCGGTCGATGAGACCGAGTTCGTGCTGGTAGTCCCCGATCCGGAACTCGGCGTACCCGGGCCGCTGGAAGTACGGCTCGACGCCGAGGAACTCGGTGTACCAGGCCTGCGCGGCCGCGTGGTCGTCGGCGAAGTAGGAAACGGTGGCCATTCCTCGCAGCATGTCTGCTCCTCTCAAGCGGTCTGACGCCATCATGCGGAGTCAAAGTGCTCACCGAGTGAGCACTTTGTTTGCGACACTTCGTCCATGCGCGCCGACCGTCTTGTCGCCACCCTGCTGCTGATGCAGGCGCGCGGCCGGGTCACGGCCGCCGAACTCGCCGCCGAACTCGAAATCTCCGTCGCCACCGCTCGCCGCGACCTCGAAGCGCTCTCGACGGCTGGCGTGCCCGTCTACCCGCAACCGGGCCGCGGTGGTGGGTGGCAACTGGTCGGCGGCGCGCGCACCGACCTGTCCGGCCTCACCGCGCGTGAGGCGCAGGCCCTCTTCCTCCTGGCCGGCCCCGCGGCGGCCGCCTCCCCGGAGGTCAAATCGGCCCTGCGCAAGCTGATGGGCGCGCTGCCCGGCACGTTCCGTCCGGACGCCGAGGCCGCCGCGGACGCGGTCGTCGTCGACCCGGCCGGCTGGGGCGAACGCGTCAAGGACCGGCCGCCGATGGTCGAGCTGCTGCGGGACGCCGTCATCGCGCGCCGGCGCGTCCGGTTCACCTACAGCGGGCGCGAGCGGCTCGTCGACCCGTGGGGGCTGGTCGACAAGGACGACGTCTGGTACCTCGTCGCCGGGACTCCGGCCGGGCGCCGGACGTTCCGGGTCGACCGGATCGCCGAGCCCGTCCCGACCGAGGAAGCCGCGGACCGCCCGGCGGACCTCGAACTGGCGAAGGTCTGGGCGGCGGTCGTCGAGGAGATCGAGAAGCGCCGGTCGCTGCTCACCGCGGACGTGGTGCTCGACCGTCGCTACTTCGCCGTGCTGCGCGACCGGTTCGGCCGCCACTGCGAGCGGATCGCGGACCTGCCGGGCGACCGCGTCCGCGCGCGGGTCGCCGCACCGGCGCCGATCATGATCGCGCAGGAGCTGGCGGGGTGGGGTGCGCTCGTGGAAGTCGAGTCACCGGAGTCCGTCAAAGCGGAGCTGGCCCGCCTCGGTTCTGAGCTGATTGCCCGGTATGCCCCGAAATAACAGGAACGACTCCTTCATGTCATCAGAGGCCGGGAACGAGTCATTCAAGACGTCGCAGACAATCCTGCGCACACTCCCCGTGGCCGTTATGCTCGGTGAACGGCGTTAATCACTCCACAGTGGACGCTAGGAAGACCTACTACGAGTGTCCGTTACTCTCCGGTATCTGGCCGTTCGGAGTATCCCGGATCACCCGTTTGCTGTTACTGTGACGTCTCCGTGACCTGAACGTGTGTTCGGTGATCCCCTGCGGTGAGGGCAGACGATGCGTGACGATGTAGTCGAGGCGAGCGCCGTGGTCGGGCACACGCCGGATGTGGTGTGGCAGATCGTCGGTTCGCCGGAGTGGTATTCGCGGTTCGTGCCGGAGATCGCCGGGTGCGAGATCGTCGAGCACGCCGCGCGCGGCCGGGGGCCCCGGGGCGTGATCCGGATCGCGCCCGAACGCGGGCCGATCATGGAGGCGCAGGTCCAGGCTGTCGTTTACCGGCCGGGCGAGCACGTCGTGTGGTGCGGCGTCCCCGACGAAGGCACGTGGGTCTCGCTCGAGCTGAGACCGCTGGCCGGCGGCAAGACCGAGCTGTTCGTCCGGATGATGCTGCCGCCGTCGCACGCCGATCTGGTGTCGTCGGCGAAGAAAGACGTCCGCGCGCTCGCCCGGCGCCTCGACCTGCACCTCGCCGGGCAGGCCGACCCCGACGCCGACCGCGACGGCAACAAGGCCACCAAGCTGCGCACCACGAGCGTCCTGCTGCGCGCCGGCGTCCTGTCCGCGGGCCGGCCCGACAAGATCGCCCGCCAGCTCAACTCCCTCGCCCAGTGGGGCGCCACCATCGCCGGCGGCTACCAGGCCGCCGCGGCCCGCGTCCCGGACGAGCCTGCGCTGCACGACGAGCGCAGTCTCCGCACCTTCAAGCAGGTCCAGGAGCGCAGCGACCGGCTCGCGAACGGGCTGAGCGAGCTCGGCGTCGGCGAACGCGACCGGATCGCGCTGATGTGCCGCAACCACGCCGTGATGGTCGAGTCGTTCGTCGCCGCCAGCAAGCTCGGCGCCGACCTGATCCTGCTCAACACCGGCCTGTCCGCGGCCTCGGTCAAGGACGTGCTCGCCGAGCACCAGCCGGCCGCCGTGCTGGCCGACGACGAGTTCGCGCAGACCATCGCGAACGTCCCGGGCGAGTTCGCCCGGATCAGCACCTGGCCGGACGCCGAGACCGGCTACCCGACCGTCGACGAGCTGATCCACGCCGCGCCCGCCGACCCGCCCAAGCCGGTCGACCGGCCGGGCCGCGTGGTCGTGCTCACCTCCGGGACCTCCGGGACGCCGAAGGGCGCGCGCCGCCCCACGCCGAAGGGCCTGGGCTCGGCCGCGGCGATCCTCGACCGCATCCCGCTGCGCGCCGGCGACCGGATCCTCGTCGCGGCGCCGCTGTTCCACAGCTGGGGCCTGGCCGCGATGCAGATCGGCATGGCGCTGCGGGCGTCGCTGGCGCTGATCCGCAAGTTCGACGCCGAGGAGACGCTGCGGGCGATCGCCGAGCAGAAGTGCGACGCGCTGTTCGCGGTGCCGATCATGCTGCAGCGCATCATGGACCTGCCCGAGCGGGTCCGCGCGCGCTACGACCTGTCGTCGCTGCGGATCGTCGCGAGCAGCGGGTCGGCGATGTCCGGCTCGTTCGTCACGCAGTTCATGGACACCTTCGGGGACGTCCTCTACAACTTCTACGGCTCGACCGAGGTCTCCTGGGCGAGCATCGCCGGCCCGTCCGACCTGCGCGCGGCGCCCAGCACCGCCGGGCGCTGCCCGCTCGGCACGCGCGTCGCGATCCTCGACGAGGACCGCAAGCCCGTCCCGCCCGGCGGCGAAGGCCAGATCTTCGTCGGCAACGACATGCTGTTCGACGGCTACACGAACGGGAAGGACCCGGCGCGGGCGGCGGACCTGATGGCCACCGGCGACGTCGGCTACCTGGACGCGGCGGGCCGCCTGTTCGTCACCGGCCGGGCCGACGAGATGATCGTGTCCGGCGGCGAGAACGTGTTCCCCCGTCCGGTGGAAGAAGCGCTGGTGGCGCTGCCCGGCGTGCACGACGCGGCGGTGGTCGGCGTGGCGGACGCGGAGTGGGGCCAGCGGCTGGCGGCGTACGTCGTCCCGCGGCGCGGCGCCTCGCTGCACGCGGAGGACATTCGGGCCTACATCCACCAGCGGCTGGCCCGGTTCGCCGTGCCGCGTGACGTGTACTTCGTGCCGGACCTCCCCCGCAACGCGACGGGCAAGATCCTCAAGCGCCTGCTGCACGACGACACCTGGCCGGTCAGCAGCGAGTACTGATGCCCGAGCACACCCCGGACGGCCGCTACATCGTCGTGAACGGCCGCCGGTGGCGCGCGACGGACCCCGCGATCCCGGACGACGTCCGCGACCGCCTGCAGAAGCACCTGATGGCGGCCCGGCGCGTCCAGGACCGCGCGCGCACCCAGACGGCGAAGGTGGCGCTGGGCGAGCGCGGTGAGCCGTGGTGGGAGCAGACGTCCGAGCAGCGGCGGGCGCGGTGGGAAAGCGGCCTCGCCGAGCTCGATCAGCCGACGGGCTGACGCAGCACGGTCTTCAGCTTCGCGGGCTCGGTTTTCCGTGGATCGCCGAGGTAGACCTCGTGGTGCAGCCCGGTTTCTTTGAGCCCTTCGCGCTTCAGGAAGTCACCGTGCAGGCGGGCAAGCAGTGGGCCCTCGTCGTCGTACGAGCCGATGTGCAGCGCCTGCGCGCAGCGGCCTTCGTGCAGTTTCTCGAGACGGACCGGCGGGTCGATCTTCTTCTTGCGCCGCACCGATTCCCGGGCTTCTTCGACGGCTTCCTCACCGACGTGTCCCGGCAGGGAGATCAGCATCGTCCACCGCCAGGAGTCCTTGGCGCGCACGGTGAACGCCGTGTAGTCCTCGGCCCACCACAGGCCTTCGAGCGGGCCGACGACGAAGTCCTGGCCGGTGCGCTTGGCCGTCATCTTGATCGTGTACGCGAAGGCGTAGAGCGCTTCGACGGCTTTCTTGTAGCTCTCCGCCGTGTTCGGGTTGCCCTGGCCATCGATCGCGAGGAACTGCTGTTCGGGCACGTCGAGCAGCGCCCAGTCGGTGTTCTTCGGCGCGTACAGCTGCTTCAGGTCCTTCTTGACGTCGTAGGGCATCAGGCCAGTCCTTCCAGCCACGCGGCTTCCGCTTCCAGCTGCTTGATGGAGTAGTCGAAGATCGCGCGGACGAACGGCGGGGCGTCGGCTTGCGCGGCTCGGCGCACTTCGGCCAGGCGTTCCGCGACGGCTTCGGCGCGCCGGGCCAGCGCGGCGGCGAGCCGGCCGGGCGGGATCGCCGGGCTGTTGGCCAGCCCGACCAGCACCGGCGGGTGCACCGGACGCAGTTCGGCGACGGCCGCCTCCGCGGCCGCCGCGCAGGCCCGCCGGCCCGCGTCGGTGGCCGTGTACGTCTTCTTGGCCTTGGCGTGCGCGCGTTCTTCCGCGACCTCGGCGACCAGGCCGCGGTCGCGGAGTTTGCCGAGGACGTAGTAGATCGAGCTGAACCCGAGGGCGGTCCACTCGCGCATGCCGCGTTCCGACACGACTTCGTCCAGCTCGTAGCCGTGCCTCGGCCGCTCGACGACGAGGCCGAGGACGGTCAGTTCCGCGTCGGTCAGCACGTCGGTATTCTAGTGCTGGAATAGCTCGGTTCGTCAAGGCTTCCGGAAATTGTCGGTGGGTGCTGGCATGCTTCAGCGAGTACCGGAAAGCGAGGGCGACAGTGGGGGGACAGGTGGTGACGGCGGTGCCGTGGACCGCGGAACGCGTGGCCGGGCTGGCGCCGGATCCCGCTTCGGAGAAGGCGGGCCGGGCGCTGGCCGCGCCGGCGAGGTGGTCGGGCGCGGGTGCGTCCGAAGACGCCGTGTGGGGCTTCTGCCAGGGCAGTGGCAAGAAGCCGTACCAGACGTGCGTCGAGCTCGCCGAGCCCGCGTTCCGGTGTTCCTGTCCCAGCCGGAAGTTCCCGTGCAAGCACGCGCTCGGGCTGTTGCTGGTGTGGGCGGCGGGAAAGGTGCCGCCGGCCGAACCACCCGAGTGGGTGCACACGTGGCTCGCCGAACGCGCCGACCGCGCTCGCAAGGCGGAGAAACGCGCGGAGGCGGCCGGGCCCAAGGACGAGGAAGCGGCCGCTCGACGCGCTTCGGAGCGGGCGGCGCGGGTCGAAGGCGGCGTCGCGGAGCTGAAGATCTGGCTGACCGACCGGATCGGTGCGGGTTTCGCCGGGTTCGAGCGCAGCGGCGGTGAAGAGCTCCGCACGGTGGCGGCACGCATGGTGGACGCGCAGGCGTCCGGCCTGGCGGGCGGGTTGCGCCGGGCGGCGGGGATCGTCGGCCGCCGCGACTGGCCGGAAGCGCTGCTGGGCGAGCTGTCGCTGGTCTACCTGCTGGCGGATTCGGCGACGCGGTTGGCCGCACTGCCGTTGCCGTTGGCGGAAACGGTCCGCACCCGGCTGGGGTTTTCGGTCGAGACGGCGCGGGTGCTCGAGCAGGGAGAGCGGGTAGCGGACGAATGGCTGATCACGGGCGCGGCGGACGAGGAGAACGACCGGCTGCTGACGCGCCGGACGTGGCTGCGCGGCCGTGACACGGGCCGGGACGCGCTGGTGCTGTCGTTCGCGCCGCCGGGCCGTCCGCTGGATTCTTCGTTGCCACCAGGGCATTTGCTGACGGCGGAGCTGGCGTTCTACCCGGGCGCGGCACCGTTGCGGGCGTTGGTGGTCGAGCGCGGCATCCCGTTGGCGGCCTCGTCGGCGTCCGGCGGGTCGATTTCCGACGCGCTGGCGGCTTACGCGCGGGCGATGGCGGCGGACCCGTGGCTGGAGCGCTGGCCGGTCTTGCTGTCGGGCGTGACGCCGGCGGAACACGGCAGCGGCTGGTGTCTGTCCGAAAAGGACGGAACGGCGGTGCCGCTGGTGCCGTACGCGTTCCCGTGGTCGTTGCTGGCGATGTCGGCGGGTCGGCCGCTGACGGTGGCCGGCGAGTGGAGCCCGGCGGGTCTGCGCCCGCTGACTTGCTGGCACGAGGACCGGGCGGTGCGGCTGTGAACTTCTCCCTTGTCCACGAACAGGAGGTGCGACCGTGAAAGCCTGGGAAGACCTCGTCGGCACCGCGCTCCTCGGCACCCGCCGTCGCACGCTCGACCCCGCCACCCAACCGGCCGCCGTCCAGGAGCTCGTCCAAGACCGTGACGACCCCGCCGAACAGCTCCTCGCCGCGGCGGCCGTCCTCACCACCTACCGCCGGGCCGGGCGGCAGCCCCTGCGCGACGTCCGCCCGCTGCCCGTCGCGGCCCCCGACGATCGGCCCTTCGTGCCGCCCCTCGCCCGGGAACGCCTGGCCCGCCTGCTCGCCGCCAGCCACCCCGATCTCCTCCTGGAGTGGCTCGGCATCGTCGCGGGCACGGACTACCGCGTCCCGCCGGAAACCCTCCCCCTGCTCGCCGAAGCCGCGCGGAGCAAGGCCGCCCTGCGGGGGCCGCTCGTCGCCGTCGCCGGGCCTGTCGGGGCGTGGCTCGGGCAGCGGAACCCCGACTGGGCCTTCCTCTGCGCGCCGGCCGAGGCGGGCAAGGACGTCTGGCAGTACGGCAGCCTCGCCCAGCGCCGCCGCTGGCTCGCCACCACGCTCACCCAGGACCCCGCCGCGGCCCGGGAAGCCCTCCGCACGTCCTGGAAGAGCGAACCCGCCGACGTCCGGTCGGACTTCCTCGGCGTGCTCGCCGGCCACCTCGAAGCCGTGGACGAAGACTTCCTCGAAGCCGCCCTCGCCGACCGCGCCGCGGCCGTCCGGGAACGGGCCGCCGAACTGCTCGGCCGCCTGCCCGGCACGCGGTACGGCGAAAGCATGGCCGACCGCCTGCGGCCCCTGGTCCGCCGCCGGGGCCGCGTCCTGGAAGTCACCGTCCCGCAAGGGGAACGCGGCGACGGCACCGTCCGGCTGCGCACGCTCGTCGCGGCCGCTCCGCTGGCCTTCTGGACCGAGTTCGGCCCGCCCGCCGAGGTCGTCCGGATGACCGTCGAAGGCTGCCCGGCCGGCGTCCTGCGCGACTCCTGGGCCACCGCCGCCCTGCGCCAGCGCGACGAAACCTGGGCCCAGGCCCTGATCGGCGCCGACCCCGGCGGCCGCACCACGCCGCCGCTGCTCGGCGTGCTCGGCCCGGCGAGCCAGGCCGCCACCGTCGGGCACCTGATCGGCCGGCTGCCCGTCGAATCGTTCGCGCGGCTGGTGCACGAGCTGCCCCGGCCGTGGACGAAGGAGCTCGGCACCGCCCTCCTCGACTGGATCGCCCGCCAGGCCGACCACCGCCTGGTCTCGCACGCCGCCGTCGTGATCGCCCGCGCCGTCCCGCCGGAGTGCCTGCGCCACCCGCTGGCCACCACCCGCCTGACCATGGACGCCGGGCCGTGGCGCCGGGCGCTCACCGAAACGCTGAACTTCCGCCGCGAAATGTACGAGGAGCTCGCATGACCGCCCCCATCGTCCTCCGGCCGCACGCCGAACAGGACCACGCCGCCGAGCTGGCCGCGCTGGCCGCCGCCGACGACCGGGCCAAGCCGCCCCACTGGAACCTGTCGCCGTGGGCCGTCGTCGAGTACCTGCTCGGCGGCACCCTGCCGGACGGCACCGTGATCACCCCGAAGTACGTCGGCCCGCGGCGGCTGATCGAAGTCGCCGTCGCGACGCTGGCCACCGACCGCGCGCTGCTGCTGCTCGGCGTGCCCGGCACGGCGAAGACGTGGGTGTCCGAGCACCTCTCGGCGGCGATCAGCGGCGACTCGACGCTGCTGGTGCAGGGCACGGCGGGCACGTCCGAGGAGTCGATCCGCTACGGCTGGAACTACGCCCGGCTGATCGCCGAGGGCCCGAGCGCCGCCGCGCTGGTCGAAAGCCCGGTGCTGCGCGCGATGCGGGACGGCAAGCTCGCCCGCCTCGAAGAGCTGACCCGCATCCCGGCCGACGTCCAGGACTCGCTGATCACGATCCTGTCCGAGAAGACGCTCCCGATCCCCGAGCTGGGCACCGAGGTGCAGGCGCGCCCGGGCTTCAACCTGATCGCGACGGCCAACAACCGCGACAAGGGCGTCAACGAGCTGTCGAGCGCGCTGCGGCGGCGGTTCAACACCGTCGTGCTGCCGCTGCCGGACAGCGCCGAGGCGGAGGTCGAGATCGTCAGCAGGCGGGTCGCCGAGCTGGGCACGTCGCTGCAGCTGCCCGTCGAGGCCGCCGAGCTGGCCGAGATCCGGCGGGTGGTCACGGTGTTCCGCGAGCTGCGCTCGGGCCGCACCGAAGACGGCCGCACGGCGGTGAAGTCGCCGTCCGGCACGCTGTCGACGGCGGAAGCGATCAGCGTGCTGACCGGCGGCCTCGCGCTGGCGGCGCACTTCGGCGACGGTGTGCTGCGCCCGCACGACGTCGCGGCCGGCATCCACGGCGCGGTGGTCAAGGACCCGGTGGCCGACCGCGCGATCTGGATCGAGTACCTCGAGACGGTCGTCCGCGAGCGCGACGGCTGGGCCGACTTCTACCGGGCGGGCCAGGAGATCTCGTGACCACCCACCTGCTCGGCATCCGCCACCACGGCCCGGGATCCGCCCGGGCCGTGGCGAAGCGGCTCGCCGAACTGGAGCCCGACGTCGTGCTGATCGAGGGTCCACCCGAAGCCGACGCGCTGGTCGAGCTCACCGAAGACCCGGCCATGCAGCCGCCGGTCGCGCTGCTGGCGTACGCGACCGACGACGTCTCGCGCGCCGCGTTCTGGCCCTTCGCCGTCTTCAGCCCGGAGTGGCAGGCGCTCGCGTACGCGCGCGAAGCCGGGATCCCGGTGCGGTTCTGCGACCTCCCGGCCGCCCACACGTTCGCCGCCGGCCCGGACGAGCACGCCGGCCCGCCGGTCGACCCGTTGGCGCTGCTGGCTTCGGCCGGCGGTTACGACGACCCGGAACGCTGGTGGGACGACGTCGTCGAGTCGCGGCGTGACGACGAAAACCCGTTCGAGGTGATCGCGGACGCGATGACGGCGGTGCGCGAGGACGAGGACCCGCCCCGGGGCAGCGAAGCGCGGCGCGAGGCCTACATGCGCTCGGTGCTGCGCCGCACCCGCAAGGACGGTTTCGAGAACATCGCCGTCGTCTGCGGCGCCTGGCACGTGCCCGCGCTGGCCGACCCGCTGCCGCCCGCGTCGCACGACCAGACCGTCCTCAAAGGACTGCCGAAGCGGAAGGTCGCGTGCACCTGGGTCCCGTGGACCCACGGCCGGCTCGCGACGGCCAGCGGCTACGGCGCGGGCGTGCGCTCCCCCGGCTGGTACCACCACCTGTTCACCACGCCCGAAGACGTCACCACGCGCTGGCTGGCCGGCGTCGCGGCGGTGCTGCGCGAAGAGGACCTGCCCGTCTCGACCGCGCACGTCATCGAGGCGGTCCGGCTGGCCGAGACCCTGGCCACGCTGCGCGGGCGGTCGTCGGCCGGGCTGGCCGAGGTCACCGAAGCCACCCGTTCGGTGCTGTGCGGCGGGGACGAGGTGCAGGTCGAGCTCGTCACGCGGCGGGTGGTGGTCGGCGAACGGCTCGGCGAAGTGCCCGATCGGGTGCCGCAGCCGCCGTTGGCCGCGGACCTCACCGCGACCGCGAAACGCCTGCGGCTCAAAAAGGACCCCGTCGTCAAGGAGCTCGACCTCGACCTGCGCACGCCCGGCGGGCTCGACCGCTCGAAGCTGCTGCACCGGCTGCGGATCCTCGGCATCGAGTGGGGCAGCCGGGAGGCGTCGGCGCGGCGGAACAAGGGCACGTTCCGGGAGACGTGGGCGCTGGCTTGGGAACCGGCGTTCGAGGTCGACCTGGTCGCGGCCGCGGTGTACGGCACGACCGTGCCGTCGGCGGCCACCGCCGCGGTCCGCGGCACCGTCGAGGGCACGCCCCCGCTGGACGAGGTGACCACGGCCGTCGAGAACTGCCTGCTCGCCGACCTGCCGGACGCGCTGCCCGAGGCGCTGGCGGCGCTCGACGCGCGAGCGGCGGCGGACGCGGACGTCGCACGGCTCATGTCGGCGCTGCCCGCGCTGGCCCGGGCGACGCGCTACGGGAACGTCCGGGGCACCGACACCGGCGCGCTGCGCGCGGTGGCCGACCGCATGCTCGACCGGATCTGCGCCGGTCTGCCGCCGGCGACGCACGGGATCGACGACGACGCCGCGGCCCGGATGGCCCAGCTGGTCGACGGGGTGCACGACGCGACGTCGCTGCTCGGCGAGGAGCCCAAGGAACGCTGGCTGTCGGCCCTGGCGCGGCTGGCCGAACGGCCGTCGCTGCCGCCGCTGCTGGCCGGGCGCCTCACCCGGATCCTGCACGACGCGGGGCTGCTCGACGCGCTCGACATCGAACTGCGGCTGGGCCGCGCGCTCACGCCGGGGATCGCGCCGTCGGCGGGCGCGGCGTACGTCGAGGGCTTCTTCGACGGCGGCGCGCTGCTGCTGGTGCACGACGAAGGCCTGCTGCGGGTCATCGACGCGTGGCTCTCGGCGATCCCCGCCGACGTCTTCACCGAGGTGCTTCCGTTGCTGCGCCGCACGTTCGGCGCGTTCAGCGGACCCGAGAAACGGGCGATCGGGCACCGGGCGGCGGGGCTCGACGGCACCGCGGCCGTCGTCGCCGTGACCGACGAACTGGACGAGGGCCGGGCGGAGCGCGTGCTGCCCGTCCTGGCGACGTTGCTGGGGGTGGGGGCATGACCGCGGACACGGAACGCGCGCGGCGCTGGCGGCTGGTGCTCGGCGCCGAAGGCGCGGGCGAGGGGTCGGGGCTGGCCGACGCCCCGCTGTCCGATGAGGACAGTGGGGTCGACGCCGTGCTGGCCGCCCTCTACGACAAGCCGGACGAGGAGGCCACGGGCGGGCCGCGCAGCGCGAACCTGGGCGCGTCGGCGCCGCGGGTCGCGCGCTGGCTGGGTGACATCCGGCGGTACTTCCCGAGCACCGTCGTGCAGGTGATGCAGCGCGACGCGGTCGACCGGCTCGGGCTGACCCGGATGCTGCTGGAGAAGGAGCTGCTCTCGGCGGTCGAGCCGGACGTGCACCTGGTCGGCACGCTGCTGTCGCTGAACGGGGTGCTGCCGGAAGAGACCAAGGAGACCGCACGCCAGGTCGTCCGCAAGGTCGTCGAGGAGCTGGAGGAGCGGCTGGCCGAGCGCACGCGGGCGGCGATCAAGGGGGCGCTGGACAAGGCGTCGCGCACGCACCGGCCCCGGCCGGGCGACGTCGACTGGGCGCGCACGATCCACCGGAACCTCAAGCACTACTCCCCCGAGCTGCGCACGATCGTGCCGGAACAGCTGATCGGGTACGGGCGGCGCCAGCAGGCGGTGCAGCGGGACGTGATCCTGGCGGTCGACCAGTCGGGGTCGATGGCGGAGTCGGTGGTGTACTCGGGGCTGTTCGGCGCGGTGCTGGCGTCGATGCGGGCCCTGCAGACGTCCTTCGTGGCGTTCGACACGGAGGTCGCGGACCTGACCGAGCACCTCGCCGACCCGGTCGACGTGCTGTTCGGCACCCAGCTGGGCGGCGGCACGGACATCAACCGGGCGATCGCGTACTGCCAGGGCCTGGTCGGCCGGCCCGAGCAGACGCTGCTGGTGCTGATCAGCGACCTGTACGAGGGCGGCGACGAGGACGAGCTGCTGCACCGCATCGCCGAGCTGGTGGGCGCGGGAGTCCAGGTCGTGACGTTGCTGGCGCTCTCGGACTCGGGGGCGCCGTCGTACGACCACGAGAACGCGGCGGCCCTGGCCGAGCTGGGAGTGCCGGCGTTCGCGTGCACGCCGGACCAGTTCCCGGAGCTGATGGCGGCGGCCGTCCGAGGCGACGACCTGCAGTCCTGGGTGGCGCGGGAGACCAGCTGAGTTGCGGAATGAAACTCTTCGGCGGGTGGTTGAAGGGGACGTGGGACGCAGTGCCCGCAGGAAGGACGGCTCGCCATGAAGGTCCGCAGCTCGATCCGCTCGCTCGCCCGCCAGCCGGGTGCCCAGGTCATCCGCCGGGGGACGAAGGTGCTGGTGATCAACAAGGACAACCCGCGCAACAAGGCCCGCCAGGGCTGACGAAGCGGTAGGGGATTTACGCGGCCGGGCCAGGGGGCCCGGCCGCCCGTTTCGGCTCGATCGCGTGGCGATCGCAACGGCCCGCCCGTCGCGTCACGCACGCTGCAGGGCGATCGCCCCTGGCCCCTCAGCCGGCCGCGGCCGCCCGGTCTTCCGCGCGGCCGAAGCGCATCACTCCGTCGTCGACCCGGCCGAGCCGCATGTCCGCGAAATCCAGCAGATAGTTCTGGCGCATCATCCAGGGCCGCTTCTCACCCTGCTTCGGCAGGCCGGGAGCGGCCCTTTTGATGTAACCCGACGCCAGGTCCACGATCGGCCGCGGGCGGCCCGCCGACGATGCCGACTCCGCGTCCGGCGCGCAGAACGCGAACCCGCGCCGATCCAGGTACGCCAGCAGCCGGCACACGTACTGGGACGTCAGATCTGCCCGCAGCGTCCACGAGTTGTTCGTGTACCCCACGCACCACGCCAAGTTCGGCACGCCGCCGAACATCATCCCCTTGTACGCGCGCTGGTCCCCCGGCTCCACAACCCGGCCGTCCACCGTCAGCGCGATCCCGCCGAAAGCCACCAGCCGCAGCCCCGTCGCCGTCACGATGATGTCCGCAGCCAGCGAACGGCCCGACTCCAAAGAAACTCCGGACGCCGTGAACCGCGCGATCCGGTCCGTCACGATGTCCGCCTTGCCCGACCGCAGCGCCCGGAACAGGTCCGCGTCCGGCACCAGGCACAGCCGCTGGTCCCACGGGTCGTACGACGGCACGAAGTGCGGGTCCACCGGGATCGACGCCGGCAGCTGCGCCGCCACCCGGTCGCGCAAAGCCCGGGCGGCACGCCGAGGCAACCGCCGCATCAGCTGGAAGAACAGCGTTCCCATGACGACGTTCTTGCCGCGCACCAGCCGGTGCGCGAGCTTCTCCGGCAGCAGCGCCCGGAGCCGGTCGGCCAGCGCGTCCCGGCCCGGGCGCGCCACGATGTACGACGGCGACCGCTGCAGCATCGTCACGTGCGAAGCGCGCGACGCCAGCGCCGGGACCAGCGTCACCGCCGTCGCGCCGCTGCCGATCACCACGACCCGCTTGTCCGTGTAGTCCAGCGACGGGGGCCAGTGCTGCGGGTGCACGATCTCACCCGCGAAGTCCGCGCGCCCCGGGAAGTCGACGACGTGCCCGGACTCGTACGAGTAATAACCGCTGCACAGGTACAGGAACCGGCACGTGAACGTGGCGCCGTGCTCGGTCGAGACCGTCCACCGCGCCGACGAAGACGACCACGACGCCCGCACCACGCGGTGGCCGAAGCGGATCCGGTCGACGATCCCGTGTGCGGAGGCGGTCGAGCGGATGTACGACAGGATCGACGGGCCGTCCGCGATCGCCTTCGGGTCCTTCCACGGCCGGAACGGGTAACCGAGCGTGAACATGTCCGAATCGGACCGGATGCCCGGGTACCGGAACAGGTCCCAGGTTCCGCCGATCGTGTCACGCGCCTCGAGCACCGCGTACGTCTTGCCCGGCAGCCGCTCCTGCAGCCGGCACGCCGCGCCGACCCCGGACAGCCCGGCCCCCACGATCAGGACGTCGAGGTGTTCGGTCATGAAACCAGCCTAACCGAGGTGGGGACCCCGCCGGACCGGGTCGGGGCACCGGTCCGGCGGGGAGGCCTACCTCAACGGCACCAGCGAAGTCGCGCCGAAGGTGCCCTTCAGCGGCACCGTCACGGCCTTGCCGCGCACGGTCACCGTGACGCTGTCCTGCGTCTGCGTCGGGTCCGACACCGCGAGCTGACGCCGCCCGACCGCCACCGACGCCGGGCCGGACACCCGCACGTCGCCGACCGAGCCGGCGGCGAAGAAGTTCGCCAGCACCGTGCCGTCGCCCGTGCGCACCGCCTGTGCCACCGAGGTGTTCGTCAGCACGTGACACGCCAAGGACTCCGTCAGCGTGCCGATCACCGACGCGCCCGGCAGCACCGCGTACGCGTAGGTCGCGTCGACCGGCTTGACGCCGTGCTCCAGCACCAGCTTCTGGTACCGGCGCGTGTTCGGCGTCGTAGTGCCCTTCGTGTTGGCGCCGGTGTCGATGTCGCGCCACGCGCCGGTGCGGTCTTCGCGCAGCGCCGTGACCGAAGCGTCGTCCAGGAGCACGTACCCGCCGACGTTCTCCAAGTGCAGCCAGCGCGGACGACGCAGTGCCGAGGCCTTGCCGAGGTCGGTCGGGACGCGGCGGCCATCCGCGAGCAACGCGCCACGGCCGCCCTCGCCGAGGTTGCGGTTCTCGATCGTCGTGCGCACGGCGCTCGCGGACGTGCTGGTGATCCCGGCCCCGAGGCACACGATCCCGGACGGCGTGAAGAACCACGACTTCTTCGCGACCAGGGAGCCGTCCCACGACTTGAAGTCGAACGCGTAGGCACCGGTGCGCGTGTCCCAGCGGACGCCGCCGGTGTGCGCGTTCGGACCGACCGGCACGCCGCCGAACTTCGGGTCGACCGGGCCGTCGTTCTCGGTCGTGCCCGGCAGCAGCAGCGGGTCGACCGTCGGCCAGTAGGCGTCGGTGTAGTGGCCCTTGGCGTTCGGCAGGAATGTGTAGAGCACGCCGTCGCCGACGTAGAAGCCCTTGAGGTTCTGGCCGTTGATGGACTCGTAGCGCGAGATCCGCGTCGAGCTGACCCCCAGGGACGCCGACCAGTCGTCGGTGACGTGCACCATCCGGTCCTGCTGGCCGAAGACGCGGTGCGTCGCGGTGACCCGCGCCGGGCGCGCGCCCGAGGCCAGCATGTCCTGCGCGAACTCGATGCCCGGCGTCGCCACCAGGTCCGGGCCGGGCGCGAACCGCTCGGGATCCGGGATCTTCAGGAACGGCGCGTACGTCCCTTCCTTGATCCACTTCGCGGCGAGCGCGTTGAGGTCGGTCTTCGTCTTGCCGGACGCCGTGCGGGCCAGCACGAGCGTCGCGACCGTCAGCTGGTGGCCGATGTCGTGCCCGGTCTCGCCCTGGCGCGAGAGCATCCGGCCGCGCACCGGCTCCATCAACGCGCCCGCGTAGACGAACGGCGCGAAGCTGTCCGCCACCAGCGCGTAGATCTTGTCCTTGACCGGCTGCGGCAGCGCGTACTCGGTGCCCGCCGTGACGTGGATGGCGCCGGCGAGCGCGGTGAGCAGGACGATGCCGTAGTGCCCGGGGTACGGGATGGTGTCGTGCTGGATGAACGAGCCGTCGACGTGGAAGCCGTCGCCGGCCGCGCGGTCCAGCTTGGCGACGACGCTGGCCGCTCCCCCGCCGGCGACGTCGGTGAGCGCGTCGATGCCGGTCTTGATCCAGGCGGTATCGCCGAGCATCGCGCCGGAGACGATCGAAATGAGGGCCTTGTCGGCGCGGTTCGCGCCGGTCTCGATCACCGACGCGTTGTTGGCCCGCAGGTTCGGGTTGCCGACGAACCGTTTGACCGGCGCGAGGTAGCGGGCCAGCTGCTCGGCGGTGAGCTGGTCGGCGACCACCGACAGCGTGTGCAGCAGGTAGTACGGGATGCCGATCTCGTAGGTGTACCAGTTGCCGATCTCGCCGACGTTCTCGTTGTACTGGCTGGCGTAGATCAGCTCGAGCACCGTCTTGATCCGGTCGAGCACCACCGGGTCGCCGGACAGCGCGCCGCCCGGCGTGCCCCAGTCGACGGCGATGGCGCGCAGCCGCGCGTACATCGACGTCGTGTAGTCGCTGCCCGGGCCGAGCGGCAGGTCCGTCCACAGTGGAGCGCCACCGCCGGCGACGGACAGGCTCGCGTTGTACGCCTTGGCGACGCGGCCCAGGTTGGCCAGCGCCTCGGCGCGTTCCGGCGACGGCCGGTTGATGCCGGTCTGCAGCTGCCGGTAGGCGGCGACGATCGGGGCGGTCGCGGCGGGCACCCCGCTCACGGCCGGGGTGCCCAAGGGCGCTGCGGAAGCGAACGCGGGACGGGTGAGCAACACGGTCGAAGCGGCCGCCAGCGCGCCGCCGCGCAGAGCGTTTCTCCGGTTCACGGGCATGGCAATGCCTCCCAGGAAGACATCCTCGGCTTGCGGGGAAAGGGGATTCAGTTGTGCGGCGGCGGATTCGGTGTTCGGCGCCGAAAACTGTCGGTGCCGGACGATAGAGTGGAACCGGGGGGCGCCCCCGCGGGATCAGGGGCTGCGGGTCGGGGAATCGGGTCAGCGGCGCCGAAAACTGTCGGTACCAAGCGGTAAAGTGGAAACCGGGGGGGCGCCCCGCCGGGTCAGCGGGAGCCGTCGGTGCGGCGGGGCAGCTGCCAGGGGTTGGCCTCCTGCAAGGGTTCGGGCAGCAACGCGTCCGGGAAGCCCTGCCACGCGATCGGGCGCAGGAACCGCTCGATCGCGGCGGTGCCGACGGACGTCGTGGTCGGGGCGGTCGTGGCCGGGTACGGGCCGCCGTGCTGCTGGGCCCAGCTCACCGTGACGCCGGTGGGCCAGTCGTTCCACAGCAGCCGGCCGGCGATGCGGCTCAGCGCCGGCAGCACCGGCCGGATCCAGTCCACATCGGACTCCTCGCCGTGGATCGTGGCGGTGAGCCCCGGTTCGATGACGTCGAGCAGGCGCAGCAGCTCGGCCTGGTCGGCGTAGGTGACGATCAGCGACGCCGGCCCGAAGCACTCTTCGTGCACGGTGTCGCCGCCCTCGAGGAACTGCTTGCCGGTGGTGGCCAGCAGCGTCGGGGTGAACGCGGGCGACGAAGAATCCGACGAAGACACGACCTCGACGCCCGGGACCTCCTTCAGCAATGAAAGCTTGGAATCGTATCCGGCGGCGATGCGGTCGTTGAGCATCGGCTGGGCCGCGGCCCCGTCCAGCGCGTCCTTCAGGGTCGAGGTCAGGTTGTGGTCCTCGGGCAGGAACAGCAGGCCCGGCTTGGTGCAGAACTGGCCGGCGCCGAGGGTGAACGACCCGGCGTAGCCCTTCGCGACGGCCTCCCCGCGCGCCGCGATGGCGGCCTCGGTGACGACGACCGGGTTGACGCTGCCCAGCTCGCCGTAGAACGGGATCGGCCGCGGCCGCGCGTTCGCGATGTCGAACAGCGCACGCCCGCCGGGGATGGACCCGGTGAACGACGCCGCGGCGATGCGCGGGTCCTTCAGCGCCGTGACGCCTTCCTCCTGGCCGAAGATGACATCGAAGATGCCCTCGGGCGCACCCGCGCCGACCAGGGCTTCGCGCAGGATCCGGCCGGTCAGCGCGGACAGCTCGGGGTGCCCGGGGTGCGCCTTGAGGATCACCGGGCAGCCGGCGGCGAGTGCGGACGCCGTGTCACCGCCGGCGACGCTGAACGCGAACGGGAAGTTGCTGGCCGCGAACACCAGCACCGGGCCGATCGCGGTCTTCACGCGGCGGATGTCCGGACGCGGGCCCATCGGCCAGTCCGGGTCGGCGTGGTCGACGGTCGCGCCGAGGAACTCGCCGTCGGTGAGCACCTCGGCGAAGAGGCGCAGCTGGAACGTCGTGCGCTTCAGCTCGCCCGCCAGCCGCGGGGTGGCCGGCAGGTGCGTTTCGCTGTGGGCCAGCGGGACGAGGTCGTCGGCGGCGGCGTCGAGGGCGTCGGCGGCCGCGACGAGCCAGCGGGCGCGCTCGGCCGGGGTGGCCGCGGCGGCGGGGCGGGCGGCTTCGGCGGCCCCCGCCAGGATCTTCTCGAGCGTGGCGGCGTCGGTGGCCTGGCTCATGGGTGGAACAGCTCCTCAGTTCTCTTGGGCGGCGGCGGTGGCCGTGGCCAGGTCGCTCCAGCGACCCGGACCGGCCAGTCCGAGGTGGTACAGGTGCAGCTCGGCCGCGCCCGCCTTGGCCAGCTCGCCGGCGTACGCGGCGATGTCCGGCACCGGCGCCGCGGCGACCGCGGTGATGTAGCTGCCGATCGCGACCCGCTCGGGCAGGGCCTCCCTGGCCGCCGCGACGGCTTCGGCACCCGTGGCGGGCGCCCAGCCGAACAATACGACCGCGTCGACGTCGTCCGCAGCGGACGGCGTCAGCCCGGGCAGCGCGCCGGTGACCCACGGGTCGAGCGCGCCGTGCAGCACGATCCGGACTCCCGCGGGCAACGACGCCAGCACCGCGGCCCGCAAGGCATCGGTCGCTTCCTGCCGGACCCGCAGCAGCATCGAGGTCAACGACGGCGGCAAACCGTCGGCGGTGACACCGAGGTCGCCGGTCGCGATCAGCCGCCGGACCTCCTCGACGAGCTGGGCCCGGACGGTGTCGGTGTCGAGGTCCCACCCGGCAGCGCACGCGTCGCAGCAGCAGATCGACAGCAGCCGGGCCACCGCGGGCGCCCAGACGCCGTCGGTCTTCTCGTGCTGGTGCTGGTGCACCGCGCCGAGCGGGCCGCAGGCCTCGAGGATCACCGACGAGAGCTCCAGCCCGGCGACGGCCTGGGCGGTCAGCGTCGCCGCGTACTCGCGCACCGCGGGCTGCGACGGGCACAGCGCCCACGGGTACGGCTCGCCGAAGCAGTTGCGGACCACGACGTCCGGGTGGTCGTAACCGAGCTGGGAGTTGTGGGTCAGCACGATCCACGCGGCCGCCGGGATCCCGGCTTCGTTGAGCAGCCGGACGGCGTCACCACCACTGTCCTCCGCCGACACCCAGTCCGGAGTGGACGGTCGCAGCGCGCCCCATCCATCGGAAAGCGGCCGGTAGAACGCCGCGTGCCGCGCCACGACGGCGGTGCGCGACGCCGACCACGGCGTCGCCGCACGCGCGCTGTGGTACGACAGCGCGACGGCCACCTCGTCGACGCCGAGGTCGCGGGCCCGCGAGGCGAACCCGGGCTCCAGGACGTCCCAGGGGTAGGCGTATCCCGTCACCTTCACCGGGTCACCACCTCGCCGTGTTGGGCTCGAACCCGGCAACGTACTTGCGCATGTAGGTCACGTCGTCCCGTTTGGTCAGTCCACATCGGACGTAGTTCTCGTGCAGGCGGGCCAGCGCGTCCTCGTCGAGCTTCACGCCCAGACCCGGGGTCGTGGGCACCTTGACAGCCCCGTCCCGGAAAGAAAGCACGCCCGGCTCGATGACGTCCTCGACCTTCCACGGCCAGTGCGTGTCGCAGGCGTAGGTCAGGTGCGGGGTCGCCGCGGCGACCTGGACCATCGCGGCGAGGCTGATCCCGAGGTGGCTGTTGGAGTGCATCGACAGGCCGACGCCGAAGCTCTCGCACGTCGTCGACAGCGACTGCGTCGCCCGCAGGCCACCCCAGAAGTGGTGGTCCGACAGCAGAACGCCGATCGCGCGCGCCCGGAAGCCCGGGTCGATGTCGCCGAAGTTCACCACGCACATGTTGGTGGCCAACGGCATCGACGCCTCGGCAGCCACCCGCGCCATGCCCTCGATACCCGGCGTCGGGTCTTCGAGGTACTCCAGGACACCGTCCAGTTCGGACGCGACCCGGATGCCGGTCGCAGGAGTCCACGCGCCGTTCGGGTCGATCCGCAGCGGGTGCCCGGGGAACGCCTCGGCCAGCGCGCGGATCCCGTCGACCTCCTGCGCGGGCTCGAAAACCCCGCCCTTGATCTTGATCGAGCGGAAGCCGTACTCGTCGATCATCCGCTTCGCCGAGCCCACCAGGGTTTCCGGCGTCGTGATCTCGCCCCAGGAGTCCTCGCGGCCGTCGACGTGCTTGCCGTACTTGTAGAACAGGTACGCGGAGAACTCGACGGCGTCGCGCGCCTTGCCGCCGAGCAGGTCGGTGATCGGGCGGCCGAGGTACTGCCCCTGCGCGTCCAGGCAAGCGACCTCGAACAGCGAGTACACGCTGGCCACGGTCTTGCGGATGGAGAACCCGCCGATCAGCCCGTGCGCGTCGGTCAGGACCGTGCCCGACAACGCCTGCGCGACCAGCCGCTGCAGGCCGGGCAGGTCGAAGACGTCGTGGCCGCGCAGCTGCGGCAGGACCTTGCGCACCTCGCCGAGGAACGCGGAGTCGCCGTAGGACTCGCCGAGCCCGACGATCCCGTCTTCGCACTTCACCTGGACGACGCTGCGCAGCGCGAACGGCTCGTGCACGCCCATGACGTTGAGCAGCGGCGGGTCGGCGAACGCGACCGGCGTCAGCACCACATCGAGGATCTTCATCAGCCCAGCGCCTTCAGCGTGACGAAGCCGTCCTCCACGATCTTCTCCAGCCGGTGGATCTGCTCCGGCGTCGGCTCGACCAGCGGCGGCCGGACCGGGCCGACCTTGTCGCCGCGCAGCCGGGCGGCGGCCTTGACCAGGGAGACGGCGAAGCCGGGCGTCTCGTCCCGCAGCGCCACCAGCGGCAGGTAGAAGCCGGTCAGCAGCGCGTCCATCACGCGGGTGTCGCCCTCGCCGAGCGCCCGGTGGAAGCGGTGCGCGATCTCGGGCGCGAAGCAGTGCACCGCCGAGGAGTAGCGGGCGACGCCGATCGAGGCGTACGCCTTGGCCGAGACCTCCGCGGTCGGCAACCCGTTGAAGAACAGGAAGTTCCGCGACCGCTCGGTGTCCAGCGCGCGGATGGTGGTGACGATCCGGGTCATCACCTCGACGTCGCCGTAGCCGTCCTTGAGCCCCACCACCGAGGGGATGTCGAGCAGCGCCGCCGCGGTCTGCGCGGTGTACACGCCGGTGCCGCGGTGGTAGACGATCACCGGCACCGACGAGTCGCCGACGGCGTAGCGGACGAAGTCGACCAGGCCCGCCGGCGGCCCGGTGACCAGGTACGGCGGCAGCAGCAGCACGCCGTCCGCACCGCCGGCCTCGGCGAGGGCGATCCCCGCGCGCGCCGAGGCGGCACCCCCGCCCGCACCCACCCAGACCGGGACCCGGCCCGCGGCGACCTCACGGGTCTTCGCGAGCACCGCGGCGTGCTCGGCCGGCGACAGCGAGCTGAATTCCCCCGTGCCGCACGCGACGAACAGGGCGCCGGCGCCCGCCGCGATGTGGCTCTCCACGTTCTCCGCGAGCGCGTCGAGGTTGACCTCGAGGTTCTCGGTGAACGGGGTCAAGGGGAACGCCAGCAGGCCGTCCAGCGCGATCTCGGTCTGTGCCATCTGTTTTCTGCTCTCCGTTTGTCGGGTGCTGCCGGGGGTGGACCGGCGTCGGTCAAGCGGGCACGGTCGTGCCTTCCTTCGTGCGGTCGACGTCGTCGTCGGCGTTCACGGTGTCGACGATCTCATCGGCGGCCGCGCTGCGCTCGGGGGCGAGCAGGCCGAGGCCGATGTACAGGGCGAGCGACACCAGGATCGGCGTCGCGACCAGCACCGTCTGGTTGGCGTTGAGGACGTAGTACACGAGCGCGTAGTCGATCAGGCCGCCCGCCCACGAGACCAGCGCCGCGCGCGGGCCGCACTTGCGGAACCACGGCAGCATGCCCAGCAGCAGCGGGATCGAGATCGGGCCCATCAGCGCGGCGACCCAGTTGACGACGATCTGCAGCACGCCGCCGAGGTTCTGCGCCTGGGTGGCCACCAGCATGGTCAGCGCCACGAAGATGACGGTGGTGATCCGGGCGGCCTTCAGGCCCTGGACGTCGGTCCACTGCCGGGTGCGGCGGACCATCGCCGGGATCATGTCGCGGGTGATCACCGCGGAGATCGCGTTGGCGTCGGAGGAGACCATCGCCATGGTGTGCGAGAAAATGCCGGCCAGCACCAGGCCGATCAGGCCCGGCGGCAGGAACGTCGTCGTCATGATGGCGTAGGACTGCGTCGGGTCCTTGATGCCGGGGATGAGCAGCGGCGCCGCGAACATCGGGAACATGAGCACCAGCGGCCACAAAAGGTACAGCGCCGACGAAAGCCGCGCGCCGCGCCGGGCCTCGTGGGTGTTCGGCGCCGCCATGTAGCGCTGCGCCAGGTTCCACATGCCTCCGTTGTACTCCAGCGTTTTCACGAGCACGTAGACCAGGAGGAAGATCGTTGTGTACTTGGACGTCACGGGGTTGACGTGGTTTTCGGGCAGCTTGTCCCACATCGTCCAGAGCGCGGAGATCCCGCCCAGCTTGCCGAGGACGACGACGATCATCACGATCGCGGCGATGGCCTGGATGACGAACTGGCCGAAGTCGGTGAGCGCGTCGGCCCACAGGCCGCCGATGGTGCAGTAGACGAGGGTGACGGCACCGGTGATGAGGATGCCGAGGTTGTAGTCGAGCCCGGCGAAGACGTGCAGCAGCGTCGCGACGGCGAACCACTTGGCCGCGATGTCGAAGATCTTCAGCAGGCTGCCGCTCCAGGCGAGCGCCTGCTGCGTCGGCACGTTGTACCGCTTCGCGAGGTACTCCAGCGGTGAGGCGACGCCGAGCTTCGAGCGCAACCGGTTCCAGCGCCCGGCGAACAGCCAGCTGCCGATGCCCACGCCGATGCCGATGCTGGCGAAGCCCCAGAAGTACACGGTGACGCCGCTGGTGTACGCGACGCCCGCGTACGCGACGAAGAGCACGGCGCTGTAGCCGGACATGTGGTGCGAGATGCCGGCCAGCCACCACGGCATCTTGCCGCCGGCGGTGAAGAAGTCCTTCACGTCGCTGACCCGTTTGTGCGACCACCAGCCGATCACGATCATCAGCGCGAAGTACGCGCAGACCATCGTCCAGTCGAGTGCGTGCACCGCAGGCTCCCTTCCGCGTCCACTTCGATGTGGTTCACCTGTTCACATCTATGAACGGAGTCTGTTATAGTGATTATGTTCATCCATAAGAACGTTGTTCGGGACGCTAATATGGCCGGAGTCACAAGTCAACGGCCGGACGGAGGCGCACAAATGCCGCAGAAGGTGGACAACCCGGCCGCGGCCGACGGCGCTCCCGCCGAGTCGTCCGGCGTGAAGTCCGCACGCCGGGCCGTCGACCTCATCGAGACGTTCGCGGCCAACGACGTCTGGCTCTCGCTGTCCGATCTGCACGCGCGCACGGGCTTTCCGCGCTCGTCGCTGCACGGCCTGCTGCGGACGCTCCTGGAAGCCGGCTGGCTGGAGGCGGACGCCAACACCGCCCGCTACCGCCTCGGCGTCCGCGCCCTGATCTGCGGCACGGCGTACCTGGACCGCGACGCCGTCGTCCCGTTCGCCACCGAGGCGCTGGAGCGGATCCGGGAGAAGACCGGCTTCACCGCGCACTTCGCGCGCCGCAACGGCACCGAGGTCGTCTACCTGGAGACGCGCGAGTCGCAGCGGTCCACGCACCTCGTCTCCCGCGTCGGGCGCACGCTGCCCACGCACGCGACCGCGCTGGGCAAGGCGCTGCTGGCCGAGCTGACGCACGAGGAGATCGAGACGCTGATGCCGGCGTCGCTGACCGCGTTGACCCCGAACACCATCACCACGCTCGAAGGCCTGCACGCCGAGTGCGCCGCGACCCGCGAGCGCGGGTACGCCTCCGAGGTCGAGGAAGGCACGCTGGGCGTCCGGTGCGTCGCCGCGGTGATCCCCTACCGGATCCCGGGCACGGACGCGATCAGCTGCTCGATGCCGATCGCCCAGGTGACCGACGCCGACGCGCAGCGCGTCGGCGAGCTGCTCGCCGAAATCACCACCGAGCTCGGGCAGCAGCTGCGCCGGGCCGGCATTCGCTGACCGCCGCCCTTACCGAGAGGACCCACAATGACGGACCAGCGCGTGCTCATCACCGGGTCGGCGGGTGTCGTCGGCACCCTGATGCGCCCCCGCCTGAAGCGCGAAGGCCGCGTGCTGCGCCTGCTCGACGTCGCCCCGCAGACGGCGTCGGACGCCTCCGAAGAGATCGTGACGGCGTCGGTCACCGACGCGGCGGCGATGGCTTCGGCGTGCGAAGGCGTCGACGCGCTGATCCACCTCGGCGGGCACAGCCGCGAGAACTCGTGGGAAGCGACGCTCGACGTCAACATCAACGGGACGCACACGGTGCTGGAGGCGGCGCGGGCGGCGGGCGTTTCGCGCGTCATCCTGGCGTCGAGCAACCACGCGGTGGGCTTCCGCCGGGTGGATTCGGACCTGCCGGCGGACTCGTCCCCGCGCCCGGACACGTACTACGGCGTCTCGAAGGCGGCGATCGAGGCGCTGGGGAGCCTGTACCACTCGCGGTTCGGCATGGACGTGATCGTGATCCGGATCGGCTCGTGCTTCGAGACGCCGTTGCCGCTGGGCCCGCGCGGGTTGACGACGTGGCTTTCGCCGGACGACGGCGCCCGCCTGTTCGAGGCGTGCCTCGCGGCGCCGTCGCCGGGGTACCGGCTGATCTGGGGCGTCTCGGACAACACGCGCCGGATCTATTCGCTGGAGGAGGCGGAGGCGCTGGGCTACAAGTCCCTGGACGACGCCGAGGTGTACGCGGACCAGCTGGCGTCGAAGCCCGCACCGACGGGGATCGCGGCCGAGTACGTCGGCGGCCCGTTCTGCACCGCTCCCCTGGGCGTGTTCAACCCGCTCTGACCGTTTCGGGAAGCCGCGGAGGTATTAGTACCTTCGCGGCTTCCCGCGTTCCGGCCGCGCCGCCAAGGTGGACGTCATGATCTTGAAATCCCGCCGCGCGCGGAAGTGGGCCATCGTGGTGGCGTGCGTGCTGGTCGTCGTGCTCGGCGGTGCCTTCACGCTGTTCGAGGTGTCGAAGTCGCGGACGTTCCAGTTCTTCGGCAGGCTCGTGAACCGCGTCGAGACGACGGAGAAAGTCGTCGCGCTCACCTTCGACGACGGGCCGGACCCGGCTGGTACGCAAGCCATCCTGGACACTTTGCGGAGCCGTCAGGTCTCGGCGACCTTCTTCCTCATCGGCCGGGACATCGCCGCGCACCCCGATCTCGCGCACGCCATCGCCGCGGCGGGACACGAAATCGGCAACCACAGCTTCAGCCACGAGCGGATGATCGGCGTGACGCCCGCGTGGGTCGCGGACGAGGTCGAAGCCACCGACGCCCTCATCCGCACGACGGGCTACACCGGCGAGATCCTGTTCCGGCCGCCGAACGGCAAGAAGCTCTTCGCCCTGCCGCACTACCTGGCCGAGCACAACCGGACGACGATCACGTGGGACGTCGAGCCGGACTCGGACGGGACCCCTGACACGGCGACCGTCACGAATACGACGCTGAACCAGGTCCGGCCCGGCTCGATCGTGCTGCTGCACGCGATGTACGCGTCTCGCGAGCAGACCCGGCAAGCCATCGCGCCGATCGTCGACGGGCTCAAGGAGCGCGGCTACCGGTTCGCGACCGTGTCCCAGCTCATCGCCTTTGGGTAGAGAGCGGCGAGCGCGCGAAGCCGGCGAGACGATCTCGCCCGCCGGCGCGGTCGATGACGTCGCGGGTGGCGCACTCCTCCGTGCTGCCTCCGGTGACGTGCTCGAGGAGCTGGTCGAGCAGCAGGTAGTTGGTGTTCGAATACACCCCGGGCGGGTCGGCCGGCGGCCATCCCGATCAGCTCGACCGGGTCGAACCGCGTGCACCGGTGGTCGTCGAGGCTGTCCGGCCGGGTCTCGGCCAGGTTGGGGAACGCCTTGAGGCTCGGGCTGGCGTACGGGAGGTACTCGGCGAGCCCGCTGGGGTGGTCGATCAGCATCCGGACCGTGATCGCCCGTCCGCGGTCCCCGGGCACGAGCGCGGGCAGGTAGTGGCCGATCGGGGTGTCGAGGCCGATCCGGCCGGCCTCGACCTGGCGCAGCACCGCGGCGGCCGCTGCCGTCGTGACGGAACTCTGGCGCATGCCGCCGACAGTAGAGTGCCCGGCATGATCCGGGTTCAGGTCGTCGACGACCACGCGCTGGCTTGCGAGGGCATCGCGCTGATCCTGGATGCCAGGCCGGGCCTGGACGTCGTCGCGCAGTACGCGATCGGTCCGGAGCTGCTCGGCTCGTCCGTGGAGGCGGACGTCGTGCTGCTGCCGCCCACGGCTCCGCGGGTGCTGATGCTGACCACGGTCGGCCGGCCCCGCGAGATCCGCGAAGCCCTCAACGCGGCCGCGGTCCGAGCCGCGCACCAGGTCGTCACCGCGCTGGGCCCGGCGAGCGCGTTGAGCGCGGGTGGCGCACTCACGCCGCGCGCGCGGGATGTTTTGACGCTGCTGGGCGAAGGACTGTCCAATCGGGACATCGCGGCACGGCTGCGGTCGGCCGAGCGGACGGTCAAGGCGCGCGCGGGGAACGTGCTGGCCAAGCTGGGCGTCACGAGCCGCACCCAGGCCGCGCTCGTGGCCAGGGACCGGTGATCCCGTCCTGGTGCGCGGAGCACCTGGGGAGCGTCCCGGCCGAGGTGCTCTTCGAACGCAAGTCGCTGTCCGAGGTGGCCGGGCTGCGGCTGGCCGACGCCCGCGAAGTCGTCGTGAAGGCTCGCGACGGCGAAGGCCGGGAGGCGTCCTGCGTCGCCGCCCAGGCGCGGCTGGCGGAGCGCGGCTTCCCTTGCCCGCGGCCGCTTACGCCGGTCACCAAGGTCGGCTCGCTGGCCGTCCACGCGGAGGAGCTCCTGCCCGGCGGCGAGCTGCTGCTCGGCGACACCCCGGACATCGCCGAGCGCTACGCGGCGGTGTTCGCGTGGCTGAAGAGCGAGCTGGCCGACGTCGTCGTGCCACCACCGTTGCCGAACCCGCGCTGGGCCCGGTGGGATCACCTGGACCCGGGGCTGTGGCCCGCGATCGGGTTCCTGGACGAACGGGACCAGCGCGCCGTGCCCGCGCACGTCGTGGAGACGGCGAGCCGGGCCCGGAAGCGGTTGCTGGCCATGGATCTGCCGTGCGTGCTGGGCCACGCCGACTTCGAGGCCCAGAACCTCCGCTGGCGGGACGGCGAAATCCGGGCCGTGCACGACTGGGACAGCCTGGCGTGGCAACCGGAAGCCGCCCTCGTGGGAGCGGCCTCGGCGACGTTCGCCAACGCTTCGCCGCCGACTCTGGCTCCCATCGCGAGCTCCGCCGCGTTCTTGGCCACCTACCAGGAACGCCGGGAACGCCGGTTCACCGCGGAGGAGCTGGAGATCGCGTGGGCGGCGAGCCTGTGGACGGCCGTGCACAACGCACGGTGGGAGGCGCTGCACGGCGATCCCCCGGTGTGCGGCGAGGCGGTCCGCGGCCAGGCGGCCGAACGCCTCCGGCGCGCCCGCGCCTGACCGTTCACCCCTTGACGTAGCGGGTCAGCATCGCGACCATCTCGTCCTCGAGCCGCCGGGCGTCGATCGGGTCGGGCTCGGCCAGCAGGTCGTGGACGGCCAGCTCGACCGTCGCGATGACCAGGCGGGCCGCCGTGTCCGTATCGGCGACGCGCACCTCGGGGTGGCCCTCCAGGAGGGCGCGGGTGTGGCCGACCATGTCCCGCTTCACCCGGCCGATCCGCTCGAGCAGCTCGTTCGACCGCGGGGCCTGCTCGAGCAGCATCCGCAGCAGGTGCGGGTCGTCGAGGTGGGCTTCGACGGCGAGCCGGACGAAGACGCGGAAGGTCTCCTCGATCGAATCCGGCAGCGGGCCGGTCAGGACCTTCGCCGCGGCCGCCGTGCCGTCGTCGAGGTGGCGGATCAGCAGCTCGGCCAGGATCGCGTCCTTGTTCGGGAAGTACTGGTACAGCGAGCCGATCGAGATCCCGGCCCGCTCGGCGATGCGGTTGGTGGTGCCGGCGGCGTAGCCGTGGTCGGCGAAAACGTGAGCAGCCGCGGTCAGGATCCGCTGCCGGGTCAGCTCGGCGCGGACCTGACGCGGCTGTTTACGTGGCTGGATGCGGCGCTGGTCCGGCGTCACAGCCCCTCCCTCCGGTGAGCGTGGAAAGCGAGTAGTCAAGATCTGAGTATTTACTCATAATTATGGCATGACCAGCACAAACACGCTGACCCGCCGGTACCGGCGGGTATCCATGGCCGAGGTCCGGAGCCGGCTGGGCGCGCCCGAAGAGATGATCGAGGGCAAGAAGCTCGACCACATCGACAAGCACGCCCGCCGCTTCATCGCGCACTCGCCGTTCCTCGCGCTGGCCACCTCCGACGCCGCGGGCCGCGGGGACTGCTCGCCGCGCGGCGACTACCCCGGCTTCGTCAAGGTGCTCGACGAGCACACGCTCGCCCTGCCCGACCGGCCCGGCAACAAGATCGCCGACTCGTTCGGCAACATCGCCGAAAACGACCACGCCGGCCTGTTGTTCCTCATCCCCGGCATGCGGGAAGTGCTGCGCGTCAACGGAAGCGCGTACGTCACCGACGACGAGGACGTGCTCGCCCGGATGCGCACCGAAGCCAAGGCGCCGATGCTCGCCATCATCGTCGAGGTCGCCGAGTCGTACCTGCACTGCGGCCGGGCACTGCTGCGGTCGCGGCTGTGGGACCCCGCCAGCCAGGCGCTGGCCGCGGAGATGCCGTCGGCCGGCGAGATCGCCGCCGACCAGCTGGGCATCGCCGTCGCCCCGGCGATGTTCGACCAGGTCCTCGAAGAGAGCTACCGGAAGCTGTATTGACATGCAGAAGACGATCCTGGACCGCATCGAGCACGTCGCCGACGACGTCCTCTCCCTCGTGCTGCGCGGCGACGAAGGGCCCTTGGCGCCTTGGGAGCCCGGCGCGCACATCGACCTCGCGCTGCCGAACTGGCTGACCCGGCAGTACTCGCTGTGCGGCGATCCCGCCGACCTCTCCGCCTACCGCATCGCCGTCCGGCACGACCCGTTGAGCCGGGGCGGGTCGGAGTACGTCCACCTGTACCTGCGTCCCGGCCGGACGCTCGAAGTTTCGTTGCCGCGCAACCACTTCCCGCTCGTACCCGCGCCGGAGTACCTGTTCCTGGCCGGCGGGATCGGGATCACGCCGATCGTGCCGATGCTGCGGGCCGCCGGCGCCGGGGCGACGCTGGTGTACACGGGCCGCTCGCCTTCGGCGATGCCGTTCGCGGCGGAGCTGCGGGCCGAGTACGGCGATCGCGTGCGGCTGTTCGACCACGGCCGCCCGGACCTCGCGGCCCTGGCGGCGGAGTTCCCGTCGGCGGAGGTCTACTGCTGCGGCCCGGCGTCCATGGTGGACGCGGCCGAAGCGCTGTTCCCCCGCGTGCACACCGAACGCTTCCAGCCAGCCCAGCGCGTCTTCGAGCCGGACACGCCGTTCGAGGTCGTGTGCGCCCGCTCCGGGCAGACCCTCCGGGTGCCGGCCGACGAATCCCTGCTGGACGTGCTGAACCACGCCGGGAAGCCGGTGCCGTCCGGCTGCCGCGAAGGTGTCTGCGGGAGCTGCGAACTGTCCGTCCTCGACGGCGATCCCGAGCACCGCGACGACATCGGCGCACCGGAGGGGCGGATGTACCCGTGCGTGTCGCGCGCGCTGTCGCCCCGGCTCGTGCTGGACGTCTGAATGATCCTGAAGGTGCGCCGCCCGGCACGACGTCGACGGTGACCGGCCCGCGCGGCTCGTGCGTCAGCTCGTCACCTGGCAAGGGCGCGCGGTTCGCGTACCATCGCGAACAGCCTCGACGTCGAGGAGGCAGGCGTGGGCGAACTCGGGCTGGGCGACACCAACGGCATCCTCGCGCTGCCCTGGGTGCGGCCCGAACGCACCAGCGCCGGGCTCGGCTGGGACCGGGTCTACCTCTCCAAGCAGCGGGAACGTCCGTACCGCGCCGAGTTCGCGGCCGCCGCCAGCCACCAGCTGATCCTGCACCTCGACGGCCCGGTGACGGTCCGGCGCGGCGTCGGGACCCCGCGCGAGCGCAGCCGCCGGATGCCGGTGGGCGGGCTTTTCCTGCAGCCGTCGCACGCGGATTTGTCGGTCGAGCTGGGCGGAGAGCTCGAGACGGTGCACGTGTACGTCGCGGACGACGCCGTGCAGGAGGCCGCGGGTGAGCACGCGCCGATCCGGCTCGCCGAGGAGCTCGGCAGCACGGACCCCCTGCTGGAGCAGCTGGTGCTCAGCTTGGACGGCGTGGTCCGCGACTGGGAACCGAGCGCGCGCACGTACGCGGACCAGCTGGGCGCGCTGGTCGCCGCGCAGCTGGTCCGCCGCCACCACGCGGGCCCGGTTCCCGAGCCGGCGACGGCGCGGGGACTGTCCGACCGGCAGTTCACGAGGGTCCGGGACTTCATGGCCGAACGCCTGGCCGAGGCGGTGCCACTGGCCGAGCTGGCGGCGCTGGCGGGGTTGAGCGTGAGCCAGTTTTCGCGGCAGTTCAAGGCGCGCACGGGGGTGCCGCCGCACCGGTATCTGCTGAGGTTGCGGGTCGAGCGCGCGGGGTTGCTGCTGCGCACGGGTGACGACCCCATCGCGGAGATCGCCGCTCGGTGCGGGTTTTCCCATCAGGAGCATCTGACGCGGGTGCTGCGGGCGCAGCTGGGCACGACCCCGGCGGCCCTGCGCCGGACGGGCTGAGGCTTCGACCGGGCCGAGCCCGGCGGCGCCGACTGCCCCACGCTCCGCCGTCATCCGCCGGTTCGCGCGTTTCGTGCCGAGCCGCAGCACGAACGTGCAGGACCGCTCCCCTCCCCACCCGGATACTCCCCCGCATGACCTCGTTCACCTACGCCGCCAACCCCGTCCGGGTGATCTTCGGCCGCGGCACCCTCGGCGCCCTCGGGGACGAGGTCCGCCGCCTCGGGATGAACCGCGTTCTGCTCGTCGGCACCCCTCGCCACGCCGACCGAGCCGCCGAAAACCTCGGCCCGCTCCTGGCCGCCCGGTTCGAAGATCCCGCCATGCACACCCCCGTCGACGTCACCGAGCGCGCCCTCAAGGTCGTCGCCGAGCACGACGTCGACGGCGTCGTCGCCGTCGGCGGGGGCTCGGCCACCGGGCTCTCCAAGGCCATCGCCCTGCACACCGACCTGCCGCAGCTGATCGTCCCGACCACCTACGCCGGCTCGGAACTCACCGCCGTCCTCGGCCAGACCGCCGACGGCCGCAAGACCACCAAGAAGAACCCGAAAGTCCGGCCGGAAGCCGTCCTCTACGACGTCGACCTCACCCTCGGCCTGCCCGTCCCGCTCTCGGCCGCCAGCGGGCTCAACGCCCTCGCCCACGCCGTCGAAGCCCGCTACGCCCCCGACGCCAACCCCATAACCGACCTCCTCGCGAACGAAGCCGCAAAACTCCTCACCAGCGCCCTCCCCCGCATCGCCGCCGATCCGTCCGATGTGGACGCCCGCACCGACGCCCTCCGCGGCGCCTACCTGGCCGGCACCTGCCTGGACGCCGTGCAGATGGGCTTGCACCACCAGCTCTGCCACCTCCTCGGCGGCAAGTTCGGCCTGCCCCACGCCGAGACGCACGCCGTGCTCCTCCCCTACGTCATGGCGCACAAGGGTCTCGACGACGCCGGCGAAGTCTTCGCCCTCGCAGACGGCCTCCCGATCCCGCACTCGCTGGCCGAACTGGGTCTCACCGAAGCGGACATCGCCGGCGAACCGGAAGCCGACCTGCTCCGCCAGGCCCTCACCGGCACCCACCCCGCCGCGCCGCCCAGCCTCAAGGCGCTCACCCAGCAGGTCGTCGACAGCTTCGCCGCCGCGCCCGACCGCGTCCGCACCCTGCTCACCGACCTCGTCGAGACGCTGCACGCCTACGCCATCCGCACCGACCTCACCCAGGACGAGTGGGAGTACGCGATCGGGTTCCTCACCCGCGCCGGACACATCACCACCGACACGCGGCAGGAGTTCATCCTGCTGTCGGACACCCTCGGCGTGTCGAGCGTCGTCGACGTCCTGACCAACTCGCGCACGCCGGACACGACCCCGTCGGCCGTGCTCGGCCCGTTCTACGTGGACGGTCCACCGGAGACCCCGCAGGGCGCGAACCTGGCCGAAGGGCTGCCGGGCACTCCCTTGTGGACGGACATCCGCGTCACGGACACCGAAGACCACCCTGTCGCCGAAGCGATCGTCGACGTCTGGCAGTCCAATGAGGACGGTTTCTACGACGTCCAGCTGCCCGAGGTGGACGGCCCGGTCCTGCGCGCCCGCTTCCGCACCGACGAAGACGGCCGGCTGCGGTTCCGCACCATCGTCCCGAGCGCCTACCCGATCCCGGCCGACGGCCCGGTCGGGCAGATGCTCGACGTCGTCGGCCGGCACCCCTACCGGGCGCCGCACGTGCACTTCATGATCGCCAAGCCCGGCTACCGCACGCTGATCACCCAGCTGTTCGTCGCCGGCGGCGAGTACCTCGACTCCGACACCGTCTTCGGCGTCAAAGACGGCCTCATCGTCGACTTCGCCGAACAGCCCGACGGCACCGGACGCCGGCTCGAGTTCACCTTCCGCATCTCAGGGAGCAGCGCATGACCTACGACACCGACGTCATCGTGGTCGGCAGCGGCCCGGCCGGCGGCTCCGCGGCCCTGCTGCTCGCCACCTACGGCGTGCCCACCGTGCTGGCCACCAAGTACGGCTGGATGGCCAACACGCCCCGCGCGCACATCACCAACCAGCGCACCATGGAGGTGCTGCGCGACCTCGGCGTCGAGGACAAGGCCCTCGCCGTGGGCACGCCGCCGGAGCTGATGGGCGACACCGTGCTCTGCACATCGCTGACGGGTCCGGAGATCGGCCGCATCGCGAGCTGGGGCACCGGCGACCGGTCGGCGGCCGAGTACGCCGCGGCGAGCCCGTGCCACATGATCGACCTCCCGCAGACCTACCTCGAGCCGATCCTGGCCAGCGAAGCCGCCGCGCGCGGCGCGAAACTGCGGCTGGACACCGAGTTCCTCGACTTCACCCAGGACGAAACCGGTGTCACGGCCCGGTTCCGCGACCGCGTCCGCGGCGACGAGTTCACCTTGCGCGCCAAGTACCTCATCGGCGCGGACGGCGCCCGCAGCCGCGTCGCCGACCAGGCCGGGCTGTCGATCGCCGGGCAGACCGGCAAAGCGGGCAGCATGAACATCACGTTCACCGCCGACCTCGCGCCGTACGTCGCGCACCGGCCGAGCGTCCTCTACTGGGTCATGCGGCCCGGCGCACACCTCGGCGGCATCGGGATGGGCCTGGTCCGGATGGTCCGGCCGTGGAACCAGTGGCTGCTGACCTGGGGTTACGACATCGAGCAGGCGCCACCGGAGGTCGACGTCGAGGAGGCGACGCGGCTGGTGCGCGACCTGGTCGGCGACCCGGACCTCGACGTCGAGATCACCTCGACGTCCCTGTGGACGGTCAACCACAACTACGCGACGGAGTACCGCAGCGGCCGGGTGTTCTGCGCCGGCGACGCCGTGCACCGGCACCCGCCGTCCAACGGGCTCGGCTCGAACACCTCGATCCAGGACTCCTACAACCTCGCGTGGAAGCTCGCGATGGTGCTTCGCCGCGAAGCGGGCGAAGGGCTGCTCGACAGCTACACCGCCGAACGCGCTCCCGTGGGCAAGCAGATCGTCGACCGCGCGAACCTGAGCCGCGACCAGTTCGGGCCGATCTTCGCCGCGCTGGGCATCACCGGCGACACCGACGCCGACGGCATCACGGCCGGGCTCGAGACCTGTCTCGCGCCGACGGCCGAGGGCGCGCGGAAACGGCGTGAGCTGGAGAAAGCGATCGAGCTCAAGCACTACGAGTTCAACGCCCACGGAGTCGAAATGGACCAGCGGTACGCCTCGGGCGCGGTGCTGCCCGACGGCGTCGCCGCCGAGGCGGACCGCGACCCCGAACTGTTCCACCGGCCGAGCACCGAGCCGGGCGCGAAGCTGCCGCACGCGTGGCTGGTCGGCCCGCACGGCCGCCGGGTGTCCACTTTGGACCTCGTCGGCGACGGCCGCTGGACGGTGCTGACCGGGCTGACCGGCACGCCGTGGCGCGACGCGGCGGCCAAGGTGGGCGCCGAGCTGGGCCTCGACGTGCGCGCGGTGCGCGTCGGCGACCCGGAAGGCCGTGACGCGTACGGCGACTGGGCACGCCTCAGCGGCATCGACGAGGACGGCTGCTTGCTGGTCCGTCCGGACGGCTACGTCGCCTGGCGCCACCGCACGGCGTCGCCCGAAGCGGCGAAGTCGCTGCTCACGGCGTTGCGGAAGCTGCTCGACCGGCCCTGATCACGGCGTGCTGACCTGGGTGAAGGTCACCGGGATCTTCGGCGGCCCGCTGCCGTCGCCGAGGGCCGACTTGGCCGTGTCGACGCCGCCCTGGGCGACCTTGTCCAGCACGGCCAGGCCGGGGTCGTCGATGCTGCCGAACACGGTGTACTCCGGCGGGATCTCCGTCGTGCCGTAGACCAGGAAGAACTGGGAGCCGCCGGAGTCGGGCTGGTCGGTCTTCGCCATCGCGAGGACGCCGCGGCCGTAGGTCAGCTCGGGGAACACCTCGTCGCGGATCGTGTAGCCGGGGCCGCCGGTGCCGTCGCCGACCGGGTCGCCGCACTGCAGCATCCGCAGCCCGGACGCCACGGACAGCCGGTGGCACGACGTGCCGTCGTAGAACCCCTGCTTCACCAGGCTCAGGAAGTTGACCACGGTGCACGGGGCGAGCGCGCGGTCGAGCGTGAGCCCGATGGTGCCGGCGCTCGTCGCGAGCCGCACGGGGACGGTGCCGGACGACCGCGCCGGGCCGTCGGGCGGCGGCGCGACCTTCTTCGGCGCCGGCGAAATCGATTCGGGGGTGAAAGCGCACGTCACCGGATCGGCCAGCGGCTTCGGCCGTTTCGGCAGCGGGGCCCGGCCGTCGGCGGGCGGCGCCACCGGGACGCTCGTGGTCGCCGGGGTGGGCGACACGACCGTCGCCGAGCCGGCGGGCCGGGTCCCGATGGCGCTCCGGGCGTCCGGCTCGCGCAGGAACCCGGGATAACCCCAGGCCAGGAACGCGAGCGCCATCAGGATGACGACGACGACCGACCCGGCGATCAGCACGACCGCCGCCGGCGAGGTCTTCTTCGGCGGCACCGGCGGCTGCCACTGCGGGTACGAGTACGGCGGTGGGCCGTACCCCGGTCTGCCGTCCGGCTCGCTCATCCACGCTCCCTCGTCGGAAGCACCATTCTGCCGCGCGGACCGGCGCGCGGGGCGCGAACGCGCAAAGCCGGCCCGATCACCCCCTCACGGCAGCCCCCACGGCGTGCTCGCCCCGCCGGGCGCCACCGGCCGCACCGCGAAGTCCGGCCGATCGCCCTTCCGGTACACGAAGGCGTCCTCACCCCGTCCCAGCTCGACCTGGATGTCTCCATTGGCCAGCCGGCGCCAGCGCCGCGCCCGGCCTCGCGCGTCCGTCACCGCCGGCTCGCCGTCGATGCCCGGCCGCAGCACGCACGGCGCTCCTGCCTCGCTATGCACCTTCAGCCAGCGCGTCTTCCCCGCCGCCCGGGACGCGCTGAGCAGGAACGCGCCTTCGGTCCGGAAGTCGCGCAGCGCGATGTCGCCCCAGGCCGCGGGCACCGCCGGGAACAGCCGGACCACCCCGCCCCAGCTCTGGACCAGCATGTCCTGCACGGACTTCGCCGCCGACAGCGGTGTCTCGATGACCGGCCCGGACTCCTTGTACATGGTGTTCGGCTGGATGTACCGGCGCTGCAGTTCGCCGAGGTAGAAGGCCGCCTGCTCGCCGCGCAGCATCTGCGCCGAGATCGACGCCGCCCCGGTGAACGTGTAGCCCTGCAGCGCGCCTTCGAAGCCGACCCAGTGGTTCAGCGACGTCTCGATGATCTGCCGGTGCTCCGGCTGTTCCCAGGTGACGTCGTAGAGCGGGTAGATCTGCAGCAGGTGCGAGTAGTGCCGGTGCGACTTAGCGAACGGCACGCCGGCGCCGATCATGTACCCGTTCGCGTCGGCCGGGTAGTCGACGAGGTTCGCCAACACGTCCCGCCACTTCGGCGCGAGCGGGTCGCCGGGCGCGTTCTGCAGCAGCGTCTTGCAGCCCCAGCGGATCAGCGAGAGGTCGTAGTTGCAGTCCGGCGCGTTGACGCCGTACTCGGGTGAGAACGTCGGCGGCAGGTGCAGCTTGCCGTCCGGGCCCGGTGCGAGGAAGTGCAGGTAGTAGTTGATCGCCTTGCGCAGCAACGGGACCAGCGTGCCCTGGAGCAGCGACCGGTCCATCGTGTGCCGGTAGGACAGCCACACGTTGTGCAGCGCCCACGTCAGGTTGCCGACCTCCGGTGTCGGCGTGTCGTGCCCGGGGATGCCGACCGGGAACCCGCTGGTGACGTTCGAGACGCCGTTGAGCAGCGTCATGTCGGTCGTGCGCGGGATGCCCGCCGAGTCGGCCTGGTACGGCGACGCGACCTGGCTGGTCAGGTTGGCCCGGTACTTGTCGAGCGCGTGGCTGACGGCGTCCAGCTCCAGGTGGTTCGAGCCGTGGATCAGCCAGTATTCGAGCTGCACGTTGAGGTTCCACCACGTCGCCGGCCACGGCGTGTTCTCCAGCCACGGCCCCGACGTCGCCATCACCGGCGCCTCGCGCCGGGCCGCCGACGCGACCTTGTACAGCTGGATCCAGTAGAAGCTCTGCAGCCGGGTGTCCGGAATGGACACGAAGCTGCGCTGGTAGTAGTCGTGCCACCAGCGGCGGTGGTCCTGGGTGAGCGCCGCGAACGGCTCCGCGTGGCGGACCGTCGAGAGCGCCCGCGCCGCCGACGTCTTTGCCGGGTGCGACCACGCCACCGATGTGTACAACGTCCGCGCCCCGCCGCGGGCGACCTCGCGCCACGCCGTCACGTGCTCGCCGCCGGCCAGCAGCGGCTGCACGGCCAGCCGCGCGTCGCCGCTGCCGCTCAGCTGCACCGGCGGGTTCGCGGTGTAGCCGTCCGGCGGCGGCTTGTTCCACACCGGGTCGGCGCGCGGGCTGACCGCGACCGCCGGGTGGAACACCCACTTGAACCCGCGTTCCCCTTCCGAGGGCCGGATTTCGACGGCGAGCAGCGACTGTCCGGTGTGGACGATCGCGCGCAGGCTCAGGCTGCCCGCGGCCGTGGTGATCGTGCCGGTCAGCTCGGCGTTCCACAGGTCCATCCGCCAGTCGATCGCGGTGATCGCGCCGACCGGTTCGAGGGTGAAGTACCCGATCGGCAGCCGGGCCAGGCCGAACAGCGAGCCGAACTCGGGGCGGTGGTCCTGCACCTGGCTGTGCTGGACGTTGAACCGGATGGCGTTCTGCCCGGGTTCGGCGTAGATGCCGGACCCGAGGAACCCGTTGCCCAGGAACGGTCCCTCGTACCAGGTCTTCGGCAGCCGGCGCCAGTACAGGTCGGCGGTGCCGAGGAACCCGGCCCAGGCGAAGTCGTCGCCGCCGGGTTCGGCGGCGAAGGCGGGCGTGATCCCGGCCGCGCCGGCGGCGATCCCGGCGAGCGCGCCACCGAGCACGGTCCTGCGGGTGATGTCCATCCGACCTCCTCGTCGAAAGCGGGTTTCAGCTCGGCAGGCCCCACGCCGGCGCGGGGCCGAGGGCGGGGACGTCCCGCGGCGCGCAGTCCGGCCGCCCGCCTCGCGGGGTGACGACGGCGGTGCCGCCGCGGCGCAGCCCGATCGCGATCCGCCCGGGTCCGGCCGGGCGCCACGGCAGGCGGCGGCCGTGCTCGTCGCGGACGTCGACGTCCCCGGCGACGCCGTGCTGGAGGACCAGCGGCTCACCGGCTTCGCTGTGCACGCGGACGAACTCCGTGCGGCCGTCGCGGCGGGAGGCGTCCACGAGGAACGCGCCTTCCGCGCGCAACCCGGCGATCGAGGCGTCCCGCCAGGTCGCCGAGACCGACGGGAAGATCTTGAGCACGCCGCCGGAGCCCTGCATCAGCATGTCCACTACGGACTGCGCGGCGGTGATCGGGCTCTCGATGGCGAAGTTGGCACCCTCGCGGTACATCGTGTTCGCCGTCAGCTCGGTGTCGGCGACGACGTTGCGGTCGAGGAAGAACTTCAGGTAGCGCAACGCTTCCTCGGGCGCGTCCATCACGGACTTCATCGAAGACGCGGCCGCGTAGCTGTATCCGTGCCAAGCGGACTGGTCGGCGACCCAGTGGTCGAACGTCCGGGTCATGACGTCGCAATCCGCCGGCCGGTCCCAGACCTTCTCCCGCAGCGGGTAGAGCCACAGCAAGTGGGAGAAGTGCCGGTGCGACGCGGACAGCGGGACGCCGTCGCCGATCAGCACGCCGTTCGCCGGATCTTCGTGGTACGGCACGAGTTTCGCACCGATCTCGCGCCAGATCGGCACGCGTGGTTCGTCGAGGCGAAGGAGCCGCGCGGTGTCGACGAGCGTCCGGGCGGCCCACCGGATCAGCGACAGGTCGTAGGTGCAGTCGGGCGCGTCGGCGTACTCCGGCGAGCGGGTCAGCGGCAGGTGGAGCGACCCGTCCGGGCCGGTGAACAGGAAGTGGCGGTAGAAGTTCAGCGCCTTGGCCAGCGTCGGGTACAGGACGTCGCGCAAGACCTGCCGGTCGAGGTGGTGGCGGTAGGCGAGCCAGACGTTGTGCAGGCCCCACAACAAGTTCCCGGTCTGGTCGGTCTTGGACGTCGTGCCGGGGACGCCGACCGAGCGCGTGCCGCCGGGCCGCAGCCGCCAGTCCCCCGGGTGCGAGAGCGCGTAGGTGTCGCCGTCGCGGTAGGCCGGCGGCACGGACGTCTCGAGGTTCGCGTGGTCGCGCCGGAACGTCTCGGTGACGGCGTCGAGTTCGGGGTGGTTGCTGCTGTTCACGATCGGGTAGGTGACCTGGACGTTGAGGTTCCACCACACAGCGGTCCAGCTGTTGCCGACCTCGGGGAACCACGGTCCCCACTCGGACACCACCGGCCCGTCCGCGCGGGTGGCGGCGGCGATCTTGTACAGCTGGATCCAGTAGAACCGCTGGACCTGCTTGTCCGGCACCGAAACGAAGCTGCGGCGGTGGTAGTCGTTCCACCAGCGGCGGTGACGGGCCAGCAGCGCGTCCGGGTTCGCGGCAAGCGCTTTCTCGATGCTTCCGCGGGCGTCCGCAGTGTGCGTGGTGCCCGGGAAGCTGTAGGCGACGGTGGCGGCGAACAGCCGTCTCGTGCCGATCGCCCGCTCCTGCCACGCGGTGGTGTACCCGCCGCCGGCGAGCATCGGCTGCGCGCAGTAGCCGTCGGCGACCTCGGGGGCGGGGTTGGCGACGTACTCGGGCGGCTTGCGCACGGTCCGGGTCGTCGCCGACTCCAGTGGCTGGAAGGCCCAGGCGGCGCTCTTTTCGCCGTCGCTCGGGGTCAGCGAGACGAGCAGCACGCCGAGGTCGTTGTGCACGACGGCGGAGAAGGCGACCGAGCCGCGGGTGGTGGTGATGGTGCCGCCGAGTTCGGCGTTGTAGAGGTCGAGCGTCCAGTCGACGGCGGTGATCGCACCGGCGAAGGTGAGAGTGAGGTAGCCGATCGGCAGGCGGGACAGCCCGATGCCGGCCTCCCACTGGATCCGCTGGTCCTGCACCTGGGTGTGGCTCAGCATGACCTTGAGGGTGTCGGGTGTCTTGCCGGCGTAGACCTGGGCACCGAGGTAGCCGTTGGCGAGGAAGGGACCTTCCTGCCAGTTCCCGGGAAGCCGCTTCCAGACCATCCGCGCATCGGCGGCGACGTCCCGGTGCGGGTTCCCCGCGCTCGCGGCGGCGGGCGACGCGGCCCGAGCCCAGAGTCCCCCGAACGCGGCGGCCCCCACCGCGACCGACGCCGAGCGAAGCACCGCACGCCGCGACACTGCATCCATGAAGTGTCCTCCGAATTCATACTACGTTTCGGTGCGTTCAGCAGGCGGCGTGCGGCCATACTTGCAGAGGGCGTCCCGAAACGCCAGGAGGATTCACCCGGAAAGCGGCAGAGACATCCGATGTATAGCTCAGATCTGGGCGATCAAGGTGTCGGCCGCCCAGCTCTCCCACCGCTCGGGCGACCAGCCGCGGTCCCGGACGAACACCTGGTACTGCTCCGGCCTCAGCAGGTCGGCGGCGTGCTCGGCGGTCATCCCGGCCCGCACCCCCGGCTTGGCCACCAGGGACCGGGCGGCTTCGAGGTGGACGGCGAACCGGGGGTCGGCGCCGGCGTCCCATTGCCCGGCGACCGCCGAGTCGGCCGACGCGGCCGCGCGCGGCATCTCGACGATCGGGGCGACGCGGCCGGGTTCACCGGCATCCGCGTCGAGCCGGTCACCGCGCCGATGGACTACGGCCGCGACGCCGCCGACGCGGACCGGTCCGCACCAACCTGGCCGGACTCGACCCGGGTGTCGTCGAACGGACGCGGGAGCAGCTGGAGGAAGGGCTCGAGGCGTACGAAACCCCGGAAGGGGTCCGGATCCCGGGCGCGGTCTGGCTGGTGGACGCGATCCGGACTGCCTAGGCGCCGGGCAGCGGGGGCAGCGCCGGAGTGAACAGCCACCGCGTGAAGAACGCGTCCAGCGAGCGGGCCGCGTAAGCCTCGGCCATCGCGACGAACTGCTCCGTGGTCACCAGCCCGTGCCGGTGGTCCCCCGTCCACGCCTTCAGCAACGCGAAGAACGCCGGGTCCCCGATCTCCGCCCGCAGCGCGTGCAACGTCAACCCGCCGCGCTTGTACACGCGCTCGTCGAACAACCGGGACACGCCCGGGTCCGCGATCCGGACGTCGGCCGGTTTGGCCTTGATGCGCGTGTGCCAGCTGCGGGCCAGCGCCTGGGCCGACTGGCCGCCCGACTCCTCCGACCACAGCCACTCCGCGTACGTCGCGAAGCCCTCGTTCAGCCAGATGTGCCGCCAATCCGCCACCGTCAAGCTGTTGCCGAACCACTGGTGGGCCAGCTCGTGCACCACCAGCCGCTCGTACGTGCGGCGGCCGTCGACGTGGTTGGCGCCGAAGATCGCCATGCCTTGCGCCTCGATCGGGTCGTCGAGGTCGTCGTCGGTGACGACGATGACGTACTCGTCGAACGGGTACGGCCCGAACAGCCGCTGCAGCATGTCGATCATCCGGCCCTGCCGGCCGAAGTCGCGCTCGAACGCGCGCCGCAGCCGCGGGGGTACGGCGGCTCGCTGCGGCACCGTCTGCAGGACCGAGTCGACGTGACCGCGGCCGAAGCCGAGCGTGAATCGGCGCGCGCCGACCCCCGTGTGGGGGAACCAGCCGCGGCCGGTCAGCTCCAGCTCGTCGTACCGGCCGAGCTGGACGCTCATCAGGTACGTCGCCGTCGGCTCGGGCCGCTCGAACACCCACCGCGTCGTGCTGCCCCCGATGGACCGCTCGACCAGGTTGCCGGTGACAGCGACCAGGTACGGCGACGCCGTCGTCAGGGTCACGCGGTACGCGGCCTTGTCCGACGGGTGGTCGTTGCACGGAAACCAGGACGGCGCCCCGACCGGCTGGCTCGCCACGAGCGCGCCGTCGGTCAGCTCGTCCCAGCCGACGTCGCCCCAGCGGCTGCGCACCGGACGCGGGTTGCCTACGTAGTGCACTTCGATCGTGAACGCGGCACCCGGCGCGATCGACTTCGCCGGCCGGACGTGCAGCTTCGCGCCGCGCTTCAGGTACTTCGCGGGCTTGCCGTCGACGAGCACGCGGTTGATCCGGAACTCGCCGAAGTCCAGGCTGACGCGGGAAAGCGCCTGCGTCGCCTCGGCGGTGAGCACCGCGGACGCCGAGAGCCGGTTCGGCCCGACCTTGTAGTCGAGGTTCAGGTCGTAGTGCCGGACCCGGTAGCCGCCGTTGCCGTGCGCGGGGAGGTAGGGGTCACCCGAGGTGTCCGCGCCGGGGGCCGGTGCCGGAGCCTTCGAAATCACCCGTTGCGAACCTTTCGTCGAGCGGCCGTACCAAACCAGGCTCGCACGGACGGGTGAGTCCGGCGAGCCAGGCGGGTACTTCGTGACCTTCTACTTACCCGTCCACGCGGAGATCGGGTTCCCGAGCCAGCGCGTGTCGGCCGGCACCTCGTCGCCGCGGGTCACCAGCGAGCCGGGGCCCACCGTGGTGCGCGCGCCGATGCCGGCGCCCGGGAGCACGATGCCGTGCGGGCCGAGCGTCGCGCCTTCGCCGAGCGCCACGCGCGACATACTCATGATCCGGTCGTGGAACAGGTGCGTCTGCACGACGCAGCCGCGGTTGATCGTCGCGCCGTCGCCCAGCGACACCAGGTCCGCCTCGGGCAGCCAGTACGTCTCGAGCCAGACACCGCGGCCGATCTTGACGCCCATCGTGCGCAGCCACGCGGTCAGCAGCGGGGTGCCGCCGACCGAGCCGATCAGCCACGGCACCGCGAGCGCCTCGACGAAGGTGTCGGCCAGCTCGTTGCGCCAGACGAAGGAGCTCCACAGCGGGTGGTCGATCTCGCGGAACTTGCCGACCAGCAGCCACTTCATCGCGGTCGCGGTCAGCGCCGCCACGATCCCGGCGGCCAGCAGGGCGGGCCCGGCCAGCAGCAGGGCGACGCCGAAGCCGAACGCCGTCGCCGCCCACAGCAGCCCGAAGGCGACCGAGACCGTCAGCGCGACCCCGCACATCACCGGGATGATCCGGCACAGCTCGACCAGCGCCCGCGCCGCCTTGAAGTGCAGCGCCGGGGTGTAGGTGCGGCTGGTGTCGGCCTCGCCGACCGCGCGGCGGACCGGCAGCGGCGGCATCCCGAGGTACGACGAGCCCTTCTTCGCCTTCAACGGCGTCGAGGACAGGACGCCGACCAGGCCGCGCTTGGGCACCGACCGGCCGGGCGCGGTCATCCCCGAGTTGCCGAGGAACGCCTGCTTGCCGATCCGGGCCGGAGCGACGTGCAGCCAGCCGTGGCCGAGCTCGTAGGTGGCGACCATGGTGTCGTCGGCCAGGAACGCGCCGCTGTCGACCTTGGTCATCTTCGGCAGCGCCAGGACCGTCGACGCCTCGACGTTGCGGCCGACCTTCGCGCCGAGCAGCCGCAGCCACACCGGCGTGAACAGGCTGGCGTACAAGGGGAACAGGCCTTCGCGGGCCATGTTCATCAGGCGCTCGGTGGCCCAGACCTGCCACGCGACGCGGCCGTGCACCGGGTGGTAGCCCTCGACCATGCCGATGCTCAAGCACCGGACCCCGACCAGCACGAGCAGCATGTACGCCAGGAAGTACGCGGCGGTCGCGGCCGGGACGAAGACCAGCGCGCGGGTGAACGCGTCCAGCAGCGTCGGCGCACCGGCAATCGCGTAGCCGAGCACGGCGACACCCGCGAGCGCGGCCACGCCGGGCAGGAAGCCGAGCGCCAGGGAGGTCGCGCCGTAGACGGCGGCCCAGAAGTGCGACCGCGGCGGGCGGCTCGACGGCCACTTCAGCGCGTCGCGCTCGTCCTTGGCCACGCGCGCGGCGGGCGAACCGGCCCAGCGCTGCCCGGCCGGGACGGCGCCGCGGACGGTCGACCCGGCCGCGATCTCCGCGCCCTTGCCGATCCGGACACCCGGGAAGAGCGTGCTTCGCGCGCCGATGCGGGCCTCCGCGCCGACGCGGACCTTCCCGATGTGCACGACGTCGCCGTCGACCCAGTGGCCGGTCAGGTCGACCTCGGGCTCGATCGCGGCGCCGCGGCCCAGCTTGAGGAAGCCGGTGACCGGCGGCGGCGAGTGCAGGTCGACGTCCTTGCCGATCCGCGCGCCGAGCGCCTTGGCGTACGTCGTCATCCACGACGCGCCGGCGACGCTGTCCGCGCCGGAGAACTCGGCGAGCTTCTCGGCCGTCCACAGTCGCAAGTGGACACTGCCGCCACGCGGGTACGTGCCGGGGCGGACGCCGGAGAGCAGCACGCGCGCGCCGCCCGCGGCGATCGCGATGCGGCCGGCCGGGCTGAACAGCACCAGCCAGGCCAGGCCGACCCACGCCCAGCTCAGCGTCGGCGCCCAGGCGAACCCGAGCAAGGACAGGACGTTCGACAGCGCGGCGGCGAGCGTCGCCCAGCGCAGCCCGACCAGGCCCATCAGCGGGACCATCAGCAGCGTCTGGACGACCCCGGCGCGCCGCGGGGTCGGCGCGATGTCGCGGCGCTCGGTGGCCTGGCCGCTCAGCGCGTCCAGCATCGCGGCCAGCGCGCCGAGCTTCGGGTAGGCGTAGACGTCGGCGACCGACACCTGCGGGTGGCGGGTGCGGATGCGCGCGACGACCTGCGCGGCAGTGAGACTGCCGCCGCCGTGGGTGAAGAAGTCGGCCTTCGGGTCGTCGACCGACACGCCGAGGATCTCGGCCCAGCCTTCGGCGAGCCACGTCTCGGTCGGCGAGAGACCGGCGGCGTCCACAGTGGACAGCGGCCACGGGAGCGCGTTGCGGTCGACCTTGCCGGACGTGCGGGTCGGCAGGTCGTCGACGACGGCGAGCAGCGGCACCAGCGCGGCGGGCAGGTGCTCGCGCAGCCGGGTCGCGGACTCGTCCTGGTCGAACGGGACACCGGCGGCCGGGACGACGTACCCGACGAGGACCTGGTTGCCGGCCTTGGTGCGGCGGATCGCGGCGGCCGCGCCCTGCACGCCCGGCAGGGCCTGCAGCGCGGCGTCGACCTCGCCCAGCTCGATGCGGCGGCCGCCGAGCTTGACCTGCTCGTCGAGGCGGCCCAGGAACAGCAGGCCGTCCTCTTCGGCGCGGACCATGTCGCCGGAGCGGTAGGCGCGCTGCCAGCCCAGCGACGGCAGCGGCGCGAACTTCTCGGCGTCCTTCTCGGCGTCGAGGTAGCGGGCCAGGCCGACGCCACCGATGACCAGCTCGCCGGTCTCGCCCATGGCGACCGGCTCGCCCTCGTCGTTGACGACGGCGAGCTGCCAGCCGGCCAGCGGCAGGCCGATCCGGACCGGGCCCTCGCCGGTCAGCTGCGCGGCGCAGGCGACGACGGTGGCCTCGGTCGGGCCGTAGGTGTTCCAGACTTCGCGGCCTTCGACGGCGACGCGCTCGGCCAGCTCCGGCGGGCAGGCTTCGCCGCCGAAGATGAGCAGGCGGACGTCTTCGAGGGCGTCGGCGGGCCACAGCGCGGCCAGCGTCGGCACGGTCGAGACGACGGTGATGCCCTGCGCGACCAGCCAGGGGCCGAGGTCGACCCCGGTGCGGACCAGCGCGCGCGGCGCCGGGACCAGGCACGCGCCGTGCCGCCAGGCCAGCCACATCTCTTCGCAGGAGGCGTCGAAGGCGACGCTCAGCCCGGCCAGCACGCGGTCGTCCGGGCCGATCGGCTCCTCGGTCAGGAAGAGCTCGGCCTCGGCGTCGACGAACGCCGCGGCGGACGCGTGCGTCACCGCGACGCCCTTGGGCTTGCCGGTGGACCCGGAGGTGAAGATGATCCAGGCGTCGTCGGCCGCACCGGGGACGCCGTCACGGCCGCCCGGGGTGCTGTGGACCTCGATCTTGCCGTCGGTGGCGACGGCCGCGACCTGGGCCTCTTCGAAGACCAGCTCGGCGCGCTCGTCCGGGTCGTCCGCGTCGACCGGCACGTAGGCGGCGCCGACGGACAGGGTGGCGAGGATCGCGACGTAGAGCTCGGCGGTGCCGGAGGAGATCCGGATGCCCACGCGGTCGCCCAGGCCGACGCCGTACGAGCGCAGGCGGCGGCCGTAGGCGTCGATCTCCTCGAGCAGCCGGCGGTAGGTCAGGGTGGTCGTGCCGTCGTCGATCGCGGCGGCGGCCGGGTACCGCTCGGCGGTCTCCGCGACGATGTCGAGCAGGGTGCGCTCGCCGGCGCCGAGACCGGACCAGAACAGCGCCCGGTCGGCGACGGGGGCGGCCACGGGCGTGGAGAGCACCGGGGCCGTTTCGGCGGGTTCGATCGTGACGGTCATCGGGCGTTCACCTCGACCGGAACGAAGACGTGCAGGGACGGACTATGGGCGCGCAAGCCCATCACTCACCTTCCGCGAGCCTCACCGGGCTTGCTCTCCTGAATGAGGCGCCCGCAACGACCCTCCACCATACTCGCTGGTGAAGGAAATATATCTTCCCGGTCACGACGGAGTGTCGGACCTCACGATCACGGCCCTGACCAGCGTGATCCAGGTCGCAATCGACGGACCACGCCGGCCGGGGCGTCAGGAAATCACCGCGTGCGCGCGGCTTTTCCGCCGATCTTCGGTTTCGCCTTCTTTTCGCGAACCCGCACATTCACCCGAACGGGGCTGCCCGCGAAACCGAACTGTTCGCGGAACTTGCGCTCGATGAACCGGCGGTAGCCCGCCTCGAGGAAGCCGGTGGTGAACAGCACCAGCGTCGGCGGCCGGATGCCGGCCTGCGTCGCGAACAGCACCTTCGGCTGCTTGCCGCCCCGGACCGGCGGCGGGGTCGCCGCGATCAGGTCGGACAGCCACGCGTTGAGCTGCCCGGTAGGCACCCGCTGGTCCCACGACGCCAGCGCCGTCCGCAGCGCCGGGGCGATCTTGCGCACCGAACGGCCGGTCAGCGCCGAGATGTTGACCTTCTCCGCCCACGGCACGCGGACCAGGCCGCGCTCCAGCTCGCGGACCATCGCGTGCCGGCGGTCCTCGTCGACCAGGTCCCACTTGTTGAACGCGAGCACGCAGGCACGCCCGGCCTCGACGACCATGGTCAGCACCCGCAGGTCCTGCTCCGAGATCGGCTCGGCCGCGTCGAGCAGCACGATCGCGACCTCGGCCGCGTCGATCGCGGTCTTGGTGCGCAGCGAGGCGTAGTACTCGGCGCCGGCGGCGAAGTTCACGCGCTTGCGCAGGCCGGCCGTGTCGACGAACCGCCAGGTCTCGCCGTCCAGCTCGACCAGCGAGTCGACCGGGTCGACGGTGGTGCCCGCGACCGAGTCGACGACCGAGCGCTCCTCGCCGGAGAGCTTGTTCAGCAGGCTCGACTTGCCGACGTTCGGCTTGCCGACCAGCGCGACGCGCCGCGGGCCGGTCGAGACGCCGCCGCCCTCGCGCGGCGCCTCGGGCAGGGCCTTGAGGATGGCGTCGAGCAGGTCGCCGGAGCTGCGGCCGTGCAGCGCGCTGACCGGGTGCGGCTCGCCGAGGCCGAGCGACCACAGCGACGCGGTGTCCGCGAGCAGCCGGTCATCGTCGACCTTGTTGGCGGCCAGCAGCACCGGCTTCTTGGAGCGGCGCAGGACCTTCGACACGGCCTCGTCGGTGGCGGTGGCGCCGACCGAGGCGTCGATCACCAGCAGCACGGCGTCCGCGGACTGCATGGCCAGCTCGGCCTGCGCGGCGACGGAGGCCTGCAGCCCGGTCGCGTCCGGCTCCCAGCCGCCCGTGTCGACCAGGGTGAACTTCCGCCCGCCCCAGTAGGCGTCGTAGGCGACGCGGTCGCGGGTCACGCCCGGCACGTCCTGCACGACGGCTTCACGGCGGCCGAGGATGCGGTTGACCAGCGTCGACTTGCCCACGTTCGGGCGGCCGACGACGGCGAGCACCGGCTGCCCGAGGGCGGCCTCCTCGGCCAGCTCGGCCGCCTCGATCTGCGCGTCGAGCGCGGCGAACTCGGTCTCATCGGACCAGGTGCCGTCGACTTCGCCGACGCTGTCGAACTCTTCCATTACAACCCAATTTCCCTTATGGCGTAACGAATCCGTTTTCGGTACGCCAATCGTCCAAAGTCTTCACGAGCGCCGCGAGCTCGCCGCGCAGCTCTTCGGTGCCCTGGTCGAGCCCGGTCTTGCCGGGGCCGACCTTCGGCGTGAACGGCTCCCCCACGAGGATGTCCACGCGGGGGCGCCAGCGCCTCTTGCCGTCGGCAGGCTTGCGCGTGCCCCGCGTCGCGACCGGGAGCACGGTCGCACCGGAGGCCCGGACGAGCCAGGCCGCGCCGCGTTCGGCCGCACCGACGTCCCCGGCACCGCGGGTGCCTTCGGGGAAGATCCCGACGACGCCGCCGTCCTTGAGCACGCCGACCGCGGTGAGCAGCGGCTTGCGGTCGATCTCGCCGCGCTTGAGCGGGATCTGTCCGATCGCCAGGAAGAACTTCCCCACGATCCCGCCGAACATCTCGGCCTTGACCAGGAACGCCGAGCGGCGCGGCAGCATTCCGAAGATCAGCTGCGGTTCGATCATCGAGCTGTGGTTGGCGATCACGAGCACGGGCCCGGTGGCGGGCATGCGCTCACGGCCGTGCACGCGGATGCGGAAGGCCGACCGCAGATGATACCGGGCGAAGACCCGCCCGGCGTCGTGGAGCCAGCCGACGGAGCCTTCCGGCAACCCGTCAGCTTTCATCGGGCGACCTCGGCGTTGCACCCCGCCAGCAGGCCGCGGTGGCTGGCCAGTTCGCTGAGGGCGACGATCACCTGGTCGATCGACAGTTCCGAGGTGTCGACGTGCACGGCGTCGTCGGCCGCGCGCAGCGGCGAGGCGGCGCGGGTCGAGTCGAGGTGGTCGCGGCGTTCGACGCTCGCGAGGGCGTCGGCGACCGACGACTTCCGGCCGGCCGCGGTGTCCTGGGTGCTGCGGCGCGACGCGCGGACGTCGGCCGACGCGGTGAGGAAGACCTTCAGCGGCGAGTCCGGCGCGACGACCGTGCCGATGTCCCGGCCCTCGACGACGATCCCGCCGCGGTGGCCCACGACGTCCTCGATGATCTGCCGCTGCCGGGCGACCAGCAGCTCCCGCACGTGCGGGACGGCGGAGACGGGCGAGACGGCCTTGGTGACCTCGGGGCCGCGGATGTCGGCGGCGACGTCCGCGCCGGCCAGCCGGATCTCGGGCCGGTCGGGGCTGGTGCCGATGGCGAAGTCGGTGGCGTCGGCCAGGCGGGCGACGGCGTCCGCGTCGGCCGGGTCGACGCCCGCGCGCAGCACGGCGAGGGTGACCATCCGGTACATGGCGCCGGTGTCGAGGTAGCCGGCCCCGAGCCGCTGGGCGAGCTTGCGCGCGACGGTGGTCTTCCCGGTCCCCGACGGGCCGTCCAGCGCGACCACACCACGTAGGGCTCCCGTCACCGGCACTCTCCTCGCGTTCTCGTCAACGTTCTCCGCCGGTGTCCATTCTGCCGGTCGGGCCGCGGAGGAGATCAGTCGCCCCGCACGCCGAAGCGGGCGACCACCAGCGAGAGGCGCTCGTCACGGTGCTCCCGGGACAGCCGGTGGCCCCGGTCGAGGGTGATCAAGCCGTGCAGCGTGCTCCAGAACACCTCGGTCAGGACGCCCGCGTTCCGGGTGCCCGCCACCGGCTCGATGACCGCGAGGAGCTCCGCGAAACTCGCCTTCATCACCTCCGGGGTGTCGTCCTCGGCGAACCGCAGCTCCGAGGCCAGGGTGAACATCGCGTCGTAGAGGGCCGGCTTCGCCTCGGCGAACTCGACGTACGCCCGCGCGACCCCGGCCAGGCCGGCGGCGCGGGCCGCGGCCAGCGCCGTGGCCAGCTCGCCGAAGCCCTCCAGGGCGGCCGCCGCCATGATCGCGTCCTTGCCGCCCGGGAAGTGGCTGTAGAGCACCGGCTGGCTGTACTCGATCAGCGCCGCGAGCCGGCGGGTCGTGACCGCGTCCCAGCCTTCCGCCTCGGCCAGCTCCCGGGCCGCGGTGACGATCCGCTGCCCCCGCTCGGTCCGGTCGCGCACACGCCGTTGTCGCTGGGTCATACGTCACACCCTAGCACTGCTAGACAAACTAGCGCCGCTAGATTAGCGTTGCTAGCAATCCTAGCGATGCTAGAAAACGAAGGGAACACCATGATCGTCACCGGCTACATCCTCGTCGCGATCGTCTCACTCGGCATCATCTACGTCGGCCTCAACTACGTCTTCGCGCCGGCGAAGACCGCCGCGAGCTTCGGCTTCACCGAGGTCCCCGAGAACGCCGAAAGCTTCCTCAACATCAAGGGCGGCCGCGACATCGGAGCCGGCCTGGTCCCGCTGGCCCTGATGATCTACGGCGACCCGCACGCGCTGGGCTGGGTCTTCCTCACCGCGGCCCTCTGGCCCGTCTTCGACATGCTGATCGTCCTGCGCCACCGGGGGAAGAAGGCCATCGCCTTCGGAGTCCACGGCGTGACCGCGGCCGTGATGGTCGTCGCGGCGGCGCTCCTGCTGCTCGGCTGAACACCGCGAATCGGACACGTGAGTTACGGTGGTTGGGTGAACGTCGAAGTAACTCCCCTGCCCGGCATCGGGGTCCGCAAGGACTTCAGCACCCGGACCGGCCGCCGCATCGGCGTCGTGACCCAGCGGGACGGCCACACCGAGCTCATCGTGTCCAAGTCGGACGACCCGGACGCCTGTGCCGCCTCGATCCCGCTGACCGCGGACGAGGCGGGCACGCTGGCCAACCTGCTCGGCGCGCCGCAGCTGGTCGCCCAGCTGACGGAGGAGCACCGGGACCTGCCGGGGATCAGCACGCGGCAGCTGCCGGTCAAGCCGGCCGGCCCCTTCGACGGCCGGACGCTCGGCGACACGGCGATGCGCACCCGCACCGGGGTTTCGGTGGTCGCGGTGGCGCGGGCGGGGCAGGTGCACCCCTCGCCGACGCCCGACTTCACGCTCACCGGCGGCGACCTGCTCGTCGCGGTCGGCACCGGCGAGGGCCTCGAAGCCGCCGTCAAGATCCTGAAGTACGGCTGAGCGCACGATGGACCACACCGCGCTGTCCCTGATCGAACTGGGGGCGGTCTTCTTCGTGCTGGGCGCGCTCGGGCGCCTGGCCGGCAAGATCGGCCTCTCCCCCATCCCGCTCTACCTGCTCGGCGGCCTCTGCTTCGGTTCCGGCGGGCTGATCCCGCTCACCGACATCGGCGGCTTCACCCACCTGGCCAGCGAAATCGGCGTCGTGCTGCTGCTTCTGCTGCTGGGGCTCGAATACTCCGCGGCCGAGCTGTTCACCGGGCTGCGCCGGTCGTGGACGGCGGGGCTGCTCGACATCGTGCTCAACGCCGCCCCCGGCGCGGCGGTCGCGCTGCTGCTCGGCTGGGGCCCGGTCGGCGCGATGGTGATGGCGGGCGTCACGTACATCTCGTCGTCCGGGATCGTCGCTAAGGTCCTCGGCGACCTCGGCCGGCTCGGCAACCGCGAGACGCCGGTGGTGCTGTCGATCCTCGTGTTCGAGGACCTCGTGATGGCGCTCTACCTGCCGATCCTCACGGCGGTGCTGGGCGGGGTCTCGCTGCTCGGCGGCATGGAGGCCGTCGGGATCTCGCTGCTGGTGATCACGGTGGTGCTGGTGATCGCGCTGAAGTTCGGCCGGTACGTCTCGGCGGCGGTCGACAGCCCCGACCGCGAGGTGTTCCTGCTCAAGGTCCTCGGCGCGGCGCTGCTGGTGGCGGGGGTGGCCTCGGCGATGCAGGTGTCGGCGGCGGTGGGCGCGTTCCTGCTCGGCATCGCGATCTCCGGTTCGACGGCGGAGAACGCGACGCACCTGCTGGAGCCGTTGCGCGACTTGTTCGCGGCGGTGTTCTTCGTGGTGTTCGGGCTCAACACGAACCCGGCGTCGATCCCGCCGGTGCTCGGCTGGGCGATCGTGCTGGCGGTGGTGACGACGCTGACGAAGGTCGGCACCGGCTGGTGGGCGGCGCGCCGGCAGGGCATCGGGAAGATGGGCCGGGCCCGCGCGGGAGCGGCGTTGGTCGCGCGGGGCGAGTTCTCGATCGTGATCGCGGGGCTGGCGGTGACGGCGGGCGCGGTGGACGGCGAGCTGGCGGCACTGGCCACGGCGTACGTGCTGCTGATGGCGATCCTCGGCCCGACGGCGGCGCGGGTGGTGGAGCCGATCGCCCGGGCGCTGCAACGGAAGTCGGCGACGCGGACGGCTCCCGCCGAGGCGAACTGAAGCCGATAACCGGTCGCGCGCGGCGAGGCCGGTCCGGCACAGTCGGGCCATGGACGACGAAGACCAGATCGCGGAAGCTCTCGCCGCGGAGCGGGAGTCCCTCCGGCCCGGGTGCCGCGCCGACGCGGCCCGGTTCGCGCGGCTGCTCGCCCCGGACTTCCACGAATTCGGCAAGTCCGGCGGGGAGTTCGGCTACGAGGAGGCACTCCGGCTCGTGGCGGCGTCGGACGACGAGCCGATCACCGTGGAGAACCTACGGGGATCGCTCGTCGCCGACGGCGTCGTGCTGGTGAAGTACACCTCCGAGCACGCCGGACGGCGCGCCCACCGCACGTCCCTGTGGCGCCGCGTCGCCCGCGGGCACTGGCAGCTCTTCCACCACCAGGGCACGCCGGCCGCGGACTAGCGCAGGTCCGCCCGGCCCGCCGACGGCACGTGCTCGCCACCGGCCTCGGCCGGATGCGTCGTCGCCGCGGGGACCACGCCCGCCAGCGGCACCGACGCCGTCGTCCGCGCCAGGTCCAGCGTCACCCGGCCCGGCTGGGCCGGACCGCGGATGAAGCTGCCGTCCGTCCCCCCGATGATCAACGCCAGGGCGTGGCCGCGCGGCACGACGTGGTCGGTCGACGCCAGCCGGAACGTCATCGTGTACGCCGTCCCCGGCGTCAGAACCCGTTCCTGCGAAAGCGACGCGTAGTTCGCCAAGTCCGCCCAGCCTCGGCTGAGGATCGTGTAGTTCACCTTCTTCACGTCGGCCGACGTGATCCGGTAGCAAGCGTCGTCACCCGACGTCGACGAGCCCCAGCAGTTCTCCGCCGTGCCCGTCCGGATCCCCTCGCCGCTGCCGGCGAAGTTGCGGATCGTCGCCGCGCCGAGGTCCACCAGCAGCGCCGACACCCGGGCCGACGACGTGCTCGGCGTCGCCGTCACGGTCACCGACGTCGTCCCGGAAACCTGCAGGTCCGAGGCCAGCGCACCGGTCGAGTACGTCAACGCCGCGCTGCCCGGGTTCGTCACCCACGTGTCCTCGCCCAGGCTGGGGCTGTCGGTGAAGGACGCCGTCCCGGACGCCGGCGAGGTGCCCAGCTTGCCGGACGCCCCCGGCCGCAACGTCGTCGCCACCGCACCGGCCGCCGGGTACGCGCTCTGGTCTTCCCACTGGTCCGGCTGCCGCTCGACGCTCGCCTGCGGCCCGTTCTGGACGCCGTTGTCGATGCCGAGCAGGTAGTGGTCGAACCACCGGTGCAGCAGGTCGACCCAGTCCGCGCGCCGGTAGTCGAACGGGTCGACGTGCCCGGTCTGCGACAGCCAGATCTTCTTCTCGACGTTCAGCCCGGCCCACCACTGTCCGAAGTGGATGGTCTTGACGTTCAGGTCGTTGACGCCGTGGGAAAGCAGCACGCTGGCCCGCACGTTGCCCGCGTGGGCGACGTAGTCGCGGTCCGCCCACAGCGGCCCGTAGTCGCCGTTCGCGGTGGCGCCGTTGGTGAGGACCTGGTTCTGCGCCGAGCAGTTCTGGCCGCTGTTGCGCGCCTCGACCGTCTGCGCGAGCCCCGCCGGGTTGAAGCCGAACGTCGCGCCGTCGGAGCGGTAGTAGTCGTACCAGGAGCTGATCGCCGAGATCGGCACGATCGTCTTCAGCCCGGCGACACCGGTCGCCGCGACGCCGTTGGCGATCGTGCCGTCGTAGGACTTGCCGATCATCCCGACGTTCCCGGTGCTCCAGCTCGCCGGCACCGCGCTGCCGCCGGTCTTGGCGCTGTAGCCGGTCGCGCGGCCGTTGAGCCAGTCGACGACCTTGCGCGCCGAGTCGACGTCGGAGGTGCCGCCGACGTCCGCGCAGCCCGCCGAGCGGTTCGTCCCGGCCAGGTCGACGAGCACCACGGCGTACCCGCGCGGCACGAAGTAGTTGTCGTAGAACAGCGGGAACTTCACCGGCTTCCCGGCGCTGTCGTAGGACTTCAGCTCGCTCTCGTTGCCGCGCCCGCAGCACGAGTAGTACGGGCTGGCGTCCATGATCACCGGCACCCGCGAAGTGGCTTCGCTCGGCCGGATGATGTCGGCGGCGACGCGGTCGGGCTTGCCGTCGCCGTCCCCGTCGTGGCCGATGTCGACCCAGACGGTTTCGCGGATCGCTTTCGCGTAGTCGTAGACCGGTTCGCTCGCCGCGGGCGCCGCGGCCGCCGGGGCCACCGCACCGGACAGGAGCACCGCGAGGACCCCGCACACCACCCCGAGTCGCATGCCCGTCACGCTAGCGAGCCGCAACCGCGCTCACCACGGCGGAAAGTCGGGCGTAGGTTGGAGATCATGACGGAGTCCCTGCCCGCCGTGGGCCGGACCGCGGTCGGCGTCGCCGGCCTGCGGGCCCGCGAAAGCCGCCGCCCCGACCGGCTCTTCGACGATCCGCACGCGGCCGCGTTCTTCACCGCGGGCCGGTCGGTCCTGCCCGAGAACCGCCCGGCCGGCCGCCTCGGCGCGTTCTTCGCCTCCCAGGTCGTGATCCGCACCCGGTTCTACGACGAGTACCTGCTGGGTTCCGGGTGCGCCCAGGTCGTGCTGCTCGCCGCCGGGCTCGACGCGCGCGGGTTCCGCCTGCCCTGGCCGGCCGGTACCCGGCTGTTCGAGCTGGACCTGCCCGAGGTCCTGGCGTTCAAGGACGGCGTGCTCGCCGAACAGGGCGCCGAGCCGTCCTGCGAGCGGATCGCCGTCCCGGTCGACCTGCGCGAAGACTGGGCGAGCGCGCTCCTCGCCGCCGGGTTCGTCCCGGACATCCCGACCGCGTGGCTGGCCGAGGGCCTGCTCGTCTACCTGTCCCACGACGAAACCGACCGGATGCTCACCACGGTGACCGGGCTCTCCGCGCCCGGCAGCACCGTGTCGTTCGAGCACCGGGCGGACGGGACGCCGGACAGCCTGCTGGCCCGCGCCAAGGCGGCGCCGGGCAGCGAGCACATCACCGGCCTGTGGAAGGGCGGCCTCGGCGACCGGGCACCGGAGTGGCTGCGCGAGCACGGCTGGGAACCGGCCACGGTCACCGGCGCCCAGTTGGCCGCGGACTACGGCCGCCCGGACGACGCGACCCCCGGCGGCTTCGTCACTGCCGTGTGTCAGAGCTCGACATTGCGGTAGAGCGCGCCGACCTCGCCCTTCGTCAGCCGCCGGATCGAGCCGACGCGCTGGTTGCCGAGCTGGACGTCGCCGACCGCCGTGCGGACCAGCTTGAGCACCGGGTGGCCGGTGTCCTTGAGCAGGCGGCGCACGATGTGCTTCTTGCCCTCGTGGATGACCAGCTCGACCAGCGACTTGCCGGAATGCATGTCCTTCACCCGGAACTGGTCGACCTTGACGATGCCGTCCGGCAGCTCCCAGCCGTTGCGCAGCTCCTTGCCGAGCCCGCGCGGGACGAGGCCGTCGACCTCGGCGAGGTAGGTCTTGAGCACCCGGTAGGACGGGTGCATCAGCCGGTGCCCGAGGTCGCCGTCGTTGGTCAGCAGCAGCAGGCCCTCGGTGTTCTCGTCGAGCCGGCCGACGTGCACGACACCAGGCGTCTCCTCGTAGCGGCCGGCGAGGTAGTCGCCGACGCACGGGCGGCCGCGGTCGTCCGACATCGTCGAGTGCACGCCCTTGGGCTTGTTCAGGGCGAGGTAGATCAGGTCGTCGCGCAGGTTCACGCGGGTGCCGTCGACGTGGATGACCGCCTCGTCCGGGTGCACCCGGCGGCCCAGCTCGGTGACGATCTGGCCGTCCACCTCGACCCGGCCGGCCGCGATCAGGTCTTCCGCCGCCCGCCGGGAGGCGACCCCGGCCTGCGACAGCACCTTCTGCAGGCGGATGCCGTCGGGGTGCTCACTGGATGTCATCGATGGTGTCCACTTCGGGTAGCAACGGAGCGATGGCGGGCAGGTCGTTCAGTGACGACAGCCCCAGTCGCTCCAGGAACAGCTCGGTCGTCACGTACAGCGTGCCGGTCGTCTCGGGGTCGGTCCCCATCTCTTCGATGAGGCCGCGCGCGAGCAGCGTCCGGATCACGCCGTCCACGTTCACGCCGCGCACCGCGGCGACCCTGGCCCGGGTCACCGGCTGCCGGTACGCGATCACGGCGAGGCTCTCCAGCGCGGCCCGGGTCAGCTTCGACCGCTGGCCGTCCAGCAGGAGCTTCTCCACGAACGGGGCGTAGACGTCCCTAGTGTAGAACCGCCACCCTTCCCCGACGCGGCGCAGGTCGATCCCGGAGGTCCGGTCGGTGAACTTCTGCGCCATGGTCCGCAGGGCGACGACGATCCGCGCCTTGGGCTGTTCGAGGGTTTCGGCGAGCAGCTCCTCGCTGGCCGGCGAGTCGACGACGAGGAGAAGCGACTCGAGGGCGGCTTCGAGGGCCTCATCGGAGGTGACGTCGGGCAGCAGGCTGACGTCCCCGGCGGCGACGAGGTCCGACTCGGGATCGTCGGGATCGAGACCGGGCTCGGCGGCTTCGGACTCAGGCTCGGAGCTTTCGGGTGAAAGCTCCGCATCCGGCTCGGCCGGCTCGACGCCGGCTTCGGGCTCGACGGCACTCTCCTCGGTCGGCTCTTCCGCCGCAGCCTCCTCGGCCGGAGCTTCCGCGACCAGCGGCTCCAGCGGCTCCTCCGGCTCGCCGTCCACGGTGACCGGCTCGCCGGACAGCGCCTCGTCCAGCGCCAGCTCCGCCGCGGCCGCCTCGACCTGCTCCGACCCCGGCTCCGGGATCTCCTCCGAGACCGGCTCCGGCGTCTTGTCTTCGGGGCTCACCCGTACTCCTCTTCGTCTCCGGCGGACCGGTCCAGCTCGGCCGCCGCGGAGGCTTCCGCCATCGAGCCGCCCGTCCAGCGGACGTGCAGCTCCGCCAGCGCCTCGCTCTGCTCGAACTGGACCGTCGCCTCGCGGTAGAGCTCGAGCAGCGCCAGGAAGCGCGCCACGATCTCGACCGTGTGCTCGCAGTCGTCGACCAGCTCGCCGAACGTCGCCTGCCCCGCCGCGGCCAGTTTGACCCGCAGCAGCGCCGCGTGCTCGCGCACCGACACGCGGCCCATGTGGATGTGGGCGATCGACACCGTCGGCGGCGGCTTCGGCCGGAACACCGCCACCGCGATCTCCGCGAACTTCTGCGGCGTCACGCCCAGCATCACCTCGGGCAGCAGCCCGATGAACCGCTCCTCCAGCGCCACCGAACGCGGGTAGCGACGCAGCGCGCCCTGCTCCAGCTCGCCGAACAGCGCCGCCACCTGCTTGTACGCGCGGTACTGCAGGATCCGCGCGAACAGCAGGTCGCGGGCCTCGAGCAGCGCGAGGTCGTCCTCGCTCTCCACCTCGGCCGACGGCAGCAGGCGCGCCGCCTTCAGGTCCAGCAGCGTCGCCGCGATGACCAGGAACTCCGTCGTCTCGTCGAGGTTCCAGTCGGTGCCCAGCGCCCGCGTGTAGGCGATGAAGTCGTCGGTGACCCGGTGCAGCGCCACCTCGGTGACGTCGAGCTGGTGCTGCGAGATCAGCTGCAGCAGCAGGTCGAACGGTCCCTCGAAGTTGGCCAGCCGCACCTTGAACTTCGACGTGCTCAGTTCCTCGGTGTTGACGCCTTCGGGGATCATCCCGCCGTGCACCGTCTGGTGCTCTTCGGGAACCTGTTCCTCCGGAGCCGATGCCGGGACCGGTGCCGGCTCGTCCATCAGCCCTCGGTTTCGCCGCCGTCTGAGCCGACCACCCGCAGCCGCTGCACCAGCACCGACTCCTCGCCGTTGGCGTCGAAGTCGGCCAGCAGCACGGCGACCGCCTCGCGGACCAGCCGGCCGCGGTCGACGACCAGGTCGTGCTTCGCGCGCAGCGTCAGCCGGGCCTGCTCCATGGCGACGAGCTCGTCGCCGGAGACGTACACGGTGATCTTCGCGTCGTGCTTGGTCCGGCCGGACCCGTGCGGGGCCGCGCTGCGGGCCAGCTGTTCCGTCCGGCCGTTGTCCGAAGGCCTGGCCTTCTCGACGGGCTCGGCGGGTGGTGCCTGGGGAGGGAGATCGAGGGCGGGACTGGAGGTGATCCTGAAGAGTTCCGACGCTCCGGGCAGGGAGGCGCGCCTGCTCACCGAGCGATCACCTCACGGGCCAGCTGGCGGTACGCCGCCGCGCCGGCCGACTTGGGCGCCCAGGTCGTGATCGGCTCACCCGCGACCGTCGTCTCGGGGAACCGCACGGTGCGGTTGATGACCGTGTCGAACACGGTCTCGCCGAATGCCTCCACCACGCGAGCCATGACCTCCTTCGAGTGCAGGGTTCTCGGGTCGTACATGGTGGCGAGAATCCCGACTATGTCCAGTTTGGGGTTGAGGCGTTCCTGCACCTTCTCGATCGTGTCGATCAGGAGCGCGACGCCTCGGAGACTGAAGAACTCGCACTCGAGCGGGATGATCACGCCGTCCGCGGCGGTCAGCGCGTTCACCGTGAGCAAGCCGAGTGAGGGCTGGCAGTCGACAAGAACATAGTCGTAGTCGTTCATGACCGGACGAAGGACCCGTAACAACGTGTGCTCGCGCCCTACCTCGGCAACGAGCTGGACCTCCGCCGCGGACAGGTCGATGTTGCTCGGCAGCAGGTCAACGCCGTCGACGCGGGTTTTCATCAGCACGTCGGTGGCGCTGACCGACCGCTCCATGATGGCGTTGTAGACCGTGTGGTCCAGTTCGTGCGGCTGGATGCCGAGACCGACGGCGAGGGCGCCCTGCGGGTCGAAGTCGACGAGCAGCACCTTGCGGCCGTACTCGGCGAGGGCGGCACCCAGGTTGATGGTCGACGTCGTCTTGCCGACGCCGCCCTTCTGGTTGCACATCGCCATGATCTTGGCCGGGCCGTGCTTGTCCAGCGGGGCCGGGTCGGGGTGCTCGCGGATGGGGCGGCCGGTGGGCCCGATCCCCTCGAGCTTCACCTTCTTGCCGTTGCGCTCCTGCGGCTCGTCGCCGTCGTGGATCTCCGGCGTCGCGATCTTGACGTCGTTGAGGTTCGCCGCCGCCGACCCGGCGGACTCGGCCGCGTGGGCCGGCTGGTTCGGTGTCGACATGGCGAGAAGACTCCTTGTTCGTCGCGTCCGACGCAGCCTATGCGCGGAGCCGGAGCCCCGGCAAAGCAACGCGCCGGACTCGACGGGGCAATGTCACTCGACCGTCGGTGCAGCGTACGAAGGCCCTTCGCCCTCCATGGGGCCATCTAGCCCAACGCCCGCGGGTGCGCCGTCGCGTACACCTCGCGCAGGGTGTTGACCGTGACCAGCGTGTACACCTGCGTCGTCGTCACCGACGCGTGGCCGAGCAGTTCCTGCACGACCCGGACGTCCGCGCCGCCTTCGAGCAGGTGCGTGGCGAAGGAGTGGCGGAGCGTGTGCGGCGACACGACGGCGGCGATCCCCGCCCGTTCGGCGGTGTCCTTGAGGACCTGCCACGCGCTCTGGCGCGAAAGCCGGCTGCCGCGGGCGTTGAGGAACAGCGCCGCGGTGCCGCGGCCGTGCGCGGCGAGCGCCGGGCGCGCGCGGACGGTGTAGGCGTGCACCGCGGCGAGCGCGGGCCGCCCGATCGGGACGAGCCGCTGCTTGCCGCCCTTGCCGTCGAGCAGGACGGTCCGTTCGGCGTCGTCGACGTCGTCGATGTCCAGCCCGACGGCTTCGGAGATCCGGGCACCGGTCGAGTAGAGCAGTTCCAGCAGCGCCCGGTCGCGCAGCGGGCGCTCGCCGTCCGGCGGCGGGGTCTCGAGCAGCCGCAGGACGTCGTCGACCGGCAGCGCCTTGGGCAGCCGCTTCGCCGGCGTCGGCGGGCGGACCTCGCGGGCCGGGTTGTGCTCGGTGAGGCCTTCGGCGTGGGCGAACTTGTGCAGGCCGCGCACGGCGACGAGCGCCCGCGCGGCCGAAGACGCCGCCAGGGGCCGGTGTTCGCCGTCGCCTTCGCGCAGCGCGGCGCCGAACGACGTGACGTGCGCGGACGTGGCGTCGGCGATCTTGGCGACGCCCGCGCCGTCGAGGTGCGCGGCGTACCGGCGCAGGTCACGGGCGTAGCTGTCCAGGGTGTTGCGCGCGGTCCCGCGTTCGACGGCCAGGTGGTCGAGGTACGCGGCGATCACGCCGTCCGTGCTGTGCGGGCTGGAGGCCACGCGGCACACCTTAGGCCGCCCGGGACTCGTGACCCGGCAGAAACCCCGTTCTCAGGTTCGCGCGGTTACCTTGGATTCCATGGAGTCGGACGAACTCCGCATCGGCACGGCCGAGCGGGAGGAAGCGGCGCGGCTGCTCGCCGACCACTTCGGCATGGGCCGCATCACGCCGGACGAGTACGAGACGCGGGTGACGGACGCCTACGCGGCGACGACCCTCGGCGACCTGCGGCCGCTATTCCGCGACCTGCCGCCCCCGCACCCGGGCTTCTTCGGGCCGCCGCCGGCGTACGCGCAGGCGACGATGCAGCTGCCGATGTACGCGCCGGACCCGTACGCGCCGCCACCGGCTCCGATGCCGTACGCGCCGGTCCCCTACTCCTACCGGTCCAAGACCGTCGCCGGCGTGCTCCAGATCGTCCTGCCGTTCGGCGTGGGGCGGTTCTACACCGGCCAGGTCGGGCTGGGCCTGCTCCAGCTCTTCGTGGTGCTGGTGACCGGCATCGGCTTCCTGTGGCCGATGATCGACGGCATCATGCTGCTGAAGGACGGCGGCCTCGACGCCCAGGGCCGTCCGCTGCGCCCCTGAAGCGGGACGCAGCGGACCCCCTCAGGACTGCTTGCGCTTGGCGAACGCCGTCGGGCGGTCGTCCCACGGCGCGTCCGCCGGACGCGCCGGGGCCACTCCGGTGACCACCGCGTGCGCGGCCAGTACCCCGGACACCGTGGCGCCGTTGATCAGCTCGCCCGCCAGGGCCATCCGCACGGCCTCCGCGAGCGGGAACTTGCGGATGACCAGGTCCGCCTCCTCCTCGCCGAGCACCTCACGGTCCACATCGGACAGTCCGCGGGCCAGGAAGACCCGCACGACCTCGTCGGTGAAGCCGGGCGACGCCGCGACGTCGACCAGCGTCACCCAGTCCGAAGCGGCCAGGCCGACCTCTTCGACCAGCTCGCGCTCGGCCGTGCCGACCGGGTCCTCGCCGAGGTGGTCGATCAGGCCCGCCGGCAGCTCCCACAGCCGGTGCCCGATCGGGTGCCGGTACTGGTGGATGAGCGTGACCTGCCGGTCGTCGTCCAGCGCGACGATCGCGACCGCGCCGAGGTGCTCGATCACCTCGCGGACCGCGGTGTCGCCGCCCGGCATCACGACGTCGTCGATCCGCAGGCCGACGACGCGTCCGATGTGGACGTCCCGGCTCGACGCGACGCTGAACTCGTGCTCGCCCGGGGCCGTCATCGGGCCGCCACCGGCGCCTCGGGCAGCTCGACCGGCAGCCGCTCGGCGACCTTGCGGTCGACGACGGCCTTGACGAACGCGCTGAACAGCGGGTGCGGCCGGGTCGGGCGGCTCTTCAGCTCGGGGTGCGCCTGGGTGCCGACGAAGAACGGGTGCTGGTCGGCGGGCAGCTCGACGAACTCGACCAGGCGGTCGTCCGGCGACGTGCCGGAGAAGACCAGGCCCGCGTCCGAGAGCTGCTTGCGGTAGGCGTTGTTCACCTCGTAGCGGTGGCGGTGGCGCTCGGACACCTCGGTGGTGCCGTACGCCTTGGCGACCTGCGAACCCGGCTTGAGCTTCGCCGGGTAGGCGCCCAGGCGCATGGTGCCGCCCATGTCCCGCTCGCCCGCGACGACGTCGCGCTGGTCGGCCATCGTCGAGATCACCGGGTGCGTGGTGTTCTCGTCGAACTCCGACGACCCGGCGTCCTTGATCCCGGCCAGGTGCCGGGCGGCCTCGATGACCATGCACTGCAGGCCGAGGCACAGGCCGAGCAGCGGCACGCCGCGGGTGCGGGCGTACTCGATCGCGCCGACCTTGCCCTCGATGCCGCGGATGCCGAACCCGCCCGGGATCAGCACACCGTCCACATCGGACAGCACGGACGCGGCGCCGGACGCGGTCTGCGCGTCGTCGGAGGCGACCCAGACGATCTCGACCTTGGCGCGGTGGGCGAACCCGCCCGCACGCAGGGCCTCGGTGACCGACAGGTAGGCGTCGGGCAGGTCGATGTACTTGCCGACGACCGCGATCCGCACGACCTCGTTCGGGTTGTGCACCCGGTCGAGCAGGTCGCCCCACACCGTCCAGTCGACGTCCCGGAACGGCAGCCCGAGGCGCCGGACGACGTAGGCGTCGAGCGCCTCGCTGTGCAGCACCTTCGGGATGTCGTAGATCGACCGCGCGTCCGGGCAGGCGATGACGGCCTCGGTGTCGACGTCGCACATCAGGCCGATCTTGCGCTTGAGGTCCTCGGGGATCTCGCGGTCGGCCCGGCAGACCAGCGCGTCGGGCTGGATGCCGATGTTGCGCAGCGCGGCGACCGAGTGCTGGGTCGGCTTCGTCTTGAGCTCGCCCGAGGGCGCCAGGTACGGCACCAGCGAGACGTGCAGGAAGAAGCAGTGGTCGCGGCCGACGTCGTGGCGGACCTGGCGGCAGGCCTCCAGGAACGGCAGGGACTCGATGTCGCCGACCGTGCCGCCGACCTCGGTGATCACGACGTCCGGGGCGTTCCCGGCCTCGTCGGGCTCGGCCGCGGCGGTGATCCGGGCCTTGATCTCGTCGGTGATGTGCGGGATGACCTGCACGGTGTCGCCGAGGTACTCGCCGCGGCGCTCCTTGGCGATCACCTCGGAGTAGACCTGACCGGTCGTGACGTTGGCCTTGCCGTCGAGGTCGCGGTCGAGGAAGCGCTCGTAGTGCCCGATGTCGAGGTCGGTCTCGGCGCCGTCGTCGGTGACGAACACCTCACCGTGCTGGAACGGGTTCATCGTCCCGGGGTCGACGTTGAGGTACGGATCGAGCTTCTGCATCGTGACGCGAAGCCCGCGCGCGGTAAGGAGCTGTCCCAGGCTGGAAGCCGTGAGTCCTTTACCCAGAGAGGAGGCGACGCCTCCGGTGACAAAAACGTACTTGGTAGCCCGTGACTGAAGTCCCACGGGCCGCCAGCATATCCGAAGACCGCGGATCCGCGCGCCGGGACATGCCGGAACTCTCTTTTGTGCTCCTGACCACCCTTCGGGGTGACTACGCGGCGGCCTTCGCGAGCCGCAGGCGCGGCCGTCCGGTGAGCGCGCGGCTGCCCGGCAGGCGCCGCAGCGCCTCGACCATGACGATCGTCAGCGCGATCGTGGCCACGTAGATGATCACGCTCAGCCAAGGCGCCCCGAAGCGGTCGGCCACCCGCGGGATCAGCGGGCCGAGGAACGCCAGCGCGAGCGGGTGGACCAGGAAGATGCTGAACGACCGGTTCGCCGCCCAGGAGACCAGCCGGGCGCCGCGGCCGCCGTCGACGCGGCGACCCGACCACCAGGTGGTGAAGGCGTAGATCGCGGCGATGACGGTGACGCACCACGGGATGAGGTACGGCTGGAACGGGTCGCTGGCCACCTGCGGGAACGTTCCACTGTGGACGGTGTGCAGGTAGTACCACTCGGTGCCGGCCAGCACCGCGACCAGGGCGCCGCCGAGCAGCAGCCGGTGCCGGCCGACCCAGGCGTGCACGGCCTCGAAGTGCATGGCCACGACGGCGCCGAACAGTGTGTAGAACTGGTACGGCAGGACCGTGGCGTACAGGTGGGTGATCGTCTCGTAGCTGACACCGAACGGCTGGTAGGTCATGAAGAGCGTCACGCCGACCTGCAGCCCGCCGCTGCCGAGCAGCAGCCACTTGTGCTTGCCCTCGGTCGCGCGCAGCAGCTTCATGATCCACGGGAACAGCAGGTACACCTGCATCGTCACGAGCAGGAAGTACAGGTGGTACCACGCGCCCCCGGTGACGAGGTCCCTGAGCAGCAGGCGCATCGACGCCTCGAGCGAGGCCGGCTGCTGCGTGCCGGTCACCAGCGAGAACGCCCAGAAGAACATCGACCACGCCAGGTACGGCGTCGCGACCAGCGGCAGCCGCTTGCGCCAGAAGTCGCCCGGGGTGATCTCGCGGCCGCGGTTCTGGAACACCAGCACGAACCCGGTGAGCGCGAAGAACGCCTCCCGCGTGAAGTGCAGCGGTGTCTCGACGGCGTTGGCGCCGACGTCCTGCGGGAAGTTGGTCGCGCCCACCACGTGGATGAGGATCACGCAGGCGAACGTGACCAGCCGGAACAGGTCGATCTGGTGCAGGTACGGCGCTTTCCCACCCGGTCTCGCGATCCGGGAGGGCGCTTCGAGAGTGGCCTGGGCAGTCGTCATCGTGCCGCCGTTCCGGCACCGTCGTCGGCGTCGTTCACGTTGTCAGACTTGCCACCCATTCTGTGAATTTCCCATGAAGGCACTGGGAAGCGCCTGTTGGCAGCGGGTCCGCGGGCTGTTGGATATGCCACGTCCGCTCATGGAGCGAGGACCCGCGGATCATGTTAATACGTGAGCTCTCCGGTACCGAGCGTGACCTTCGTCATCCGGCCGTGATCAGCGGAAAACATCCCGCTCGACCTCGTCGCGGACCCCTTCGAGACCAGCGCGCAGTTCGGCGTGTCCCACCGATCCCGGCGCCGGCCGGAGCACCTGCGGCACCGTCGGCGTCGTAGCGAACGGCTCGGCTGTGGCGACCGCCAGCACCGCCGAGGCGAGCGCTTGGCGTCCTCGCGCTTGCGGGCCTCCCAGCGTGCGACGGTACCGCCTTCGAGCCAGCGCCGCGCGCAACCCCGTCGCGACGCTCTTCGACAGCCCCGAGACGTAGACGGTGGCTTCCGGCGATCGCCAGCGGCGGCGGGGCGTCCTCGATGATCGTCGCGCCGTGCTGCCGGACGATCCCGACGAGCCGCGTGCCCTGCCCGGCGGAGAGCACCCAGCTCCTCGCGGCTGGCGTCGCGGCACCCTGGCTACCGCCGGCGGCTGCCTCGCCTCGACCTAACCCGCCACCTGGGTCCTCGCCCGGCTGCACGGCCTCGAAGCCGCCGAAAGCGCCATGCGCTACATCGCGCCCGCCGGCGAGCGGGCCCTGCGTGCCGTGGCGCCCTACCTCGAGCCGGCCGCGATCTCCGCCTGATCGTCGCCGAAGAGGGACTTCAGCGTCACCTCGCGGTTGACCCGCACGTGCTCGACCGCTTCGGCGTGCGCGCGCTCCGCGTTCCCCGACGCGATCGCCTCGTAGAGCCGGCGGTGCTCGCCGAGCAGGTCGTCCCAGTGCTCGTTCTGGCTCGTGAGCCAGCGGAGCCGGCCCTGCAGGGGCTGCAGCATCGTGGTCAGCAGCGTGTTGCCGGCGATGGCCACGATCTCGTCGTGGAACCGCGAGTTGAGCACGGTGATCCGGGCCGCGTCGCCGCGGGCGGTCGCGCGGGCGGCGTCGGCGAGCACCCGCTCGAGCCGCTTCAGCTCCGCCGCGCCCGCTCGTTCGGCGGCCCGCCCCGTCGCGAGTCCTTCGAGGGCTTCCCGGACGTCGAACAGCTCCTCGACGTCGACCCGCGCGAGCTGCCGGACGACGATCCGCCGCGCCGACTGCTCGACGAGGAACCCCTCGGCCTCGAGGCTGCGGATCGCCTCGCGGACGGGCACCCTGGAGACACCGAGGTCCTCGGCCAGCTCGCGCTCGACCAGCCGGTCGCCCGGGCGCAGCCGGCCGGTCAAGATCCGTTCGCGCAGCTCGTCGCGCACCCGCTGGCGGGTGGCCGCGAGGGGCTGCCGCTCGCTCGCCGTCGTCACCGGTCCCCTCTCCTCAACACGCCCGTAACAAGAGTTTACGGGCCGAAGGGTTGACGACGGCGGACATCGGGGTGATATTTGGGATGCCAAATTTTGGTATCCCAAATCGCCGTCGCTGCACTGAATCGAGCGGAGCTTCGCCCCGGCCGGGGGCTCCGCCACCCGGAACCCCCAAAATATCCGTGGACCGGAGGCCAGCATGACCGCCGCCCCGCTCACCGAGAACCAGCAAGAGACGAGCCCACCGCCGGATCCCCGGCTTTGGAACGAAGACCTCGCCCCCGCGAAAGAACGTCGCTGGAAGGTCTACGACATCTTCGCGCTGTGGATGTCGGACGTGCACAACCTCGGCAACTACACCTTCGCGGCCGGGCTGTTCGTGCTCGGCCTGTCCGCCTGGCAGGTGTTCACCGCCCTGCTGTTCGGCTTCGTGATCATCTACGCCGGCATGAACCTGATGGGCCGGATCGGCCAGCGCACCGGCGTGCCGTTCCCGGTCGTCGCGCGGATCAGCTTCGGCACGTTCGGCGCCAACCTGCCCGCGCTCATCCGCGCGATCATCGCGATCTTCTGGTACGGCATCCAGACCTACCTCGCGAGCGTGGCCATCACGCTGCTCGTGCTCACCATCGACCCGGGTCTGAAACCGTTGACCGAGCATGGCTTCCTCGGCCTGCACGCGCTCGGCTGGATCTGCTTCATCGCGCTGTGGGCGGTCCAGGCGCTCATCCTCACCCGCGGCATGGAGTCGGTCCGCAAGTTCCAGGACTGGTGCGGCCCGGCGATCTGGGTCGTCATGATCGCCCTCGCCGTGTGGATCCTCGCCGCCGGCAACTGGCACATTTCGCTGACCAGCAGCCCGAAGCAGCTTTCGACGGGCGAGCAGATCCGCCAGTGGTTCGGCGCGGCCGGGCTGATCCTGGCCACCTACGGCACGCTGATGCTGAACTTCTGCGACTTCTCCCGCAACGCCCCGGACCAGAAGACGGTCAAGCGCGGCAACTTCTGGGGCCTGCCGATCAACTCGACGGCGTTCGCGCTGCTGTCGGTGATCGTCACGGCGGGCAGCATGCAGGTGTTCGGCGAGGCCATCACCGACCCGGCCGAGCTGCTGTCCAAGGTGCACAACACGCCGGTGCTGATCGTCGGCGCGCTGACGTTCGCCATCGCCACCATGGGCGTCAACATCGTCGCCAACTTCGTCTCCCCGGCCTACGACCTCGCCAACATCTGGCCGAAGCGGATCACCTTCACCGTCGGCGGGATGATCAGCGCGGTCGCCGCGCTGTGCGTGCTGCCGTGGAAGCTGTACTCCTCGCCGGCGGTGGTCAACTACTTCCTCGGCGGGCTCGGCGCGTTCCTCGGGCCGCTGTTCGGGATCATGATCGTCGACTACTACCTGATCCGGCGCGGCAAGGTCGACGTCGCGCAGCTGTTCGTCGCCGACGGGATCTACCCGCGCGTGAACCCGCGGGCGCTGGTCACGTTCTTCCCGACGGCCGCGCTGTCCGCGGTGATCGCGCTGGTGCCGTTCTTCGCCCCGGCCGCGCCGTACTCGTGGTTCATCGGCACGGCGTCCTCGGCGCTGCTGTACTTCGCGGTTTCGAGGAAGCATCGATGAGGATCGTCGTCACCAACTGCAACACCACCGAGGCGATGACGAAGGAGATCGAAGCCGGGGCCCGCGCGGCCGCGAGCCCCGGCACCGAGATCCTCGCCCGGACGCCGCGCTGGGGCCCGGAGTCGGCCGAGGGCTGGCTGGACAGCTTCCTGTCCGCCGCGGCTGTGCTGGATCTGTTGCGGGGCCTGGAAGAACCGTTCGACGCCGTCGTGCTCGCCGGCTTCGGCGAGCACGGCCGCGAAGGCGCCCGCGAGCTGCTGGACGTCCCGGTCGTCGACATCACCGAAGCGGCCGCGCACCTGGCCTGCCTGCTCGGCCGCCGCTACGGCGTCGTGACCACTTTGGACCGGACGTGCGGGCTGATCGAGGACAGCCTGCACGCCGCCGGGGTCGCGCAGAACTGCGTCACGGTGACCGGCGCCGGCCTCGGGGTGCTGGAGCTGACCGACGAGCGTCGTACGGAATCGGCGTTGCTCACCGCCGGCCGCCGCGCCCGGGACGCCGGCGCCGAGGTGCTCGTGCTCGGCTGCGCCGGGATGACCGGCCTGGACCGGAAGATCGCGACGATGCTGGACATTCCGGTCATCGACGGCGTCGCGGCGGCGGTCCGGCTCGCCGAGTCGCTGGTGGCCCTGGGGTTGAAGACCAGCCGCGCGGGTTCGTACGCCCGGCCGCTGGCCAAGCGCCGCACCTGGCCCGATTGACACCTGCCGCCCGAGGACGTCAGAATCCCTGCAGCCGTACCGCCGCCCGGTGACGACGTGGGGATTTCGACGTCCCCGGAAGGCGGTCGACGTGCGAAGAGTCCTAGGCGCGCTGGCGGTTTCCGCGAGCATGCTCCTGGTCCCGGTCAGCGGGACGGCGGCCGCCGCGTCGCCACCGCACACGATCGTCACCGACGGCGCCAAGCTCGCGAACACCAAGCAGGCGATCCGCGCCGGCCACGCGTCCCAGGCCCAGCGGGACGCGCTGAAAGCCGTGCTGGCCAAGGCGGACACCGCGCTCACCGCCGGCCCGTGGTCGGTCGTGGACAAGCCGTCCGCGCCGCCCAGCGGTGACAAGCACGACTACACGAGCCAGGCGCCGTACTGGTGGGCGAGCCAGCCGAAGACGCCGGAAAACCCGCAGGGCTGCCCGTACGTCAGCAAGGACGGCCAGCGCAACCCCGAGGCCGACGCGATCACCGACCACACCTACCGGATGTGGGCCTGGGACGCGATGTACTACCTCTCGCTGGCCTGGTACTACACCGGCGACGCGAAGTACGCGAAGCGGGCGGCGCTGGACATCCGGACGTGGTTCCTCGACCCGGCCACCAAGATGAACCCGAACATGACGTACTCGCAGATCATCCCGTGCAAGACCACGATCAGCGGCACCGGGATCATCGACTCGACCCAGTCGTTCAGCCAGCTGATGGACGCGTTCGCGCTGCTCGACGGCGGCGCGCCGGGCTGGACGGGCAAGGACCGCTCCGGGATCAAGGCGTGGCTGAGCCAGTACCTCGACTGGATGCAGACGAGCCCGCAGGCGAAGCTGGAACTGGCCGCCACCAACAACCACGGCACCTTCCTCGACATGCAGAACGCGGCGATCTCGGCGTACCTGGGGCACCGCGACGCCGCCCGGAAGATCATCCTCGACGCGGAGCAGAAGCGGTTCCCGGTGCAGTTCGCCGCCGACGGCAGCCAGCCCCTCGAGCTGTCGCGGACGATGTCGTGGCACTACGTCAACTTCAACCTCACCGCGTGGGGCCGGATGGCGGAGGCCGGGAAGAACCTCGGCGTCGACGTCTGGAAGTACCAGGCGTCGAACGGCGTGACGCTGCGGAAGGTCGTCGACCAGCTGATCCCGGGCGCGCTGCACGGCGCGGAAGCGTGGCCGCACCAGCAGATCGGCGTGTTCGACCAGTCGATCGCGGCGGACATCTTCCACGCCGCCGCCGAAGAGGCCCACGACTCCGACGCGGCGGCCGCGCTGATGCAGATGCCGCTGCCGGCCGGCGGCGACACGTGGCCGGTGCGCGTGTCGTGCTTCCCGCTCGACCCACCACTGAAGTAGGGAGAATCCGGACACCGCGTCGCATAGCGCGCGGTCCGGCAGATTGGTCTAGTCCAAAGTATTGACACCTCGTCGTCTCCGCGCGCACATTCATGACCGGGGCCGGACCCGCTTCGTGAAGAACCGTCGCGTACGCCCTCTCCCGCGCCGTCGCGGCCGGGAGAGGGCCGTCCGCCTGCGCGAGGAGACGCCCATGCAGCGAAGATTCGCCCTGGTCGCCGCCGCGGCCGCCGCCGTCGTGATCGGCGGGCTGACCGTCGCCGGCCCGGCCGCGCCGGGCGCGGCCGCCGCGACCTCCGGCGGGGTCCGGATCGCCTACTACGACCAGTGGAGCATCTACCAGAACGCCTACTACCTGAAGAACGTCGACGCCATCGCCGGCAACCTCGACTACCTGCTCTACGACTTCGAGAACATCGATCCCGCGAACCTCACGTGCTTCGAGGCGACCAAGGCGACAACGCCGGATCCCGGCGGGGAAAGCGATCCCAACGCCGGGGACGGCGCCGAGGACCAGTTCGCCGACTACCAGAAGACGTTCGGCTCCGACATCAGCGTCGACGGCACCGCCGACACCTGGAACCAGCCCATCGCCGGCAACTTCCACCAGCTCCAGGAGCTGAAAGCCAAGCACCCGAACCTCAAGGTGCTGCTGTCGATCGGCGGCTGGACGTACTCGAAGTACTTCTCCGACGCCGCCGCGACCGACGCGTCCCGCAAGAAGTTCGTCAGCTCGTGCCTGGACATGTTCGTCAAGGGCAACATCCCGGCGTCGGGCGGCTACGGCGGCCCGGGCACCGCGGCCGGCATCTTCGACGGCATCGACATCGACTGGGAGTACCCGGGGTCGCCGACCGGGCACGTCGGCAACCACTACAGCGCCGCCGACACCGCGAACTACACCGCGCTGATGGCTGAGTTCCGCAGCGAGCTGGACGCGTTGGGCGGCAAGCACTACGCGCTCTCGGCCGCCCTGCCCGGCGGCCAGGACAAGATCGCGAAGATCCAGACCGACCGGATCGGCCAGTACCTGGACTTCGGCGACGCGATGACCTACGACATGCACGGCGCGTGGGACGCGACCGGGCCGACGAACTTCCAGGACCCGCTGTACTCGTCGCCGAACGACCCGTCCGGCACGATCCCGCCGGGCACCGAGAAGTACACGATCGATTCGGTGGTGAAGGACTACCTGCACGGCAACAGCGCGTACGGCATCGCCGGCGGCTTCCCGGCGGCCAAGCTGACGCTCGGCATCCCGTTCTACTACCGCGGCTGGACCGGCGTGCCCGCCGGGTCGAACCACGGCCTGTACCAGTCGGCCTCGGGCCCGTCGCCCGGGCACGCGTTGAGCGGCAACGTCCCCGGCGTCGCGATGTACAAGGAACTGTCCGGCGTCGTCGACAACCCGGCGGACACGTACTGGGACCCGGTCACGCAGTCGGCCTGGTTCTACGACGGGACGAACTTCTACGGCGGCTCGTCGGCGCAATCGGTCCGGGCGCGCACGGACTACATCCACTGCACGGGTCTCGGTGGCGCGATGATGTTCTCGCTCTACGACCTGGACCCGGGGTCGACGTTGTTCCACGCGGTGGTCGACGGTCTCGCGGCCTCGACGCCGAACTGCTCGGCCCCGCCGACCACGACACCCACCACCCCCACAACCCCGACAACTCCGACCACACCCACCACGCCCACGACTCCGACCACGCCCACCACTCCGCCGACGACGACCAGCACACCGCCGTCGGTCCCCGCGTGGGCACCGTGGACCGCGTATGCGGCCGGCGCCAAGGTGACCTACAACGGCGTCACGTACACGTGCCGCCAGGCGCACACGTCGCAGCCGGGCTGGGAACCGCCGAACGTCCCGGCGTTGTGGCTCGCGAGCTGAGCCTCAGTTCCCGTCGGGGTGGCTGACCCCGGGCGCGGGGGCCTGGGCGTTACCGGCGATGCCGTAGCGTCCAGCGCCCCCGTCGAGCTGTTCCTTCAGCGCCAGGATCGTGCTCACCCGGCCGGCCGAGCTGTCCACGTTGTCCACAGTGGACAGGATCGACGTCGCCGACGTGTCCGCGCGGACCACGCCCAGCGCGCCGGTGCCTTCGGCCGAACCGGCGTCGCCCGCGAGCACCGTGCCGGCGCCGGAGCGGTCGAGCTGCGTGGCGAACCGGGCGATCGTCGCCGCGCGGTCACCCGCGCCGTCGCCGGTCGCCTGCGCCCCGGTCAGCACGAGCGCCAGCTGCGCGGGCTTGACGTCCCCGCCCGCCTTGACGAACCCGCCGTCGGTGAGACCGCCGATCGCGGCCGCCAGCTCCTCACCCGAGGACTGCGGCTTCGCGGTGGTCTTGTCCAGCAGCAGTACCGAACCGAGCAGTGCGCCGGCGAGCGTGCCGGAGTCGCCCGCGGTCGGGAACTTCGAGCCGGCGGGCTGCAGCCGCGTGACGACGTCGCGCAGCTGGTCGGCCTTCCCCGGGTCGGCGAACGCGGACGTCAGCTGCACTTCGCCGGTCACCGACGCGCCGGCCTGGCCGACCAGCTGCTTGAGCGCGTCCCGGTCGGCCGGGCGCGCGTCCTCGGTGGTCACGAGCACCACCGACCGCTTGTCCAGCGCGCCCGCGACGACCTTCGGCCCCATCGAGCCGGCGAACGCGTCGGCGTCGGCCAGCCGGGCGTTGAGCGCGTTGCGCTGCGCCTCGAGGTCGGAGACCTGGCTGCCGAGGTCCTTCTTCTCCCCCGCGAGCCCCGACAGCAGCGTGCCGTTCAGCGCCGTCGAGCCGAGCACGACCCCGACAGCCAGCGCGAGGAAGCAGGCGGCGATGGAAACGACGTGGTAGCGCAGCGAAATCACGTGAACAATCCCTTGACCCAGGCGGCGAGCGAATTCCAGGTGTGCCGGAGCCAGTCCAGGTAGACCGAGCCGACGTCGGACACCAGCAGGGCCGCGGCGACCACCACGACCGCGGCGAGCACGAGCAGCACGACCGCGCCGATCGACACCCGGCTGCGGTGCAGCGTCGCCACCGCCTTCCCGTCGACGAGCTTCGTGCCGAGCTTCAGCCGGGTCAGGAACGTCGACGGGTTCGAGCCGGACCGGCCGTGGTCGAGGAACTCGCGCAGCGTCGCCTGGAAGCCGACCGTGACGACCAGGCTCGCGCCGTGCGCGTCGGCCAGCAGCAGCGCGAGGTCCTCGGCGTTGCCCGACGCGGGGAACGTCACCGCGCCGATGCCGAGGTCCTGGATCCGCTCGACACCGGGGGCGTGCCCGTCCGGCTGGGCGGGCACCACGACCTCGGCGCCCCCGCGCAGGGTGGCGGTGCCGATGCCGGTGGGGTCGCCGACGATGACGTCCGGGCGGTACCCCTGCACGCGCAGGGTGTCGGCGCCGGCGTCGACACCGATCAGCACCGGGCGGTGCTCGGCGACGTACTTCTTGAGCTTCTTGAGGTCTTCGGCGTGCCCGTTGCCGCCCGCGACGACCAGCACGTGCCGGTCGCGAAGGGCGACCTTCAGCTCCGGCACGCCGACGCCGTCGAGGATCAGCGTGCGCTCGCGGCGGAGGAACTCGATGGTGTTGGCCGAGAACGCCTCCAGCTGCGTCGACATCCCGGCCTTGGCCTCGATCATCTGGTCCGCGACGCTGTCGGCGGTCTGCTCGATCCCGGAGGCGACCTGGCGCTCGCCGACGTACACGAGGCCTTCGTGCAGCCGCAGCTTGGTGCCGTCCTTGATCGTGCGCAGCAGCTCGCCGCCGACCGAGTCGACCAGCGGGACGCCGGCGGCGATGAGGATTTCCGGCCCCAGGTTCGGGAACCGGCCGGAGATCGACGGCGACGCGTTGACCACGCCGGCCACCTCCGCCTCGACCAGGGCGTCGGCCGTCTGGCGGTCGAGGTCCAGCTGGTCGAGCACGACGATGTCGCCGGGACTGATCCGGCGCAGCAGCTCCCGGGTCCGGCGGTCCACGCGGGCGACGCCGGTGATCCCCGGGAGGGGTTCTTGGTTCCGCGTGAGCAAGCCGGTGAGCTTCATGTGGCCGATGGTGACAAATTTGCTCGTGGGACGATGCTCGCCACGCCGTAGCCCAGGTGACTCGTTGTGGTGACCTCCCCCGCACGGGTCAGGCGTCGGACTCCTCCGAGAGCGACCCGAAATCGAGGTTCACCCAGGGGCTGCCCGGGTCCTGAAGGAGCTGGTGGTGGACCCGCACGGCCGCCGGGTACCACTCGCCGAACTCGTCCTCCTCGGCGTGCAGGACGCGGCCCATCAGGTACCCGGCCGACAGGTCGGCCCATGACTGGTGGTAGCGGCGCGCCAGCGAACCCGCTTCGAGCACCATCAGCTCGGCGGTCAGCGCGTCGCAATAACCGGCCGCGAGCCCCCACCGCGCGATGTTGACCGCGCGGCCGACGTCCCACGAAAGCGCCGTCGTGACGAAGCCGTCCGCGTCGACCAGGCCGTCGGCCCGGAAGCGCTGTTCGCAGCGCGACACCCGGCGGACGGTGTGCCGCAGCTCCTCGGCCTGCTCGGCCGCGTCGTTCTCCGCGCACCACCGGTCGACCAGGTCCGCCCACGTCAGCGGGTCGAACTCGCCGCTGGTCAGCCCGTACTCGGCGGCGAACCGCAGGCGCAGCATGAGCACGAGGTTGCCCGGCGTCAGCGCGTAGCCGTCGCCGATCAGGTCGGCCATCGTCGCGCGCCAGGCCGGCGGGTCCGGCACGCCCCACCAGTCCCGCAGGCCCCGCACCTCGGCGACGTAGTCGTGGCGGCGCGCGTCGAGGACGTTCCACGGCGCCGCGTTGAGCACGGCCAGGTGCGCACCGCACGCCAGCGCGTGCGCGATCGGTCCTTCGAGGTGCCCGTACGGCGCGGTGATCAGCCGTTCGACCTGCTCCTCCAGCGGGACGACGTCGTCGTGGTGCGCGTCGAGCCACGGCTGCAGGGTCGCGCCGGCCAGCCGCCACTCGCCCCGGGTGCCGCGGTTGAACACGACCCGCTCGTGCCGGCCGACGCCGTCGACCGCCCAGTCCAGCGCGCCGCTCATGGCGACGACGTCCGGACCGAGGTCGGGCAGCGCGCCGCGGGTGAAGACCTGCAGGAACTCGTCGCCGCCGGTCTCGAAGTAGACGTTGGGGAACGTCTCCGCCCGCTCGTCGAGGATGCTGTGGGCGTCCACCCGCCGGATCGGGACGAAGAGCTCTTCCCCGGCGAGCAGGCCGAGGTAGCGGTCCAGGTCGCCGTCGCGGCGGGCGGCGGCCAGCTGGGCTTCGACGTCGGCGGGCGGCGGCAGGATCACGGGGCGGCTCCCTCCGCTCGGCCGGTCAGCACGACGAGCTTGCCCGCCGTCCGGTTGTGCTCCAAGTCGTCGTGCGCCTGCCGGATCTCCGTCATCGCGTACACCTTCGCCGGGCCGAGGCTCGTTTCGCCGGCGGCGATCCGGTCGAGGTGGCGCTGAAGGACGGAGGCGGGCAGGTCGTCCGCCTCACCACCATAAGCGGTCAACCGCACCCCGGCGGGAAGGTATCCGATCGGATAGAAGTTCGAGATCGTCCATTGGTTGGACAACATGCCGGCGAAGCAGACGGTGCCGTGCACGCGGGTGGCGTTCAGGGTGTCCGGCAGGGTCGGCGTCCCGACGAGTTCGAGGGCGGCGTCGACCCCCTCGGGCGCGATCTTCCGGACCTGGGTGGCGATGTCGCCGTCGTCGAGGAGCGGGTGGTCGACACCGTGGTCGCGCAGGGTCTGAAGCCGCTCTTGTTGGCGTGTGGTCGCGAAGACGGTGGCGCCGAGGTCCTTCGCCAGGGCAGCGGTGGCGAACCCGAGCGCGGACGTACCACCGCGGATCAGGAGCGTCTGGCCGTCCTTGAGGTCGAGCCCGGTGGTGAGCGAGCCGTACGCGGTCTGCAGCGTTTCGGGGACCTGGCCGAGGACCTCCCACGGCAGGTCGCTCCGGAACGGGATGACCTGGCTCTCCGGCACGAGGGTGTATTCGGCGTAGCCACCGTCGAAGGTGCGGCCCATCCCGCCCATCATGGTGGCGACCTGCTGCCCGGGTGCGAAACGACCACCGGCGTCGACGACCCCGACGGCCTCGATCCCGGGCACCCGCGGGAAGGTGACGCCGTCGGCCAGGCCGAGGCGGGTGTGCAGTTCGGACCGGTTGAGCCCGAACGCCTTGACGGCGATCCGCACCCAGCCGGGTTTCACCTCGGGCAGCGGAAGTTCTTTGAGTTCGAGGTTTTCGACGGGACCGGGTTCCCGGAGTACCACCGCGCGCATCCTGGGTCCTTTCTTCGCATGCGAACAGTCCGCACAACAACAGTCCGCGCGAGTAGTATTCCCGGCGTGAGCTTGTCCCACGAACACGACGCGGCCTGGCGGGGGTTCCTGCGCTCATCGGCGCTGCTGCTGAGGGTGCTGGACGCGGAGCTGCGAGCCGAGCACGGGATGCCGCACCGGACGTACGACGCGCTGGTCCAGCTGTCGGAGGCCCCGGACCGCCGGCTGCACATGAAGGAGCTGGCGGAGGCGCTGGTGCACAGCCCGAGCGGCTTGACGCGCGTGGTGGACGGCTTGGAGCGCGACGGCTACGCGCGGCGCGAGGTGGACCCGGCCAACCGCAGGTCGACGCTGGTGGTGCTGACCGACGAGGGTTTGGCGGCCTTGGAACGGGCCTGGCCGACCCACGTGCGCGGGGTACAGCGGCACTTCGCGGACCACGTGAGCCGTGAGCAGGCGCGAACGCTGGCGCAGGTGTTCGGCGCGATCAACGCCGACCTCGAGCGCCGCTAAGCCCCCGGCGCAGCCCCATCCCCCGGTGGCGCCCCAACCCAGCGGCCCAGTTCGGCCCCCGGGGCGGCCCCACCCCCCGGCGACATCCCAGCCCCGGCGGCCCAGCCCGGCCCTGGCCCGGCCCCAACCCCGGCGGCGCCCCAGTCCCGGGGCCCCGGCCCTCCGCCCGAAGAGCCGCCTACTTCTTCTTGCCCCGCTTGGGCTTCGGTGCCGGCTCGGCTTTGGCCTTCTCCGCCGTCGCCAGCAGCTCCTCCGCGTGCGCGCGGCCCGTCTCGGTGTCGTCCATGCCGGCGAGCATCCGGGCCAGCTCGTTGACCCGCTCGGTCTGGCTCAGGTTCTTCACGCCACTGCGCGTCACCCCGCCGCTGTGGCCCTTGTCCACCACCAGGTGCTGGTCCGCGAACGCCGCCACCTGCGGCAGGTGCGTCACCACCAGAACCTGGTGCGTCCGGGCCAACCGGGCCAGCCGCCGGCCGATCTCGACCGCCGCGCGGCCGCCGACCCCGGCGTCGACCTCGTCGAACACCAGCGTCTGGACCGTGTCCGCGTGCGCGAGCACCACCTCGATCGCCAGCATCACCCGCGACAGCTCACCGCCCGAGGCGGCCTTGTGGACCGGCAGCGGCGGCGCACCGTCGTGGGCGCGCAGCAGCAGCTCGACGTCGTCGACGCCGTCCGGCCCCGCGTGCACCGCGCGGCCGTCGAGGGGCAGCGCGTGCGTGTCGCCGTGCTCGGCCGGGCGCTGCTCGACCGTCACTTCGATCGCCGCCTGGCCCATCGCCAGCCCGGACAGCTCGCGCGTGATCTCCTCCGCCAGCGCGGCCGCGGCCTCGACGCGCGCCGCCGACACCTCGACCGCGTGCGAGGCCAGCTGCACCGCGAGCTGGTCGCGCCGCAGCGCGAGCTCGGCGAGCGCCTCCTCCGACGTGTCCATCGACTCGAGCCGGCGCCGGGCGTCGTCGGCCCAGGCGAGCACGCCGTCGACGTCCGCCGCGTACTTGCGGGTCAGCCGCTTCAGGTCGGCCTGGCGGGCGAGGACCTTCTCCAGCAGCGCCGGGTCGGCGTCCAGCGTCTCGACGTAGCTGCCCAGCTCCGACCCGACGTCGGTCAGCAGCGTCGACGCCTCCTCCAGCCGCGGCGCCAGCTCGCGCAGCACCGCGTCTTCGGACGTCGCAAGCCGCCGCAGCGCCTCGGAAACCATGCCCATCGCGCTCGGGGCGTCCGGGTCGCCGTCCGGCGAGCCCGACAACGCCAGGTGCGCCTCGGTCGCGGCCGCGCGCAGCTCGTCGGCCGCCGCGAGCCGCTTGATCTGCGCGGTGAGCTCGACGTCCTCGCCCGGCTCCGGCGCGACGGCGTCGATCTCGGTCAGCCCGTGCTTGAGCAGGTCGGCCTGCTGGGCCATCTCCCGCGACCGCGTCGACCGCTCGGTCAGCTCCGCGATCACCGCCAGCCACTCGGACCGGACCTCGCGGTACGCGGTCAGCGGCTTCGCCACCGCGTCGCCGGCGAACCGGTCGATCACGTCACGCTGTTCGCTCGGGCGCAGCAGCCGCAGCTGGTCGTTCTGCCCGTGCACCGCGATCAGCTGTTCGGACAGCTCCGCGAGCACGCCGACCGGCACCGACCGGCCACCCAGGTGGGCGCGTGAGCGCCCGTCGACCGCGACGGCCCGCAGCGCGATGACGCTGCCGTCCTCGTCGACGTCGGCACCCGACTCGGTGACGATCCGTTCGGCGCCTTCGACACCGGAATAGGTGAACCGCCCTTCCACGAACGCCTTGAGCATCCCCGTCCGGACTTTGGACACCTCGGCTCGGCCCCCGGACAGCAGGTGCAGCCCGGTGACGACCATGGTCTTCCCCGCACCCGTTTCACCGGTGACGACGGTGAAGCCCGCGTGCAGTTCCAGCAGGGCGTCCTCGATGACTCCGAGGCCCTGGATGCGCATCTCGGCCAGCACGCCGCCTACGGTAGCGGCCCCCACCGACACTCTGCGCGCGCGGGCACCCGGCGAGTCGCCGATATGTTCGAATGAATCGCCGAGTGGTCACTCGCAGGGGCGCGCGTGGCGCTCCCGCCAGCTCTTCACCGGCAGCGAAAACTTCTGCACGAGCCGATCGGTGAACGGGCCGTCCCACAGGCGGACCAGCCGCACCGGGGTCTTGCCGCACGTCACCCGCACGCGGGCCCCCGGCGGCAGCTCGATGAGCCGGCCGCCGTCGCAGGTCAGGACGGCGGGCGAGCCGTCGGGGTCGATCCCGACGGTGATCACCGAGTTCCGCGAGACGACGAGGGGCCGTGCGAACATCGCGTGCGCGTTGCTCGGCACGACCAGCAGCGCCTGGACGTCCGGCCAGATGATCGGGCCGCCCGCCGAGAACGCGTACGCCGTCGAACCGGTCGGTGTGGCGCACAGCACACCGTCGCAGCCGAACGCGGACACCGGGCGGCCGTCGACCTCGATCAGCGCGTCCAGGACCCGCTCGCGGGTGCTCTTCTCGACGCTGGCCTCGTTGAGCGCCCACTCGCGGGCGAGCTCTTCGCCGTCGTGGGTGACCGTGACGTCGATGGTCATCCGCGGTTCGACCTGGTAGTCGCCGTCGACCACGCGCTGCACGGTGTCGGCCAGCGCGTCCGAGTCGGCCTCGGCGAGGAAGCCGACGCGGCCGAGGTTGACGCCGAGCACCGGCACGCCGGCCGGGCGGGCCAGCTCGGCCGCGCGCAGCAGCGTGCCGTCGCCGCCGAGGACGAAGACGAGCTCGACCCCTTCGGCGGGGTTGTCGTCCGGGTCCACGACGGTGCACGTCGCCCCGACGCCGTGCTCGTCGGGGTTGATCAGCGCGCAGACGTCTTGCTCGATCACCCGGATCCGGATGCCGGCCTTGGCGAAGCGCGCCGAAACCTCGCGCGCGGCCTCGCCCGTCGCTTCGCGATCGGGGTGCACCATGAGGAGCACTTCACGTTCGGTGGTCATGCGGGCCCTTCCTCGACGGCGGTTCGGACGAGCCGCTCGGCCTCAGACCTGTCTACCGCGTCCACAGTGGACTCGGCCACGTGTTCTTTCTTCAGCCACACGAAGTACTCGACGTTCCCGGACGGCCCGGGCAGCGGGCTCGCGGTGACGCCGCGCAGCGCGAGCCCGAGCTTCGCGGCCTCGTCGATGACCGCGAGCACCGATTCGGCGCGCAGTTCGGGGTCGCGGACGACGCCACCGCTGCCGAGCCGGTCTTTGCCCACTTCGAACTGCGGTTTCACCATCGGCACGAGGTCGCCGCCTTCGCGCGCGCAGGCGGCGAGCGCAGGCAGCACGAGCTTCAGCGAAATGAACGAGAGATCCCCGACGACGACGTCGACCTGGCCGCCGAGGTCTTCGGGAGAGAGGTTGCGAACGTTGGTGCGGTCCATGACCACTACCCGGTCGTCGGTGCGGATCCGCCAGTCGAGCAGGCCGCGGCCCACGTCGGCGGCGATCACGGTCGCGGCGCCGTTGCGGAGCAGGACGTCGGTGAAGCCGCCGGTGGACGCGCCGGCGTCGAGGCAGCGCTTGCCCTCGACGCTGAGGTCCCTGAACGCTTCCAGGGCGCCGAGCAGCTTGTGCGCGCCGCGGGAGGCCCAGCCGGGGTCGTCCTCGTCCCTGACGACGATGGGCGCGTCGGACTCCACACCGGTGGCGGGCTTGCTGGCCACCATGCCGCGCACGGTGACCTTGCCGCCGGTGATCAGGGCCGAGGCCTGCTCGCGCGACCGGGCGAGGCCGCGCCGGACCAGCTCCGCGTCGAGGCGCGCCCGCTTGGGCACCGCGGTCAGACCTTGTCGATGCTGGAGAGGGCGACCGTCAGCTCGGTGTGCACGGCGTCGAACCGCTCGACGTGCTCCGCGAGCGGCAGCGCGTCGAGGTCGTCCAGCCCGGCGACGGCTTCGTCGATGCCGGCGCGCGGGTCGGTCTGCTGCGAGAACGAACCGGGCGGCGGGCCCGGGACGGGGTAGGGATGATCCTGCACGTTACGACGGTAGCAGTCAGCGCAGCCGGGCCTTCGCGTCCTCGCCGAGTTCGGTGACGCCGGTCTCCCAGGCCACGTGGCACAGCGCGCGGAGCAGGTCCAGGGCGTCGCCGTCGCCCTTCGCCGTGAGGGTGCCGTGCTCGACGGTCACGGTCCAGCCCGGGCGAGGGCCGATCTTCAGGTCGTCGGCCGACTCGGTGAGCGCGGTGAGGTCCTTCGCGAGGTACGTGGCGCGCTGGGCCGGGACGGCCTCGATCAGCTGCTCCGGCGTCGCGACGCCGGAGAGGACGACCAGCGAGTCCATGCCCGCGGCGACCGCGCCGGCGATGTCGGTGTCCAGCCGGTCGCCGACGACCAGGGGCCGCTCCGCGCCCGCCGACCGCGCGGCGGTCTCGAACAGCAGCGGCTCCGGCTTCCCGGCGACGAGCGGCTCGACGTCGGTGGCGGTGCGCAGCGCGGCGACCATCGCGCCGTTGCCGGGCAGCAGCCCGCGCTCGGTGGGCAGGGTGGCGTCGACGTTGCAGGCCACCCAGAGCGCGCCGGCGCGGATGGCCAGGCAGGCTTCGGCCAGCGCGGCCCAGGTGTTGTCGGGCGAGTGGCCCTGGACGACGGCTTGGACGCTCGGGGCGTTCTCGCGGACGGCTTCGAGGCCGGCTCCGGTGACTTCGGCGGCGAGGGACTCGGTGCCGACGACCAGGACCTCGGCGCCGGGCTCGAGCCGTTCCTTCAGCAGCTGCACGCCCGCTTGGGCGCTGGTGTGCACCTCACCGGCGTCGGCGGGCATGCCGAGGCCGGTGAGGTGGTCGACGACCTCGGCCGGGGCCTTGGACGCGTTGTTCGTGACGAACCGGACCGGTGTGCCGTGCTCACGCGCGGCCCGCACCGTCTCCGGGGCGCCCGGGATCACCCGGGTGCCGTGGTAGACGGTGCCGTCGAGGTCGAACAGGACCGCGTCGTAGGCCGCGAGCAGGGCGTCACTCATCCGAGTCTTCGGTGTCCTTCTTCTCGTTCGCCAGTTCCGCCGCGCGTTCCGCGGCGTCGGTCTCGTCCTCGGCGTCGGCCTCGGCGGAGTTGAGGAACCACTGGACGGCCTCGTCCTTGCGGCCGGCGGCCACGAGGTTGTCGGCGTAGGCGTAGAAGAGGCGAGCGCTCCACGGGTCGCGCTTCTCGGCCTTGAGGTCGTCACCCTGCAGCGAGACGACGGCGGCGTCGAGCTGCCCCAAGTCCCGCCGCGCGCCGGCCGCGACGATGGCGAGCTCGACCTGGACGGCCTTCGCCAGCTTCGTGGTGTCGGCTTCCTTCGCGAGGTCGAGGGCGCGCTCGGGCCGGCCCAGCGCACGCTCGGCATCGGCGATGATGGCGATGTGGTCGTCGCTACGCGTCATCCGCCGGACGGCCCGCAGTTCGGAGAGGGCTTCCGACCAGTTGCCGGCGTGGTAGGCGACGAGGCCGAGCGCTTCCCGCACGATCGGCACGCGCGAGGCCTTGGCCTTGGCGTACTTGGCGTGCTCGAGCGCGGCTTCCGGATCGGAGTCGATCAGGCCCCCGGCGGCGACGAGGTGCTTCCCGACGGTCTCGGCCAGGCCCTTGGGCAGGGTCCGCAGCTCGCGGCGGGCCTCCTCGTCGAGGTCGGAGAACTCGATGTCCTCGGGGAGTTCCGGGGCTTCGAGGAGCTCCCTGGCGAGGGCCTCGTCGTCGAGAGGACCCCCGACGCGCGGCTGCGGGTCGCGACGGGGCCGGTCACGCCGGGTGTCGTCGCGCCGGCTGTCGTCCCGCTTGAAGCCGCCGGTGCGGGGGCCGCGGTCGTCGTCGCGCCGCTGGTAACTGCCGCGGTCTTCACGTTTGAAGCCGCCGGTCTGGCCACCGCGGTCATCGCGACGGTCGGAACCACCGCGGTCATCGCGACGCTGGTAGCTGCCACGGTCTTCGCGCTTGAACCCGCCGGTCTGGCCACCGCGATCGTCGCGACGGTCGGAACCACTGCGATCATCCCGCTTGAAACCGCCGGTGCGCGCACCGCGATCGTCGTCGCGCCGCTGGTAGCCGCCGCGGTCCTCGCGCTTGAAGCCACCAGTCCGGCTGCCGCGGTCGTCGTCGCGGCGCTGGTAGCTGCCGCGGGAGTCGGAGCTGCCACGGCTCCGGTCGTCGTCGCGGCGCTGGTAGCTACCGCGCGAGTCCGAGCTACTACGGCCGCGATCGTCGTCGCGCCGCTGGTAACTGCCACGCGAGTCCGAGCTACTACGGCCGCGATCGTCGTCGCGCCGCTGGTAACTGCCACGCGAGTCCGAACTGCCGCGCCCGCGGTCGTCGTCGCGGCGCTGGTAACCACCGCGCGAATCCGAACTACTACGGCCGCGGTCGTCGTCCCGGCGCTGGTAGCTGCCGCGGGAGTCCGAACTGCCACGGCTACGGTCGTCGTCGCGGCGCTGGTAGCCGCCGCCGCGCGAGTCCGAGCCGGGGCGGCTGCTGCGGTCCTCCCAGCGCGGCTTGCGATCGCCGTACGAGGACTTGCCCTGGGGGCGGCCGCCGCGGTCGTCCTGACCTCGGCTCGAGTTCTCGGAGCGCCCGCCGGAGCGGTTGCTGTCGCGGTCCTCGTACCGGCCACCGCCGGAACGGCTCGGGCCGCCCGAATACCGGCTGCTGCCGCCCGGCCGGCCGCCGGAGTCGCGGCCACCGTCGCGGAAGCTGCCGCGACGGTCGTCGCGGTCGCTCGTACCACGGCCCTGACCTGCGTATCCTCCGCGCTGGTCGCGGGGACCGTCGCTGCCGCGGAACGGCTTGCCGCCGCCGCGGACCCCGCGGTCGTCACGGCGAGGCCGGCCCTGGTGACCGCTGTCGCGGCCGCCGCGGTCCTGCTTCGCGCCACCGCGCTGGTTCCCCCGGGGTTCGTCCGATCGGCCCCGGGAGCCTTCGTCCCGGCGTGCCGACCGGCCGGACCCATCATCCGCTGAGTCTCGTCGACCGAACTCGGACACCTGGCCTCCTGCCATGAAAAAAATCTTGTTCCGGACATACACGTACGGCCCGCTAGGGCAGCCAACTGGCTATCCTAACGGGCCGTACGTAAGGTAAGTTCGGCGGTGTCCTACTCTCCCACAACCCTTCGGTTGCAGTACCATCGGCGCTGTCAGGCTTAGCTTCCGGGTTCGGAATGGGACCGGGCGTTTCCCTGACGCTAAAACCACCGAAACACTCCGAAACAACACACACCGTCACCGGCGTGGTGTTTCAGAACCGTAGAGTGGATGCGCAACATCTTCGTAGACAAGTCCTCGGCCTATTAGTACCAGTCAACTCGACAACACATTACTGT